>DAOUPA010000009.1 GCA_030626405.1 Planctomicrobium sp.
AGGGCGTGAGGTCTTCTTCAACGAAAAATCAAAGTGTGCGACCTGCCACCGAATTGGAGACAAAGGCGGCAAGATCGGCCCGGACCTTTCCGCGATCGGGCGAATTCGTCGCGAGCGCGACTTGCTCGAAGCGATTTTGTTTCCGTCGATAACTTTCGCTCGCGAGTATGAGCCGTACTCGATTGTGACCGAAGATGGAAAAGTTGTCTCCGGCCTCATCAGCCACGAAACCGCGACAACGCTATCGCTTCAACAAACAACCGGCGATCCGATTGTCATTCAACGAGACGAAATCGAAACAATGGTTCCGGCAGCGATCTCCGTCATGCCGCAAGGCCTCGAAACCGGTCTCAGCGAACAACAACTCGCCGACCTCGTCGCTTTTTTACGTTCGCTGAATTCGGGGCCGTCCAATTAGAAACAGGCTCGCAGTCAGTTTACAAAGTTGAAGCACGCTTGGTGCATAGAAAACAATGAGATGTTGAGCGAGAAAAGCCCGGCATTTTCAAAATGCCGGGCTTTTGATTCGGTCATTCAATCCAACACTTGCCTTCGTGTTCTTTGTGACCTTTGTGGTGACAAAAAACTTTCCGGGCCGCAGATCAGAGTTGCGGTCTCAAGCAGCGCGAGAGAGTGGTTCTGCGACTTCTCTTAAGCGTGGCGCCTGCTTCGTGAATCGGTGCGAGAATCTTCTGCCGCTGGCAGTGATGAACTGGATTCGGAACACCGGATTTTCCGGAACAACAAAGTCTTCCGGAACATCAAAGAAACAGGCTGGGCTAAAAGCGATTGACGACTCCGGACCGATGTTCCAGGGTGGTTTGTCATCGCCGGAATATCCCCAGTCGCCCTGAATTGCGCCTTGGTCAGTTTGCAGGAAGCAATCAAAGAGGACAATCGAATTCTGCCGTGAACTGTGATTGGCAATCAGCACACCGCCAGTATCGAGTTGTTGCAAGCAGAGCCGTTTGAGTTCCGGATTATCGGGATGGCGACGACAAGCGGAACGATAATCACTGAGTTGATAGAACTGAAGATTCGGCTTCTCTCTGCGCGATTTCACAAACCAAAAGTAGGCAGTAAACAGAAACGAGCCTCCACTGAGAATCATTTGCAATTCGATTTCACCTTCCATGGCAATCACCTTTCCGAGAGAGAACAGGGTGAGTTTTAACAGCAACCGACTGCAAGGCCAATATGAATTTCAATTCAAAGCCTCAGTGTTCAGGCGAGCCGAACGGAATGCCCCTCGCACTTATCTCCGTGTCGAATCACAAGAGCCTCGGTCAGGTTCCTGCAATCAGACGGATTCGTCGAGCTATCTCAAATTGGATCGCTGCGCAAACAATCGCCGTTGCGTAAATCAAAGGACTCGTTTCGGCAAGCTGCCCTTGATCGGCGGAAGAGATCAGGCGCATCGCTCCGGTAACGAACGGGGCGAGAATCATTCCCAGAATCAGCATCGTTCCAATCGCAAGTGGCAAAGCTCCCCACTTGGAGATCAATGAACAAAGAACGGTCAAGTGGCTGAGAACAAGTAAGACTGAAACACCAAAGGCCATTTTCTTTGTATAGACAATCAATTCGCCAGTCCCTGATTTCGTGAGAAAGTGTTCAGTAACGAGTAGAGCAATCACCGTGGGAAGAACAGCAATCGAGCAACCCAAAAGTTTTGAATAAGAAATCTGCCCCACAGACTGTGGCAGCATCAGCAACGTTGGCAATGTTCCCAACTTGCGTTCGGTGTTGAAGAACTGAGATGCAAAGAGCAACACCTCGACAATGAGGATAATGAACAGTGAATCTCTTGCAAACTGTTCGCCTGATGCCATCGTGACTCGCCGAATTTGCTGCGAATAGTAATAACAAAGACATATCCACAAAGGGAGAATGACAACCTTTGCGATCACTAGAAGTCGTCCCCCACTGATGAAATGAAAATCTTTCCATGCCAGAGCAATTTTCCAGGGTCGAGAAATAAACGGAGACCACCTGCGACGTCGGGACACAACCACCATTCGTTGCGGTTCGACCGTCTCTGGTGTCCAGACAACTTGGCGGAACCTCAACCAGGCGAGCAGAAAAAAGAAGGTTCCCATGACGACCGAAAAGAGAAGCTGCATTCCGAAAATGGAGTACTCTCCGTTCGGTTCAAAAATCCTGGAGACCTGCTGAATCACTGACGTCTGTTCATGGAACTCGTTCAAGCTTTCCATGGTTGCACCAAGGCTTCCTGACGAAGAGAGATAACCGAAGGAGACGAGATCGTTGATGGAATGGTCGAGAGCAGGAATCATCCCCAGAACAATCGATGTCAGCAGCACCATCAGGGCGCCGGCTTCGCTGGATCGCCGCGAGACGACGGATGACAACAATGCCAGGTTCGCAATCAAAAAGAGAAAAGCCGCTAGAGAAATGTATGTTGCAATAATCTGAGTGATCGTGATCCCACCCAATGTGATCGAGAGCAAGGCAAAAGGGAATTGCGCCGCAAAAATCAAGATCGCAGAAAGGACTCGATTCGTTGACTTCCCCAGCAAAATCGCCAGCGGTGAGATATTCGCCAAGAGCAGCAACCCGAGAGTTCCTTCTTCTTTTTCTTCTGTCACCGAGTTTGCAAAATGCCCCACACCAGCAAGGCAGATGAGCGCGATTCCGAGGTGGGCCATCGAGCGAAAAAAATCAAGGCCTGGCGTGACTGCGTAAGTTGATCGAAAGTGAGCAATAAAGAGCAAAATCAGCAGAATAAACACGCTGAGAAGACGAGCCCAATGCGCATGCGACTTCAACGCGTCGCCGCGTATTGATCGATTAAGTAGTGTCAGCGTACCATGAATCATGCAGAGAACTGTAAAAACGAGATGGACAATGCGTCCGAATTGTTCCCAAACGTACGAAGCAATATAGGGATGTGTTGGGAGAATGTCTCTTTCGCGAAAGATTTCACAATGTTGAATTTCCTGACTACAAATCGGTAATTCTCAGACACTGCTTCATCGCCAACTCGACCTGCGATCCCGATGAAGTTCAACCTGACCCTCAAACGGGGCGATTCACACAATGACCACTCCAAAGTCGCCGCTGATTCCCTACAATAGGCAGCGACCTTCCGTCGTGGTTCGATATCCCTTGCGATTCCCTAACGAAAAACTGACATGAACGAACTGCTGTCGTACCTTTCGACTCTCTCCACGATGATCATCGGGATGTTTTGCCTGGTACATTTGTTCCTGTTCTTTGTGCTTTGGATCTGGTCACGCAGAGATTTGAAGAAGATCGCGTCGGCATTGTTTGATTTCACTCGTGGATTGAAGAACCAGAGCCTGCTCGACTCAACGGCGCATCTGTCCGATCAAATCGATGCGTTTCTTTCGGATGTGAATGACGTTCTCGATGAAGAAGGCAGGCAAGCCGACCGAAAGGCATTGCTTGAACGAATGCGGGTTCTGGATGAGAAACGTCGCTATCTCAGTTCGATGTTTTTTGAAACAACCTACAACATGGCCCGCACCATGATTGAAGCTTATCCCCTGGCAGGAGTGCTCGGCACAATTCTGGCAATTGGAGTTGCCCTGCAAGCTGGTGACGCCACGCAGGGAACCGCCACGGTCGGATTGATTCTCGGTCGATTCGGAGATGCCATCTGGTCAACAGCCGCAGGACTGCTGGCTGCGATGGTCTTGATGTTCATCAATAGTTGTCTGGAACCTCCGTTCGGACGCCTCTCAGAAAACCGTCGCCACGTCCGGGAAACGGTCTCTCGTGTCAAACGAGAACTCGCCTTCGTTCAAGCAGAATCGGGGGCCAATGAATGATTGTTCCTCGCAAAATGTCATTACAGTTGACGCCGTTGCTCGACCTGTTATTGATCGTCATCTTCGCTCAATACATGGAGGTGCAAGAAACGCAAGTCACGATCGTTGAAAAAGCGGCGACAACAACAATCGAACGAGATGCCGCACTTGCAGCTCTGTCTGAGAAAGAAGCAGATTTACAACAGGTGCAAGATGAACTGAAAACGACGATTCAGCAAGAGCAAGTCATAGCGAGTCTGCTAGTGGACCTCTTTGACGTGCCTGAAGAAGAAGTTCAGGCGATTCTTGATAAAAACGTTCCACCGGGCGGGCGAACAGCGATGGAAATCGAACGCCTGAAAGAACGATTCAAGCAAACAACAGTCGAGCAATCGGGTCGAGTAATTGAACACCTGCTTACGTATGACGAAATTCGTAAACGCTGCGACATCTGGGATGTCCATGTCACTCCGCAAAATTTCCTGACTCTCTCAAGTGGTGACAAAACGTTACAGATACAAATTCCACTTGATATTGATGAAGAATTCGTACAGCAAACATTTGTCGAAAAATTCATCGAAACAGCACATACACTTCCAGAACCGAAAAGCTTAGTCATTACGATGTTAACTTATGACCGTCGGTCACAGCGATGGGCAGTTCAAGGAGTGCGTGAGGCACTTCCTCAAATTTCCCTCAGATTGAACTCAGAAAGTGATGCTCGCACTCGTTATGATTACGCAGATCTCGGTTTTCGAATTGAATAACCAGACCTGATTCAAGTATCCTCAACTTACACAAACAGCAGGTTAGCCGCACACTTTAAGCGTGCGAGTCAAGGAGAGTCCCTCATGAAGAAACGAGCCACAGGCGGATTGGCAATCGGGATTTTTGCCCTCGGTTTTATCTTGAGTCAGTTCTGGAATTTTGGAGGTCTGGGGACAGGTGAAAATGAAGACTCCAGCAACTCGGAATCGAGTGCCTCGGCGAATCCTTCTGCTGCCGACGAAACAAATTCAGAAGCAGATCTGAGCAAGGTGTCAGCGGGTGGAACTTTACAAACATCCACCGCAGGTCCATCGACATTGAATGCCGGAAGCACTCAGAAATTTATCACAATCTCAATTCACGAAGACCATTATCGCCTCACTTCAGAAGAAGACCCCAAAGCAGGTGTTGATGTCTCTCTCGACGAAGTTGTCCGCAGAGCGAAACAGGCAACCGGTGGTGAACAAGGGATCAAG
Source organism: Planctomicrobium sp. (assembly GCA_030626405.1). Classification (GTDB taxonomy): domain Bacteria; phylum Planctomycetota; class Planctomycetia; order Planctomycetales; family Planctomycetaceae; genus Thalassoglobus. The sequence continues at coordinate 5,039 of DAOUPA010000009.1, forward strand.
TTGCGAATTCTGTTTCAGAAAAACGCTCAAGAAGGTGCACTCGCTGATCTCCATGCTGCCATGGCTGATCAAGGAGTGAAGCGGGAAGAGATTCAGGAAATCTCCGGATATGTCGATTAGGAAAGAGAGCAACGACAACAACGGTTCGGCGAGATGGATTTGGCGACTACAAAGTCCCCCAGTTTGCCCTCTTTTGTTCATGCGAAGATTCTGAATACCGTTCAACGCATCAAGACGAACCGAATGAAGTCTGGGTCACATGGTGTCGATTTTTCCGAAAGAGGTTCGTTTTCTTTCTCTTGACACCAGAAATCATATGTCGTTGCATCAAGACTCCAACACCCAAGAAGTCGAACAACTCCAGAAAAGAGTTGAAGAGTTGCAGGAGCAACTACTGGTGTCTCAGAAAATGGGATCTCTGGGAGAGCTCAGCTCGTCGATTGCCCATGAGTTCAACAACATCCTGACGACGGTTATCAACTACGCGAAGCTCGGTTTGCGTCAAAATGATCAGGATGCCAGGACGAAGGCGTTCGACAAAATCCTGAGTGCCGGTCAACGTGCTGCAAAAATCACGACAGGAATGTTGACATATGCTCGCTCCAGTGCTGATAGGCGCGAGTCGCATAGTCTCGCCACATTACTCGCAGACCTCCTGATCCTGGTTGAAAAAGACTTAAAGGTCCATCGCATCGGACTGGATTTGAAGATCCAGTCGGAACCCTACGCATCAGTCAATGCGGGACAGGTTCAGCAGGTGCTCCTGAATTTGATCGTCAATGCTCGTCAGGCAATGCAGCCGGGGCGCGTGCTTACGATTGTTGTCTCTGAAAATCTTGACGATGGCATGGCGGAAATTTCGGTCAAGGATGAAGGAACAGGAATTCCAGCAGACGTGCTGCCGCACATCTTTGAGCGATTCTTTACAACAAAGAAATCTGACAAGAATGGTCAAGGTGGAACTGGACTCGGTCTCGCCATGTGCAAAGATGTGATGGAATCACACGGCGGGCGGATTCGAGTAGAAAGTGCCATCGGTCGTGGAACAAGATTCACGTTGCGATTCCCGAAGGTCGCTGCACCAACGTTCGGATTGAAAACCAACGCAAGCCCCAAAAGAACGTCTCAACAGGATGCCTCCGCTGTTGCCGAAACGCCTCTCGTCTGACCACTGGATTCTCCTCAGCATTCTGCTGTGCTGTGTCGGTCTGCGATTCGGAGTGGTCGTTCTACGGTTTGATGAGTTGAATAACGATCCCGATTCCTATCTGGGAATTGCTCGTAACCTCAGTTTAGGCAACGGGTATTCCACTCCTGGAACCGACACTCCGACCACCTTTCGCCCGCCGCTCTACCCGGTATTAATCACCGCAATCTCAAGCGAAGAACTGGCGTGGGGACGTGGTCTACTGAACTTACTGGCGGCGGCGGGTAGTCTTGTTCTAATCTGGAAATCTGCTGAACACCTTGGTCTCTCGAGAAGTGGTCGCATTCTTGCCGCTCTCATTTATGGTCTCGACCCACTGCTGCTGAGGTATTCGTCTCTGTCGATGACGGAAACCATCGCGTCGTTCATGTCTGCGTTATTGCTCTGGCGATTAACCGTGCCTGCCGGGGCAACTGATGTGAGACTCGCTCACTCATCGATTTGGCGTGATGCGTTTATGACAGGCATCATCTTCGGGCTGTGCGTTCTCACACGACCGACCTATTGGGTTTTCGCAGCTCTGTATTCTGCATACCTCGGCTGGCAATTTTTGCGTTTCCGATCAGTCGAAGCTTCGACTTTTCTCCGACGAAGTTTCGCTGTCGTGGTTGGTGTTGCTCTTGTCGTCAGTCCCTGGCTCGTACGGAACTTGATCGTCCTTGATGCTCCAATCCTGATGACGACCCACGGTGGCTATACGATATTGCTTGGCAATAACGAGGCGTTCTACGAAGAAGTCGTCAATCAGCCTTTTGGCACGGTCTGGGATGGATCAAATGGTCCTGGTCAGGCTGTCTGGGCAAACAACATCAATCTAAAGATGGATCAAATCGGCTTAAAAGCCGAAGTGGATCGTGATCGTTGGATGTCCAGTCTCGCCAAAGAAACCATTCGCAATCATCCAGAACTCTTCCTGAAAGCATGCTTGCTACGTTTCGCTCGCTTTTGGAATGTCGTCCCAAGTGGTCCGGCAGCGGAACACGTCCATGGAAGTGTTCTCTACGCTGTTGGAATTTATTACACCGTCATCTGGTTTTTACTGGTGACTGGTAGCGTCAGTCTCTTTCGTGAAGAGACGAATTCCCGGCAGCGTTGGGTTCCGATCGTGATACTTGTCATCTCATTCACGACATTGCATCTCGTCTATTGGAGCAACGTTCGCATGCGGGCTCCGATCGTCCCTGCCCTCGCACTCATTGCAGGTGCCGTCACAACCGGTACGACCAGTATGATGGCGCACCGTTTGAAACGCTTGTACCAGCGCTCCTCAATTTCCTGAACGGAACGATCTCTCCGGTTCGATCAGGAGAGAAGAGTCTGTCGGCTTATGATGAGTTGACAGAGTTTCCATTAGACGCGATTCCCCATGGATGAGGTGCCTCTGTGTACGAAGGCTTCTTCGGTCTTTCGAAACGTCCTTTTTCGGCTGTTCCCAATCCTGAATCATTCATTGGATTGGCACCAGTTCAAGAGTCGCTCGATGCGCTGCTCACTTGCGTCACTCAGTCGCGTGGCATTGCTGTGATCACCTCAGCTGCAGGTCTGGGAAAAACGTTGCTCTGCAAACGTCTGGCAGAAGTCGCCGAATCTCAGTTTCAAGCTCTGTACTTAAGTACATCTGCTTTCAGCACACGCCGCGCGTTGTTGCAAGCCATTCTCTACGAATTCGGAATTGAATACGAAGGGCTGACTGAGCAGGAAGCACGGCTGAAAATTTTAGAAGCCGCCAGAGCCATCGCCGGCGAAGGACACAGGCTCCTTGTAATCGTTGACGAAGCTCACCTCTTGAATGCTCGCCTCTTTGAAGAATTACGAACTCTGACTGACTATGCCCCAGAGGGTGACACTCTCATTCGATTGGTCCTAAGCGGTCACTTCGAACTGGAAGAGAAACTGACCGACCCGTCGATGTCGGCCTTCAATCAACGCATTGGCTGTCAAATTTGTCTGGAACCGCTGACACTAGAACAGTCCGTAGAACTGATTATTGAGCGATTGCTTTGGGCCGGCGCCTCAGACATCGAAACGATTCTCACCGAGCCAGCTTTAGAGGCGATCTGTCGTGCAGGTGATGGGAATCCTCGCTGTCTCTGCCAACTCGCAGACCACAGTTTTCTGCTCGCATTCGCAGAAGAACAAAAACCTGTCGAACGAGCAACAGTCGTCGCTGCCCTTGATGATTTGAAAGAGCTGCCCCTGCACTGGAACGATTTGCCCGACGAAAACTTCGTTGTTGAGACAGTGACGCTGCCAGAAGTCTTGGAGGTCGATCAAACAGACTCCCTGGAGATCTCCGAAGCCAATGAGTTGAAACTGGCCGACCGCTTTCCACTCACTGAAGAAGACAATCTCGAAGAAGAGGTTGAAGACGAAGGCATCTCCGGAGTCCATGTGCTCGCCGAAGAACCGGAACTGGAAGAAACGAAAATCTTTCATCAGGTAGAAGAGCCAGAAGTGGAGTACGCAGTCATCGAGGTCGGAGCAGGCATTGATTCCGATAGCATTTCTCACGCAGAGGAAAGTGCAGAGAATGAGAGTTGTCCACCCAGCGACAGCACCGAATCTGAAGAGCCTGTCATTTCACTTCATATCGAGACGTTACCGATTTCAATTGGCGAGCCACTTGAAGAAAGCGTTGACGAACCGGAGATGACGGACGAATCAGTTGTCGACAAATATGCAGAACTTGATCGTACTGCAGAACTTGAACCGGTGGCACAAGTTTCAGTGGAACCTCAGAATGAAATCGGTGAAGACTCAGAAGAGTCTGTCTTTGATCCAGTCGATCTTTCTGACGCCGACCACGGGCAGAAAATCCTGGAAACCATCGAAGAACTGCGGCGAGAAATCGGCAGCGCCGTTGATGAATCTAAGGAACGTCTCGCGTCTCGACACGTGGACGACAACCTGGAAACGCGACACGAGCGAGATATCGTTGAGCCAGAACTCAAACCGCAAGCAGAAGAAAAATCCGCTCCGCAGACGCCAATCGATGCAGAGGACTCCTTCGATTCGGAACTCTCTCACCGATTCGCTGGACTCTTCACCCGACTCCGCCAACGCCGCCGACAGATTCAGGAGCAACAGCAAGCTCAGTAGTCGTAGTCGGGGCAAACGTAAACTGTCGCTTCAATCGGATCGCTAACCGTGCCACGTTTCTCGAATCTTCTGGTCAGGTGAAACTCTTCCAAGACTCGGTCAAACGCATCTGCCCCGGATTTCCCATCACAGATTCTACGAATCGTAGACATCATCTGCTCCCAGGCATCTTCCTCTTCGTCATCATCGTCTAAAATCGCATCTCCAATTTGCTCCGCAATATATGTTGCGGTAGTGAATTGATGCGCGAAGAAGAGTCGGTCACGAATCTCTTCCCATTCGCTGGCAGAATGGTCGCTTTGAGTCAGATAGTTTTTCTGCAACGCTTCCTCATATTCGTAGGACGCCTGATTCGCCCAAGCGTCTTGTATTGATGAAACCATCTGCGGATTGAATTCCGTCCCATCCTGTTGTGCGATCCGTCGAATTTCTGCTTCCGTTGGTCCGCCTCGTTTGACTCGCCAGTCCATCTCGTCTGCGTATGCTTTTTCGAAACGTGGAACAAACTCACCTGCTGAGACTTTTGACCAGTCGCGTTGTGGTCGATCTTTGAGAAATTTCTCAAACGCTTTTGCAGGCGTCGTGATTGCGGTCACGCGAACATTCGGATGCTCTTCGCGGTGGTCCATTTGGTTCTTCTGATCGGTAGTGATCGTAAATGACGCCTGCCCATCTTCCATCAAAGATGTGATATCAAACCACGTCCCGACCATGGGATGCTCGTATAAGACAGCGTATGTGGAAGACTCGACATGCAGCATCGCCCGAAGTTCCATCATCATCGGAGAGACATCAAAATCTCCGATTTGGTCAAATCCCTGTTCTTCCAGGTTCTTTGTCCATTCTTCGATTTGCTCTGCGTTTCCCCATTCGTGCCCTTCCAAACGCATCAACTGAATGCGAAGCGACGGAACATTTCCAGCGGCAAGAGCACTGCCGATGCCTTCGAATGCCTCGGCCAGTTGGTCCGTAAGATTCCCGGCCAGATTTTTAATTTTCCAGCGAACCCAAAAATATCCACCTACGACGAGGACTACGAGTGCGACGACAATTGCCACAACAATTGCACCAACGAGTTGTAAAAACGCACTCATTTATCGCTCCAGTAATAAACAAACCACTGTCAATCTTCACGAAGGATCATAACTGCACAAGAAGAGGCTCGCCATGAAGCGTTGAGACGGGTCCCGGATGCCTCGCTTCATTTCACTCGATTTCTTATGGAGGATACCGACGAACTTCGTTACCCTGAGAGTAGATGTTCGTACGTTGTTACAAAAGAATGCTCTCACTCCTGTGGACTTCGCTGTTTGAACTTCACCCTTTGGACGATCCTGTGCAATTCCAGAAAGAATCCTCGCCAACACCCTACTTAAACCGTCGCGACCAGTATCGCATGTTGGGGCTTGTCGGTTTGCTCTTCCTGATCGTGCTTTCGATTGACTACACCCGCAAGCCTGAAAACTGGGCCTGGTTCTTTTCTCTTGATAAAAAGCAAAGCGACACGGAACTCAAAGAGTATTCTCTGGACGATCTCGATTTCCGTGTGAAAGAGCCTGAGCGCGGTGCACTCCCCGCTGACACTTTTGTTGTCGCGGACTCTGCAACAACGATTGATCTCGACGAGTTGGGATTCGATGTTGCACAAATCCCTCCTGAACTCCTCGAAGGTGTGCAAGACAAACGTGTGGGACTGTTGCGGATTGATCAGGAAGCAATGGACCGTGTCCTTAAACGGGTTCGTGCTCTGAAGCAAACAGAACTCGAAGATGCTGCCGTTCATGATGTCGGCTTTCGCGTTGTTTTTACCGATGCAGAAAAACATCGCGGGCAATTAATTACCGTCGAAGGAACTCTGTGGAGATTTCAGAAGTACCCGTTCGGAGACCCAGAGTCAGAGGCTGACGATCTTTGGCAGGCGTGGTTCTTCAGTTCGGACTCCGGCAATAATCCCTGGGTTGTCTTCCTGACAGAAAAACCGCAAGGGCTCGCGACAGGGACCGGGCTGTCAGTCAATCGCAAGATTTCCCTTGCTGGTTACTTCTTTAAGAACTACGGATATGCAACCGAAGAAGGATTGCATGTCGCACCGATGCTCATCGCCAAAACAATGACACTGAAACCGATCCCTGTCGCGACAGATACGAAAACCGAAAACCTGAGCCTCTACATCTTCCTGATTCTGATGACGATTGGTCTGCTGTTCGGGCTGATGACCTGGTGGTTCGTCCGCAGCGACCGCAAGTTCGACAAAAGTCACCTCGCCGAAATCGCCGCTTCCCGACACGATGCCTCCCCAGAATTCATTTCCAGCCTAGCTGACCAACCTGCGAATGACCCGAACCAGCTTGTTTTTCCAGAGACTGAAAAGGAGCAGTGACAGGCCGATTTATTCACCCAAGGCCACACCCCATTCATCAATGAACCTCGAAGCCGCAAAACTCGCACTCCGCCGTCGTGCGATTGTCCTTGAAATCGGCGGCTTTCGTCCGCCTGATAATGCTGATGCTAGCTGGTTCGGTCGGGTCAATTTGGCTCGCGAAGGCGAAGTGTGGCCTAAATCCGGCGACAGCCCAATGCAATCGCTCTGTCAAATCAATCTGACAGAAATGCCGTTCCGTCCTCCACGCCTAGACGACATCGAGTTCATCACCCTGTTCGTCGGGCCGGACGAACTGCCCGACAATACGCCCAGTGGAACAAACTGGTGCCTGCGAACTTATTCATCTCTCGATGAACTCGTACCTCTACAACAAAAAGAAACTGGAAGTCATATCAAGCAGTTTCCGATGCGTCCTCGCGTAGTCGAAGAAGATTACCCAAACTGGGAAGACGTAGAGATCGAACTGGATAAAGACGTAGAAGACAACTACTACGACTATTTCACAAATGTCGACGGGTTAAAACTTGGTGGTTGGCCGACACTGATCCAATCCGAGATCTACTGGGCACCTTGGAACAAGCATCCAGCTCAACCGGAATATGTTCTTCAGGTCGATGCGACCGAAAAGGGGAACTGGATGTGGGGCGACAATGGCGTCGGCTACTTCGGTCGTGGTACAACACCCGACCACGAGAATGAATGGGCGTGTGAGTGGCAATGCTACTGAATCGCATGCCAACATAAAAAAACGCTCCACCGCAGTAGCGGTCGAGCGTGGGATTTGGGCGCGAATGGCTCTGACAGCCATTCGATGAACTCAGACGATCCTTAAAACGAAGTTGATAGATTCAGTTCAGTTCCTTAATACGAAGGTTCCGCCAACTGACGTCGTACGGACCAGCCTCTTTTCCGATCCCATGAACTTGCAGGCCGATGAAGCCTTTTGAGTGTGTTTCATAAATCGGTTCGTCAGTTAAGTCTTCAATCGGTTGACCGTTGATGAACGTTTGAATTCGCGACCCTTTGGCAACGATGCGGAACTTATTCCATTCTCCGCTTTTCATGTTGTCGTGAGGTTTGAGGCGTTCCTCAGGTGTGAGCCAACCGCGACCGGTCGCTTCTCCGTAGACATAACCAGCTTCCGCCACGCCTGCTTCAATCTCAACTTGCGGACCGTAAACGCGACCGAATTGATGGTCCCCCTTCTCTGGTGCTTTGGTCTTGGACCGAATCTGCACGCCAGAATTCAGAGCGTCGTGGACCTTGACTTCGAATTCCAGTTCGAAGTCTCCATATCTCTTGACCGAACATAAAAAAGAGTTCGGACTGCCTTCTGCGGTACGTCCGACAATCGCGCCATCTTCGACGGCATAGCTGGCCCAGCCATTTTTCTGTGTCCAGCCCTCAAGAGATTTCCCATTGAACAAGGAAACCCAACCTTCCTCCGCCGCTACGAAATTCGAGGAAACCAGAAGTATAGATAGTGTCAACAGAATGCGTTTCATGGGTCTCTTTCTTGGTTTTTTGAAGCAGCCGCGATTGCGATCTGCAATTATTTAGAATCACACGAAAAGAAAAATGCAATGTGTCCATGTTGTGACACACGAAGATGAGCTTGCCTTAGTCCACCGACCACCAGCCATTGATTTTTTTCGTCAATAGCTCAACTTTGTCCAGATGTTCCATCGCGAGATCATTGTTTTCGTCTGGATCGTCACTCAAGTGGAAAAGTTCCGTCTTTGCGTCGGGCTCGCGACCGGGATGCGGCACGATACATTTCCAATCGCCATCGATCACCCAGCGAAAACGGAGACTGGCGACTGGATTCGTCATTGACTGAATGTCGTGTTCGAGGATCTCACCATAGATTGCCTTGCGATTGTCGACAGCTCGCTCATCGAGAAGGTTGATTCCGTCCAGGTTTTTCGGAACTTTGATACCGACAGCGGAAAGTACGGTCGGGACGATATCAATTGAACTGGCGAGATGTTCGGTGTCCATTTTCGGCGTGACGTGGTTTCGCCAGCGAATCATGATTGGCGTACGAATTCCACCTTCGTATTGGGAACGCTTGGAGCGGGGGGCGTAGCGGCTGGCATCTTCTTTGTTGATCCAGCCATTATCGCAAACGTAAACGATGATCGTATCGTCTCCGACTTTCTTTTCGTCGAGATGATCGAGCAACTGACCGCAGGTTTCATCGAACCAATCGCACATCGCCCAGTATTTCGCAACTGGCAAGTGAGGTGTTTTGTCTTTGTATTTATTGAGCAATCGTGCTGGCGGATTGTGTGGAGTGTGAGGCAGGAACGGGGCGTAGTAGACGAAGAAAGGCTTTTTGTTTTCGATGGACTCGTCGATGAAATTAAACACCGGCTCCAGTCCTTGCCGACCAATTTTCAGCCCATTGTCTCCGTGCCGCCCACCTTTCGTGCGGTCGCCATGAGTCATTCCATGCGTGAAGCCACCACGAGAGAAATGACCTTCCCACCATTTTCCGGATTGATGCGAAACATATCCGAAGTTCTCATGGAGAAAATCGGCGAGTGTTGTTTCGTCGTCGATGTGTTCGATGTACTTGTTGCGAATCGGAAGATAACGCGGGTCCGCAACGATTTTTCTTTTGGATGCGCCGACGAGATCACTCGGCGGAGGTGGGTCGTTGCCGACGATTCCATGTTGATGTGGATAGCGACCAGTCACGATTGTCGTGAGTGATGGTCGGCACAAACTGTCCGGTACGTATCCTCGCTGGAACGTCAACGATTCGGCAGCCAGTTTGTCGAGATGCGGCGTTTGAATCTGAGGATGTCCCATAAACTTGTAATCGCCCCAGGCTTGATCATCGGAGATGATCAGCACCACGTTCGGTGGCGCGGCTTGAAGCTGCATTGCAAAAACAGTGAGCGAAAGGACGGCAAACGCGAATAGAACAGCTGAACGAAAAAACATTGATCACCTTTTAAATGGTGTTTAGGAACGGACCTCAGCGATTTTGATGCTCGCGACCTGCATTCTTATCGATCATGACTCATTCGCCAAGTCGGAGGCCACACACTTTAACTGTGCGTCTAAAAATACGTAACAAGAGACGCCGCTCAAGTATCTTCTTCGAATCCGGGTTCGGGCAGAATGATTGGATCCTGCTCTTTGTATGCGGTCATCCAAAAAGTGAGCACAGCCAGTGGAGCACCAGCACTGGCAATTCGAATAAGCGTCGAATCGTAGCCTTCGAAACCGTATGCAAAGGTATAACTGGCAGCTGTTGTCAGGCCCCAAAGCACTAAGAGGAATGCAACGAAACGATTTCGTGAACTCATCAACGACACGGCAGCTACGATATCGACAACCCCAACAACTGCGAGGACTTGCCGTGCCTGGGCTGGCTCAATGGCTTTATCAAACAGATTCTGGGCAGAAAGAGTGACCAGCTCGACGAATTCACCGCCATTCTGAAACTGATATAACGCCATCAAGCCCTGACCCAGGAACGTGACGGCGGTCGCCAACCGTAACATGCGAATAGAAGAGAGACAAAACGCGAGCGTAGGTTTCACTCGCGGTGGCCAGAAGTCGATGGCCAAAAGCGAAGTCGGGACGACGAAACGAACCGACTGCTCTGCCATTTCTAGCTGAGATTGAATTCCCGGTTCCAGAACAAGAAGCGAAACCGCCATGCCTGTTTGCCAAATGGTCAGTGGCATCAGAATCAACCACATCGGCCGAAAGAGCGTCACCACTCCGTATCCGATCAGGAAATAGGCAGCGTAATCCGTAAAGAGAACGACTTGCTCGTCAGACAAGTTGTAGTTGGATTTCAGCAACTTGAGAAAGATGTAGCTTTTCCCATGATGCAAATGGCTGGCGGCATACCCCCAACATTGAATCGCAACGATGACCCGCAGCGTTGCCTGGACGAGGCGTATTCCTTTGGGAGAAGGTGTTTCGAATGGATTTTCTTGCTGCGACATCGAACCGACAGAGTCCTTTCAACGAGGTTCTGCCGATTCTGAAGAGAGCGCCCGAAATTGTCTACAGTGAATTGAGGGCTACCAGCGAATCTTTTCATAGATCGAGAGTAATTTTGCTCCGCGCGCTGGATTCAACTGCTTCACATGGGCGATCCGCCCACGTAGATGAGAAGCGAAATCGGGGAGCTTGTCCCGATTCTGAGTTTGTGGACCGAGCTTCATGCAATTGTGAAGGATCGCTTTCAATCGATCATAATCTTGCCGCGAGATATTCACTTTTTCATTCACGACAACACCTGTGACGCACTGTCTTTGGCTGTTGCGAATGATTTTTCTCTTCCGCTTGTTCGCGCTGAATCGTTCACTGGTAATGATTTTGTTTGTCAGCGGAATAAAGTCGTTCAACGCCGGAATCGAAAGCCCAGGGCCGGAGAATGTGAGGTCGTCGGCGTAACGTGTGTATTTCAGGTTGTAGGCTTTTGCGAGTCCAGAGAGGCGCACATCCAAGCCAAAGGCAGAGAGGTTCGCAATCGCCGGAGAAGTCGGTGCTCCCTGTGGCAGGTGGTGCGTCATGAACTGCCAGAGTTCCCAGTTATTGATTGGAGTATCAAGCCCCCAGGGAGGAGCCGAAGTGGTGAGCCGTGCCAGCCAGATACTGACTTCCCGGCTAAATCCCAGGCTGCGGAAGATCGCCACAACGCGAGAATACTTGACAGACGGGTAGAAACTTTCCAGGTCCTGCTTGAGAATAAACTTGCTTCCGACGTGAGGGGCAGCATTTGTCACGATGGATCGACCGCGCAGAAATCCATGGGCCGCAGGATGGGCGGGGACCAGATCGAGAATTTCGTGCAGGATTTGATGCTGAACGGCTTTGAGTTCTTGCTTAGGAGCTTCAATCAGTCGCCAGCCGCCAGAGCGTTTCTTCTTCCAGATGAAATGATAGTGCGCATCGTGTTCATCTTTGGGGCGATTCCCCTCACGCATACGATGCGTCAGCCAGACCAGTCTGCCGAGGGGAATGCCCAGCCATGCAGCAAGATCATCAGGAGTCTTTAAGTTTGGCAACCCATAGTATTCGAGCCAGCGCGGGTCAGCGTCTTGACTCAGGTCGAGAAACTGTCCACTCCGAGGTGAACAACTTGCGAAGAGATAGGGTTTGGTGGGGACAATTTCCCGGCTTATTGGCGTCTGAATCGAATTGGGACGATATTCCAGTGGCCGTAGGGAAACTTTCGGTCGAACTTTTCGCTCTCGATAATCACGCGACCGGGTAGAAGACCGGGGCGTTTGTTGTCCGTAAGCAGTTGTTTCTATCTCGGAAGCAGGAGATTGGTGATCACTTGCGGCAGAACCGCTCGAAGAGCCGCCGAAGACGCCACGGATGAAATCAAACAATCCCATATTTCAGTGGCTTCCAGGCAATGGCAAACGTTCGAGTATTTTCAACGTCAAAAAATGATGACCCGTGGGCTGCACAACGCATCCTGTGGCGAGAGAACGGCACGGGAACTAGGCTTGCCGTGCCGTTCTCTCATCCATCGAATCTCGAACAACGTTTCTCCCATGGGGTAACCCCACAGTGTCCTTGCGGACCAAGCTTGTGCAACCCACAGGCCATCAACGTACTCTTGATTATGATTCGGCCTGTAGTGATCCGTCAATACAGCCTGTTTTTGCGGAAAATGCAGTTTGTCCTGAATGAAGACAAAATCCGAGCCCCCAAGACCCACTGTACAAATAGTCGCTATTGTCCATTTTTTGTTCGATACGTAAAATTTCACACTGAAATGCCGATGATAGGTGTATAACCTTACTGAAACGACTCTTTTCGTAGGCTGATACAGTGCCGCTCGTGGAAACAGATCGACAAATTCTCAACCGTTGTCTCGAAAGAGAACCCGGGGCCTGGGAGGATTTCGTAGATCGATTCCTAGGTGTTTTCATACACGTCATCGGTCACTCTGCTTACGCTCGGAGCGTGAAAGTGACTCAGGCGGATATCGAGGACCTCTGTTCCGAGATCTACGTCACACTTCTCAAAAACGAATTCGCGGTTCTGCGCCACTTCAAGGGACGCTCTTCACTCGCCAGCTACCTGGTCGTCGTTGCTCGTCGAATTGTGGTCAAGTCTCTCGTCAAACGTAAACAGCTCGCTGCAATGGGGCATGTCGATGCCCATCAGGCTGCGCTGAGTGTTGGTGGAGCAGACCACGTTCAACGTCTTGCCGATTCAGAAGAAGTGAAAATGATGCTCTCTCAACTTCCCGCCTCAGAAGCAAACATCGTGCGACTGTACCACATGGAAGGGAAGAGTTATCGAGAAATCAGTAGTGACCTCGGAATCCCGGAGAACTCCGTTGGCCCGACTCTACACCGTGCTCGTGAACGAATGAAGCAACTCAGAGTTACCAGTGAGTAAAGAACGCACTCTAGAGGTCGCGTTGAAAGTCAAAAAAATCAGCGAGGGGGGAGCGTCAGTTCGATGGTATCTACTTTGATGCCCCACGCCATGAGTACGCGCTAGCGTCGGGCGTCTTACGAGAAAGCTTGCCCCGCGCGAGGCCCGTGGCTAGCGCCATCGGCTCACAAAACGGGCCCAAAGTACACGGCGTTAGACTGGCGTCGTTCCGCTCGCGATTTTCTTCGACTCGCTTCCTGCCTGCTGAACAAAATCTACTCCGATGGCTCCTGCCCATGTGCTGGTCAGTTGCTGCGTGATCTTCCCGGGTACTTCATCGCCGATTTTATTACCATTCAAAGTTGCGACTGGCATGATGCAGTAAGTCGATGACGTGAGGAACACTTCTTCTGCGTTGTAGACATCAAGCTCCGTTAAGTCCGTAAACGCCATCGGAATGTCAGCATCATTACAAAATTCAATCACATGGCCACGGCTGATTCCGTCGAGAGTGCAAGAGACGCGAGGAGAGAGAACCACACCATCGTTTACAAGCATCAGATTCCCGCTGCTGGTTTCAGTCAGATTGTCATTTTCGTCGAGCAACAACGCCCTCGCGCGCGGGTTTTGTTCTCGCACCATTTGATCGGCCATTTGCCAATGTAGGCGGCTTCTCATCTTGATCCTGGGATCAAGGCTTGTGCGGGGGATTTGCCTGATTCCCGGTATGATGAGATCAACACCTTTGAGGTAGCCGTCTGCCCAGTTTCTAAATGGATGCGGAGCGGTGTACACGCAAATCGTCGGCTTGCTGGAATCAATCAATCCGTTGGCATCACCGACAGCTTGACCAGCCGAAATGAAGATCACGATTGAAAGATCAGAGGTTTTTGGGATGAACTGACAATTGTGTTTCGCGATCTTGTTGACCACTCTTTTGAGAGACTTGAGGCTGGGCAACCCTTTCCATTTGACCAAGGTAAGCGACTGCTGCAAGCGATCCAAGTGTGCATCGACATCGTACGGTCGATGACCAAATGTCCGCAACCGCTCCGTGATTGTGGCACCTTGCATGATTGCGAGGTCATAGACAGGCAGCCGAGCCTGCTCAAAGGGGATGATTTCTCCGTTTAAGGAACAGACGATCCCTGGTTCGTCACTTAGTTGAGGCATTATCGAGGTCTGCTTCTGAAATTTTCCCGTAGAGTCGTCACCTGATGATGAGAAATGGTATCATGCCAGCCTACAAAATTCTTCGCATGAAACACTTTGACCTCATTCGACTAACAGATCGTTACCATGAAAATTGCACTCGTTCGATACGGAGCCGTTCCAGAAGTGGCTCGTTGCGGGGTTCCGGAATCGCTTCCGGTGAATCGCGATGATGAAGTGATCGTCCGGACGCATCGTGGTCTTGAAGGAGGTAGAGTCCTCGAATTCGCAAAACCTGTTCAGGAGCCTGGGCAAACTACACCAGAGCCATCGTTTCAGATCGAACGCTTGAAAACAGACGCGGACCGTCAAGAGGAACTGAAGTTGAGAGAGCGAGTCCAGTCGGAGTTCGACGTCTGGAACGACCGGATTATTGAATGGGATCTCGACTTGCAACTGATCGAAATGGACTGGACCATCGACGGCGAGAAGTTGGTTCTTTATGTCCTCAACGAACGCGGACCCGAATGCACAAAACTCGCCCTGCAAGCCGCTGCCGCTGGTTTAGGGGTGGTCGAAGTGCAGCCTGTTTCGTCAGAAGGTCCTGTCGCATTGCCATTAGCTGGCGGAAGCTGTGGTACTGGGGGAGGTTGCGGTTCTGGCGGATGCCATTAAGCGAGCGTGCGTAATGACTTCCGAAGAGCCCAAAACACCAACAGCCCCAGGGAACGCTAGTTTGCGCCGCTTGTTCACCTGGAGAACCTTATGGCAACTTCCATCAACCCTGCTGATTCTCTCTGTGAAGCTGTATCAAATCACTTTGGGACCGTTTTTAGGTGGTCGTTGCCGATTTGAACCCTCATGTAGTCATTACTTCATTCAGGCAGTCAGAAAATACGGGGCAACCCGGGGAGCCATGAAAGGTCTTTTTCGGATTTGCCGTTGCCACCCATTTCATCCGGGTGGCTATGATCCTCCGTAATTCCTGAACTCTCTATCTGCCATAATCGGTATAGTCGATGTCAATTCACACGGACTGTGAAGCATCATTGAAAGTCGAGTACTTCTGTCTCCACTCTGGTCAAAGAATGCCGAAAACTGTCGATAAGGAAGGATCATTGCGAAAGGTGTTCCTGTACAATCGACTCTGTTCAACGAGTTTTGATGTGATTTTTCGCTCTACTTGTTGACAGTAGGAATTGTGCGTTCGTAGTATCGGCAGTCAGATCATTTCCCTTACGTCGTCGTATTCTCAAAACGACTACCGGAAGGTTAAGAGGTTTCCCCTCAAAAGCTTTCGGATCCGTTGATCGTTTTGAGAGTGTTTTCAAGATATTTTCGTCCAGTCAATTGATCCGGAATACTTCTGGTATGACGAAATTTAGCAAAATTTTAACAGTCTTTGTGGCTGTCGCCAGTCTCGCATTTGTCGGTTTCGCCATTGCGTCCACGTTCGGAGGTCCGGACTGGTCAGATGTGATGAATGCCGACTACTTCGATGGTTATAAAATCGCGAAGTCAGAAGGTGCGGAGCCTGTTTGGCAGGCAACTCGCGGAAGTGACTCCGAGCAAGTTGCGAGCTCCAAGGTTCTGCCAGAAGTCCTCACTAAAGTGATGGATGAAGTTCAGCAGCAGAACCAACAAGAGTTACAAGATCTTCAAGCTCGAGAACCTGTACTGAAAGAACGCATCAAAGTTCTTGAACAGAAGAAAGTCACCGACGAAAAAGCTCTTCAGCAACACATTGAAAGTTTACGCAAGCGGTTGAGTTCACTCTCGGATCAGGAAAGCGAGTTGACCTCAAAAGTCACTGCGACTGCTGTGGAAGCCCGAAAGATTGAGCGGCAGATCAAATCTCGTCGAGAAGACATTTTTCGCCTCAACCAACAGGTCGAAGAATTGAAGGCGGATCTGTTTCGATTGAATGAAATTCGAGCACAGCTTCGCGATGTTGACTTCCAGTTGAAAGAACACCTCGACCGTGCTGAACAACGCAACAATTTGCTAAACTATAATCCACCTGCGAAGTAAATCCTTGTTATTTGAGTGAACCTGCTTTTACAGAGATCACTTTCGGAGTTTGAAATGTCATATGTCGGTAAGATTCTGGTTGTCGTCCAGGTGGTGCTCAGCCTGTTGTTCATGGCGTTTGCGGGAGCAGTTTTCTCCATGCACCAAAACTGGAACGATAAGTACACCGCTGAAAAAGAATCAACGACACGCCTTCAGGCGAATCTCGGTGAGGTTCAAAATCAGTTAGAACTTGCCCGTTCAGATTTTGACATCAAATTCAAGCAAGAAGAATCACGAGCAACACGCTTTCAGGCTGAAAACGATGGCCTCAAAGCACAAGTTCAACGTTTGACTACTGACGTAGAAAAGAAAGAAGCACAGCGAGAAGAACAAACAGGGCTGGCAGAATCCAAAAGTCTGGAAGCGAATTTTCGGCAGGCAGAAGCTGAAAAGCAACGAATCGAAAACGATAAGCTGCGTGTTGCTCTCGATGTCGAATCCTCCAAAGTCAGGGATCTTCAGGATCAAGTGTTCACTCGTGATGTGACGCTCGAAGAACTGCGTAAGCAGTACAAAGGCATGCTGACGAAGATGGCATACCTTGAGCGTGTTGTCGCTGCACACAATCTGGAAACCGACCCTGACAAAGTTGCGAAGATGAAGCTTCCACCGCCTCCGGTCGATGGGCTCGTCATTGCGATCAGCAAAAATCGTGCAAACCGTGTTGAGTTCGTAGAGATTTCCATTGGTAGCGATGATGGCTTGATCGTCGGTCACGAACTTGATGTCATCCGACTCAATGCTAAAGAGAAAAGCTCAGATTGGCTCGGCCGCGTACTCATCGTCGACGTCCAACCTGATAGCGCCGTGGGTCGTGTCGTGGTGCCAGCCAAGAATGGAATTATTGCCAATGGTGACACAGCGACATCAAAACTTGGGCAACCTGCTGTCACTCAACTTAAGAACTAACTTCGGATCGACGATCCGCTTTCCTTCGCACACACATTCACTTTGGGAATCATAACAATGGCACGTGGAGAAGACCCAGCACCTGATATCTACGTCGGACTCCTGTTCGTCGCTGTCGCTTCGTTGCTGTGCGGATGCATATTCCTCGCCCTCGAACTCAACAGCTACGGCTGGAAATTCAACTAGACGATCATATTGGTGAGTTCTTGTTTTGCAGCACACGATGAGTGTGCTGCTTGCATTTAAGGCTTCTCTTCAATCCCGCACGCACAAATCATCTCGCCGCACCCCGGACAACCACGTCCATATTTGTCGATAACTGCTTGCCCTAAATCGATGTTCGCAACATTCGCAATGGTTGCCAGCCACGCCAGAACGTCAGCAAATTCTTTGGCAAGCTCTTCCGGCGTCCCCTCTCGCAAAGCCGCTGCAAGTTCCCCCACTTCTTCCATCAGCCACATAAACGTCCCGTCGATCCCACGTTGCTCATCCTTGGACGAGTACATTGTTTGAATCAATTGTTGAAGTTCCGTCAGGGTCATCGAATTCTGCTCGCTCATGAAACGACTTTCTAATTTTAGGGAGACAAGTGGACGTAATATGAGCCGACCGGGCGTCGCCGTCAAATGGCAAGCCTGACTCTCTTCGTGAACTTCGACAGATCGTGAAGTACTCGTTCTTACCGTCACAGTTCGGCAGGACATCCCCACAGAAAGGAGACGCCCCTCTGTAGCGTTGCAGTCCGAGCCACCTCAGGACATGATATCGAAATAATCACCCCGAGACGTTCAGATGAGACCTACCGATGCAACTCTCTTCAATACAACTTCAATTGACTTCAATTCTTGCAGTCATTTTATTCTGCTGCTCTACAGGTGCCGCAGAGGATGACTTTCAGAAATTTGTACTGACGGACACTTCGACAAACAAGTTTGTCGAGTCGGTCACTCTTTCACCAAAGGACTTCGGCAACGTGGCTGCTGATTTCAAGTGGAGAATCCACAAGGATGTCCTCCATGGTGGAAAGCAGGAAGGCGTTGACCTGATCACGATTGACAATGGAATGATGAAGATTCGCGTGATTCCTACTCGCGGGATGAACATCCTCGACATGACCGTGGGTGACTTTCGTCTCGGTTGGGAATCCCCCGTGAAGGAAGTTGTCCATCCTCAATACGTCGACCTTGATACGCGCGGCGGCTTAGGCTGGCTCGATGGGTTTAATGAATGGATGGTCCGTTGCGGTCTCGAATTCGCCGGTCATCCGGGAGTCGACAAATTCATTGACAACACCGGAGCCGAGGCGGAGATGAACCTCACTCTGCATGGAAAAGTCGGAAACATTCCGGCATCCATTGTCGAAGTCCGCATTCAGAAAGAGAAGCCCCATCGCATTACTCTTCGCGGGACGGTTCACGAACGCATGTTCTTCGGCCCCAAACTCGAACTGGTTACAGAAATCTCGACAATCCCTGGATCAAAGAAAGTGACTGTCACGGATTGGGTCACCAACCGAGGTGCTGGCGATCAGGAAATCATGCTGATCTATCACACAAATTATGGCGCACCACTATTAGAAGAAGGTGCACAACTCGCCGCGCCAGTCAAAACTCTTGCTCCGATGAGTGAAACAGCCATCGCCGGACTCGATCACTATGCAACCTATGCAGGTCCAACACCAGGATTTACCGAGCAAGTTTTCCTGACTGAACTCTTTGCCGACGATCACGATCAGACGCTAATTTGCCTTAAGAGCCAGAACGGCAAACGCGCCGCTTCAATTTCGTACAGCATCAAAGAACTGCCGTACTTCACAGTTTGGAAAAACACCACAGCCAAAGCAGATGGCTACGTGACCGGACTTGAACCGGGAACCTGCTTTCCTTTCAACAGACAAGTCGAACGACAATTCGGTCGCGTCCCAAAGCTTGCACCAGGACAGACGCGTCAATTCTCACTCACTTACGGTGTTCATCTCGGCGAGGAAAACGTCCAAGGCGTTCTCAGTAAAATCAAGAAAATCAAAAACGGTCGCAAGCCAGTCGTTTCACGTCAGCCACCTGAACACGATTAAGAATCACTTTTCATACAGTTGCGGACATGAAAATGAATTTTTCGCGGTCTTCTCTCCGCAGAACGACCCGCCTTTCGCGGCCTCCAACTCATCGTTCACTCAACATCTTTGTGCTCTTTGTGAACTTTGTGGTTAACAAATTCAAAAACCCAAACCATGCTGACCGTTCATAGCGTTCGCTTCTATCGACAGGAACTCAAAACGCGATTTCCGTTTCGTTACGGTATCGCGAGCATGTCCGAAGTGCCGCATCTGTTTGTTCAAGCCGAGGTCACGTTCAACAACGTCCGTTCAGTCGGAATGAGTGCCGATCTGCTGCCGCCGAAGTGGTTCACTAAGAATCCCACTTCGGACTACGAAACCAAAGACTTGCCAGAGATGCTAAGCGTGATTCGTCATGCGGCGAATCATGCGACGTCAATAAAGAAAGCACCAACATTTTTCGGCTGGTGGCGCAACCTCTATCGCTCTCAAATGAAATGGGCAATCAAGAATGAAGTAGCACCACTGCTGGCGAGTTTTGGAGTGAGCTTGATCGAACGCGCCGTTCTGGATGCGATCTGTCGTGGCAGCAACTCAACGATACATCAACTCCTTCGTGAGAATCGATTCAACATTGACCTCGAATCCGTTCGACCGGAATTGAAAGGCATCTCTCCCAGTGACGTTGTCGTGTCGCAACCCAGCAACCACATCCATTTACGCCACACGATTGGCATGGGTGATCCACTGACCGATGCTGAAATCGCAGACGAAGACCGCATCGACGATGGTCTGCCGCATTCGCTCGTCGCCAACATTCGTGCGTACGGCCTCACATACTTCAAAATCAAACTTTCCGGTGAGGAACAAAAGGACCGCGACCGACTTGTGTCTATCGCCAAAATCTTAAGCAAAGAGGTCACTGGGCGCGTTCAATTCACGATGGATGGTAACGAGAACTACGCCCACATTGAAGATTTTCGAGATCAATTCGAATCCCACCTCAGCAATCCAATATTGAAACCATTCTTCATGCAAGGCTTGCTCTTCGTCGAGCAGCCACTGCATCGCGACTTCGCTCTGGATGATTCAGTGCAAGATGCCCTATCGAATTGGTCCGCAGCGCCGCCGATCATTATTGATGAATCCGACGCCGATCTAAGTAGTCTCCCCAAGGCACTCTCCCTCGGCTACTCAGGCACTAGTCACAAGAACTGCAAAGGTGTCATCAAAGGGGTGATCAACGCAGCAACATTGATGCACGCTCGCGAAAATGGAAGGAACACAATCCTCTCCGGTGAAGACCTGGCAAACATCGGCCCCATTGCCCTGCTCCAAGACCTCGCAGTCGTTTCAGCATTCGGAATCAAGCACGTCGAAAGAAACGGTCACCACTACTTCGCCGGCCTAAGCCAGTTTCCTGACGCCGTTCAGGCTCAAACTCTCAAAAACCATTCAGACCTGTACCAGCAAGCCGATTCTGGATTTGTTGCGTTGAACCCGCAAAACGGTCAACTCAATGTCAAAAGCGTCACCGCCTCACCGTTCGGAATGCAGGAACTTCCAGACGTGTCACTCTTCGAAGAATGTAATTAAAGAAATCAGCCGTAGGGTGGGTGCAGCTTGATGAAAGGTGGGTTACGTATGCAAGTTGAACTGTGAACTACACCGCCACGATACTTTTTATCCTGGACTTGCGTAACCCACCAACACTGGGACACGCATACCTCACCCACCCTACTTTATCTTTGTCAGCACCATTCGATTGCACATTTCCTCCCGGTTCAAGACACTGTTGTTCAACCCATCAACGTTGAGCTAACAACCCTGAGTACAAGATGAACGAAACTCCCAACGCCCGCCCCTGGTACACCCGCATCGGTCCCGGTTTGATTACCGCCTGCGTCGTGATTGGTCCCGGGAGTATCATGACCAGTTCGACTGTCGGGGCGAACAAAGAATACTCAATGCTCTGGGTTGTGGCGATTTCCGTTGCATTTATGATGGTCTACATGACGATGGGAGCGCGGCTGGGCGCGGTCGCAAAATCTTCCCCCTGTGATTTGATTCGAGAAAAGGTCGGTCGCTGGCTGGCGATTTTAGTCGGTGGGAGTGTGTTCTTCATTTCTGCCGCTTACCAATCGGGAAATAACATTGGTGTTGCAGCAGCTTTCCAGGCGTTCGTTGGTTCGAAAGAAATAGTCGCAGGGCTGATCATCGCTTTTAACCTCGTCGCAATTTCGTTTTTGTTTGCTTTCAAAGATATGTATCGCATGCTGGAACGAGTGATGATGACTTTCGTCGGCCTGATGCTGGTCAGCTTTGCGATCAACCTCTTGCTCTTGCAACCGGATATTGGAGCTTTACTTTCAGGTTTCATCCCAAACCCGGATGCGATTGATTTGAGTGACACAGAAGGCAGCCTTGCTCTTCTTGGACTGATGGGAACAACATTTGTCATTTCCGCGGCATTTTACCAGGTGTATCTGGTCCACCAGAAAGGCTGGGGCGTGGAAGAACTCAAAAGCGGTCTCGTTGATGCCCGCGTTGGTTCGATCATCATGGCTCTCATTACAGTGATGCTCATGTCAACAGCAGCCGCAGGTTTATACACCGGGGAGAAAGTCGCTCTCAAAGATCCGGTTGCAGTGGCAGATGCGCTGAAGACAACATTCGGACCGAGTGCGAAAATCATTTTCTGTCTGGGGTTATTTTCTGCGGCCTATTCCTCCTTCATTGTGAATTCGATGATCGGCGGTTTTATTCTTTCTGATGGTCTTGGCATGGGCAGTAAGCCTTCAGACCCGGGTCCAAAAATTTTCACGACAATTGCTTTGCTCACCGGGATGTCAGTCGGCTTAGCAGTCATTATTATGGACTTCGATCGAGCACCGACGATCATTGCTGCTCAAGCAGTCACGGTGATAGGCGCTCCACTGATTGCCGGAGTTTTGCTCTGGCTGACAAGTCGAAAAGATATTATGGGCGAACATGTCAATGGACCTATCACGAACGCCTTGGCTGGATTAGGTCTCGTCTTGCTTCTCGCGATTGCAACGAAAGTTGCCTTTGTCGACATTCCTGCAAAGTATGAAAAGTACCGCAACCCACCAGAGGAAACTGCCTCCGCTCAAATGAACTACGAGCGGCAACATCACTCTGGTCTATTCGATTTCCCTGTATTGAACAACCAATGCTGACCGATTCGCAAATTGAGACATTTCAAGAGACAGGTCACTTAACAGTTGCCGATGTCTTCGAGGAGTCAGAAGTCGCCGCCGCACTTGCGGACATCGACAAATGGAGCGAAGAGTTTCTTGCCGAAATGCAGGACGAGCAGCGCAAGTGGTATCTCGAAGGGAGTGGCACAACTCAGAAGTTGCGGAAGTTGGATAACCCGGCACATTACCGTGAGGTGTTTCAGCGAATGGCGAAGCATTCGCGGGTCGTGAAGATGGTCGAGCAATTGATTGGCGAAGGTGTCTCCGTTTTCTTCAGTCAGGTGTTCATGAAACCACCGGAAGGTGGTGGACCGAAACCGGTGCATCAGGATAATTTCTACTTCGGTCCCGACGACTTAAACGCCACGCTCACGGTTTGGATTGCACTCGACACAGCGACCGTCGAAAACGGTTGCCTTTACTACGGGGACGGCAGCAACCACGAAGGCATCCTCGAACACTTCGCCCCGCCAGATGAGCCGTTCAATCTTCAGGTGCCCGATGAGGTCATGGAGAAATTCGAGATGACACCAGCACCAGTCCCCGCCGGTGGAATTTCGTTTCATCACGGAAACACATTGCACCAATCTTCGAACAATAACAGCCAACGACCTCGCCGTGCCGTTGCGTTTCATTATCTTCGTAATGATGCGAAGCTGGTCAATTCCGGACTTTCGTACGATGCGGAGATGAACGTCAAAGTGAGTTGAGGCGATTTGCTTGCTACACACTTTAGCCACTTACTTAAAGTGTTCGGCCAAACACGATACTGAAAGAACAACGAGTTCATGCTCAACAACTATCTCCCGCAACGCGTCAACTCCGGCCCGTGGATACCGGCGTACACGCTTTATCATCTGCGAAGCTTGCCAGCTAAAACTCAGTTCGTGCTACCGATCTGCTCGCTCGCAACGCCTTATTCCGAGATCGCGGCACTTGGTGAGTATGTGCTGCCGCCGCTGTTTCACGAAGCTCTCACTGATGATCTCAAGCAAAAACTTGTGGAACGTATCACTCGATGCTTTCCGATTTATGACTCGGATGAAAACTTAAAACGCGTCAAAGTCATTGAGCTTCCGGAATTAGAATTGCCGAAACGAGAATCACCCCGCGTGTTGGCATTCAGTGTTGATACCGCCATCGAAGAGCATGGTCCTCACCTGCCGTTAGGGACTGACACAATCCAAAGCTACAACGTTCTGCGACATCTTGCAGAGGAATTTGATGGATTCGAACTTGGTCGACCACTGGAATATGGTCAACTGACCTGGGGGCTTCCGTTTGGATTCAGTGTCGACATTACGACTGAGTTGCTCACTCAGTATGTGACCAATTACTGCAATGCGGTGACGCACTGGTTGCAACCGGATGCGTTATATGTCGTCGATGTGCATGGTTCGATCACGCATCGACAGGCAATTGTTGATGGAATCGAGCAGAGCGATGCGAAGCGTTGGGCGTTCCGCTGGCTGTACGATCCGCTGGCAGAGTATTCCTTCCAGCGCAGCGATCAACATGCTGGAGGCGTCGAGACAATTCTCGTCGAAAACGTAAGTGAAAATCTTCTCGATTCAGACTGGTGGCCGCAGCGGCTTGATGATATCGCGGAACATCAAATGTCGTTCGAGAAAGCAGTCGAACTAACGCCCGACCTCGACGGTTTCTGCGATTACGTTCAGGAGCAAAACCCGAACGGTGTCATTGGCGATATCACGAATTACCGACGACTCGACCTGTCGCAAGTGTTCGGACGTATGCTGGATCTCGCTCGGAGCGACGTTCAGCAACTTCTCGATGGAGATCAATCGCAAACTCAAAATGCAGGTCAAGATTTGTGGTAGCAGAAGGTTTCACGATTCGAGAAATGACCACCGGCGACGTCGATTTTGGTTTAAGCCTGGGAGAAATGTCCGGCTGGAATCAGGTGCGTACCGACTGGTTGCGGATCGTGAATTACGAACCGCAGGGCTGCTTTGTTGGCATGATCAACAGGACACCTGTCTCGACAATCACGACTACAACGTACGGGACCGAACTCGCATGGATCGGAATGATGCTCGTACATCCCGATTATCGTCGTCAGGGAATCGCCTCCGCATTGATGAAACACGCAATCGCATGGCTGGATGAACGCCAGATCCAATGCATCAAACTCGACGCAACACCCGCAGGCGCGCCGGTCTACGAACAACTTGGATTCCAAAACGAATGGAATTTCCATCGGTACTCGCGAGAGGGCGAACCCTCAGAGACTTTCGTTGAGGCAACCTCAAGCACGTTTGAGATTCACTCGATTGATGAAGCCGCATTCGGCGTGAACCGCTCTAACTGGTTACAGCGACTCGCCGCCGATTCGCATGCCGAAACGTACGACAGTGATTTCGGAATGCTACGATCCGGTCGGCTGGCAACCTACCTCGGTCCCGTCATTGCGGAGAAGTCATCAACGGCGGAAGCCTTGATTGGTCAGCTCCTTGCGAAAACAAACGGTCCCGTTTTCTGGGATGTCCCTGGCCCGAACGCTACGGCTGTTGAACTGGCCGAGCAATTCGGTTTTCAACAAGTGAGACCGTTGACCAGAATGTGGCGAGGGAAGAAACTCGTCCCTGGATTGGTCGAACATCAGTTCGCCTTGGCCTCACCAGCGACCGGTTAGCGACTTGGTAGCGAGCACGATAGATAGACTGTAGGGTGGGTGAAGTATGCGTGTTTCAGAGTTGGTGGGTTACGCAGGTCCAGGTGAAAACATCGTCCAACTTGAATCTCAGTTGAGTTCGCATACGCAACCCACCTTTCACCAAGCTGCCCCCACCCTACAGCATGAATGCGCGAGTGCATAACAAAAACAGACAGGTTTGAAGAATGACGAACGAATTGCCCGAATCGATTCGGGATGTAGAACAACTTGAGGAACTTCTCAGCGAACCGACCGACGGAGTTGTTGAGGCACTTAAAAAAGTCGACGGAGACATCATCCTGCTCGGAGCGGGCGGCAAGATGGGACCGTCGCTGGCGAGAATGGTTCGCCGCGCAGCTGATGCAGCCGGAACCGAGCGACGCGTGATCGCCGTCAGTCGATTCTCCGATGCATCTCTGCCTCAGCAACTGAACGAAGCCGGGATTGATACGATCGCTGGCGATTTACTTGACGAGGAGTTTATCGATTCGTTGCCTGACGTTCCAAATGTCATTTTCATGACTGGTGCCAAGTTTGGTACATCCGGCGATGCTTCGCTCACCTGGGCGATGAACGTTTGGTTGCCGTCGGTGGTCTGTCGGAAATACCGCAACAGCCGGATCGCTGCGTTTTCCACTGGAAACGTCTATCCATTGGTCCCAATTGATTCTGGTGGGTCGGTTGAAAGTGATCGACTCGAACCAGTCGGTGAATACGCAAACACCGCCGTCGGGCGTGAGCGGATGTTCGAATACTTCTGCAATCGCCATGGAAATCCGACCAGCCTAGTGCGATTGAACTACGCAGTGGAACTTCGCTATGGAGTGCTGGTCGATCTGGCGAAACAGGTACTCGCAGGCACTCCCGTTGATCTTTCAATGGGCTACGCGAATGTCATCTGGCAAGCCGACGCCAACGCGATGACGATTCAATCTCTGGCCGATGCTTCATCGCCTGCGTTTGTTGTGAACGTTTCCGGGCCAGAAGTTTTCTCAGCAAAAGACGTCTG
Source organism: Planctomicrobium sp. (assembly GCA_030626405.1). Lineage (GTDB taxonomy): Bacteria > Planctomycetota > Planctomycetia > Planctomycetales > Planctomycetaceae > Thalassoglobus. The sequence goes on from DAOUPA010000009.1 coordinate 31,197, forward strand.
TGAACGATTCGCTGAACTCTTTGAGGCCTCGGTAGAATTCACTGGCGAACCGGCAGCGACGGCACTGCTGAACAACGGATCGATCGGACATCAGCGGTACGGGAATCCAAGAGTGAGTCTGGATCAACTTCAAATCTGGATTGCCGACTGGTTGAAGCGCGATCAGCCCACACTCGGAAAACCGACACACTTCGAAGTCCGAGACGGAAAATTCTAACTTCGATTCATCGCTTCGCCATCAATTTCAAACGTGCTGTAAAAACTGCAGTGAGCAAAGTCATTTCATGAATACTGAAGAACTTCGAAGAATCCTGCTCGACGGAATCGCGATCCCGGCGCATCCGATGGCACTCGATGTAAACCTCAAATTGGATGAGCGACGGCAGCGGGCGCTCAGTCGCTACTACCTTGCCGCCGGCGCTAGCGGCTTGGCAGTCGGCGTTCATACAACCCAGTTCGCGATCCATGACGCGAGCGTCGGTCTGTACGAACCGGTTCTGGCAATCGCCGCTGAAGAGATGGATCGTGCAACAGACCGTTCCATCGTGCGCGTGGCTGGTATTATCGGTAATACGAAGCAAGCCGTTCGCGAAGCAGAACTTGCTCGCAAACTTGGCTACCACACCGGCTTGCTTGGTCTGGCTGCTATGAAAGGTTCCAGCGAAGATGAAATCATCGCTCATTGCCGAGCTGTCGCAGACGCCATTCCGGTCTTTGGATTTTATCTTCAGGAAGGTGCAGGCGGCGTTGACTTGCCTTATTCGTTCTGGAAGAAATTCGTCGAAATCGAAAACATTGTCGCGATTAAAATCGCCGCATTTGATCGATACAAAACCATCGATGTTGTTCGTGCGTTAGCAGAATCAGGGCGTGAAGACATCGCCCTGTACACCGGCAACGATGACAACATCGTTCAGGACTTGATGACGACCTATCGTTTCATAGTGAGTGGAAAGCCGGTCGAGAAACAATTCTCCGGAGGCTTGCTCGGACACTGGGCAGTTTGGACGAAGAAGTCCATCGAACTTTTCCAACAGGCCAAAGATGAAAAAACAAAAGGGTCGATCTCACCGGAAATGATGATCTGCAATAACGAAGTGACCGACTGCAACGCCGTCTTCTTCGATGTCGCAAATCAGTTCCGTGGCTGCATCCCTGGCTTGCTGGAAGTTCTTCGTCGGCAAGGACTCCTCGAAGGCATCTGGTGTCTTGATGAAAACGAAGTTCTCAGCCCAGGCCAATCCGCAGAAATTGATCGCCTTTATCAAGACTACGCACATCTGGCAGACGATGAGTATGTCAAAGAAAACCTTAATTCCTGGCTCGCATAGCATCGTAAAGCATTTTGTCACTTAACGAGTCCGCCATAGAAAGCGGCTGGATGACTCAGACCAACGCTTTCAAAGCCACCTGAATGAGTGTCTAAACGCTTCAGTGCTTGACATGTGTTCCGCCCAAGCCATGGGCACTGACATCGTCGAATCTGTGAAACATTCTATGGCCGAGTCTCTCAATCGCGGTAATACAGACGAGAACGATCAATGCGAGCATGACAGCATACTCAACCGCAGTTGGACCATTTTCCTCACGCAAAAAACGTTTCACCCACTGGATCGAATTCATTTTCTTAACCTTGTAAAAACTCTTTCTGATGAATCGATATCTGCGATAAGACACCCTGCACAAAGACTACGTCCCCGAAAATTTCTAAATCGCAATTATTTAGATTCTGCTTCACAAAAGAAGTCTGTTTTTTCGGAAGAGGTCACATTAGAAAGTCATGATGACTTTCGGCATCAAAAATGAATCGATTTAGAAACAGCAGGCTAGGTAGATCTCAGGAAAACTTTCATTCATCACAACACCTTTCTTCAATTGCTTGCTTCACTGGATGATTCCCGACAAGACGCCCCCCATCGCAAACCTCGACTGCACTCAGTGCTTCTACCTGTGCATTGCCTTCACGATGGTTCATCTGCGTCTAATCTAAAGTTCTCGCGCGTTCCGTACCGGTGTCATGAAAGTGATCAAGGTATTCGTCAGGCGAGAAATCCGAATCCCGCATCAGCGAAAACACTTTCGTGCCCAGAACCGATCGGACCGTCGTCCAGTTCATAGACCATGTGATATCCAATACATTCTCCATCGTAAGCCTCGGCTTCCGTCTCACACTTTGCAATCGCGTGGTCTTCGTCGCAAGCAAGGAAAAGAAGGATGCGTTCTTCGTATGTGTATTTGTGCGGTGATGAAGCTGGTGCCTTGTGCCGCCAAACAGACCGAGACAGAAAGAGTTCGACATAACACTCAATACAGAGAATTGCTAGAATTTTGTTTTACAGTGGAAGGGATGTCAAGCAAAAGAATGAGAGCAAAAATGTCCAAAATAAATCTCTCGCGTCGAGCATGGATGCAAACGACATCCGGTTTCGCGGTTGGCAGCCTGTTGACTTCATCGGCACTGGCACAAACCCAAGGACGCTCGCCCATTCAGATTACTGTCGTCACAGACACTCACCTGGGGCGTAAAGACAATGACTCTGCCGAGCGGCAATGGGAGAAAACCGC
>DAOUPA010000316.1 GCA_030626405.1 Planctomicrobium sp.
ATGGTGCTGAGTCTCTTGCGCCACCGGGTTCGTTCTCCGTTGCGGTACCTCCCTGCTATTCTGGTCGGGGGAGCATTGCTTTTCTTTTACAGACGAGACGCCGAAACAGCTGGATACTATGCCGGTTCAGTTTGGTTCGTGCTGATGTTTCTTCCAGGTGTCGCGAGCCAAACCGCAAATTCATTGCTAGGTTCTCGACGGTTTAAGGAAGCGTATGCGATGTCGTGGGTGGCTTGGATACTGCATCCCTATGGTGGAACTCGCGATCAACCTCGATTAGTCCAGGCGCTTTCATTACTTCACCAAAATAGAAGCGAATCAGCAGTCGAAATCCTGGAATCACTCTGCCACAAAAAAACTTCATCAGGTCGAGCCGCCTTCGTGATCCTCACACGGTTGCGTGGAGACTGGCAGCGGTTTGTTGATTCGATTCACCGCAGCCCAAACGCCGGTCAACAACTCGCTGATCCACTGATCTCCAATATCTACCTTCAGGCTCTGGGAGAGCTTGGGCAAACTGAGACGCTGGTGCAAAACTTTGCACATGGAATGTTGAAGCGAAAACGTGGAACTTCGGCTGTCATGCTCAATATCTCCCGAATGAAAGTCGCGGCATTTTGTGGTCGCACTGATCTTGTAGCAACGATGCTTGATGGTACTTTGGGACACTTCGATTCAGCGACCCGGCGGTTTTGGATCGCCACAGCCATGCAGGCAGCAGGTCGCATCGATGATGCACGTTCAATTTTTGAAGAACTTCAATCTAGCCGGGATCGGCAAATTGCTGTTTCCTCAAGCCAGAGAATCGTTTTGCCGGTTCGCGTTGCTTCCCATCTTTCTCCTGAGACGTCCAAAGTGATGGACGAAATCGAAGAGGCACTCGAGCATGAATCGAATTTTGCCTTGATCAGCGTCCCTGCGACGACGACACACGTTGCCACCTGGGGGCTTGCTGCGGTTCTGGTGCTTGTGTTTCTTGCGGAGATGCTCAATGGAAATGTGGGACGCATTGTCTGGGAATCAACAACGCTTTCAAGTGATGAAAAACTACAGTTGATGATTGAGAACACGATGGACAATGCGAACCTCATTGACATGGGGGCATTGGTGTTGCCTGTCTCGTCGAACGCTGATCGTTACTGGAGAGTCTTTCGGGCGGCATTTCTTCATTTTGGGCTTCTGCATTTATTCATGAACGTCGCCGGTCTGATTTTTTTTGGGCGGCGACTTGAAGAGGCCTGGGGAGCGATCACGACTTGTCTTGCTTATCTGCTTTGCGCCATCCTCTCTATTTATCTGTTAACGGTCATCCCGCTCGGAGCCACGCCGGACGAACCATACGTGCTCGTGGGCGCCTCGGGAGGAGTCATGGGGTTGATCGGCTGTTTGCTCGGGTATTTGGGTTGGGGACAACTTGTTCGCCGCAATCGACTTGTTGCCAGTGAATTCAACTTGCTGTTTTTAATTATTATATTTCAGATGGTATTTGATCAAATGACGCCGAACGTCAGTTCAGAGTGCCATTTATTGGGGATGCTGATTGGTGTGGCCTGCGGGTTTCTTGTTGGGATGACAAGGCATCAACTGGCCGCGTGGCGACGTGATTCGGAGCAGAAACTTCGCCCAGTTTCCTCGTGACGTTGGAGAGGCTACGCCTTCACCGATACACTGCGACAAAGAATAAACACTTGATGAAGAAGGAGCGTCGGCATGCTGACCTCACCACTGACTGAAACACATCTTGAAGGTATTCCCGTTCAACACGGGAAGGTGCGAGACGTTTACGACTTTGGTGATCGTCTGCTGCTGGTTGCGACTGATCGTATTAGTGCCTTCGACTGGATCTTGCCGACCGGCATTCCTGACAAAGGACGAGTCCTCACGCAAATGAGTGACTTTTGGTTCGACCGACTGAACGTTGACCACCATTTACTGTCGCTGGATGTGACCACTCTGCCGCTTCCAGATGGCACGAACGTTGATGATCTCAACGGACGCTCAATGGTCGTGCGGAAGTCTAAAGTGGTCCCCATTGAATGTGTCGTCCGAAGCTATCTCGCCGGGTCAGGTTGGAAGGAATATCAGCAATCTCAATCCGTTTGTGGGATCGAATTGCCACGTGATCTAGTGAACAGCAGCCGACTGCCAGAGCCAATTTTTACCCCAGCAACAAAGGCCGAAGAAGGGCACGACGAAAACATTCCGTTCGAGCGGATGTGCGAAATCGTCGGGACCGAACTTTCAGAAACGCTCCGGCAGAAGAGCCTCGACATTTATCAGGCCGCAGCCGAGTGCGCATTACAAAAAGGAATTGTGATCGCGGATACCAAGTTTGAGTTTGGACAAGTCGATGGAGAATTGATTTTAATCGACGAAGTCCTCACGCCAGACAGTTCGCGTTTCTGGCCGCAGGATCAATACGAACCTGGCAAGAACCAACCTTCGTTCGACAAGCAATTTGTCCGCGACTGGCTGGAAACAACGGACTGGGACAAAAACAGCCCGCCACCAGATCTTCCAGCAGAGATTGTTGCTCAGACGCGCGCGAAGTACATCGACGCCTATCATCGGTTGTCAGAGCGAAAATTCGCCTGGGAGTGAGACACGAAGCGAGTGTTCTCGGATCAACAATGTCGGGAAAGCTATTGATGCAAAGGCGGTTTGTCGTACACTTTAAGTGTACGGCTAGATGACCGACAAAGAGTCAACACTTGGAGATGAGACGTCCTATGCGATTCATGGCTTTAACGATTCTGCTGGCGCTACTTGCATTTACCACGACTCTGCATGCTGAGGAAGCGAAGCCGGCAACGTATCCGGTTTCCGTAGATGTGGTTCCGAAAGCATTTGATCTCCCAGCTCCGAAATCGGTTGATGATCTCCGCGCGATGCAGGAGCACCTGACGTCACTCATCCCGCGTCTGATGGAATGTACGGTCAATTTGCAGATTGGCGGCGCTCAAGGAAGCGGAGTGATTGTTGACCCTGAGGGTTATATTCTGACGGCGGCTCATGTCTCAGGCCGTCCTGGGAATCGCGTTTCCGTTACGATGCCAGACGGTAATCGATACCGTGGTCGATCTCTCGGACGGAATAAAATTCTAGATGCTTCGATCGTGAAAATTGAATCGGACCGTACTGACTGGCCCTATTGCTCGATGGCAGTGAAGGACATCGAAGACGAAGCCGTCTCTCAGCCTGGAGATTGGTGTATCGTTGTTGCTCATCCGGGTGGTTTTCAGAAAGAACGGGGACTTGTGATTCGTTTGGGGCGAGTGATTCTTGGAAATGGATGGATGATTCAAACCGACTGCGAACTTGTCGGCGGAGACTCTGGCGGACCGCTCTTTGGTGTCGACGGAAAGGTGATTGGGATCAATACTCGAATCGGCGAGAGCACCGATCTCAATTTTCACGTCCCCATTGAAGCATACACGGACGACTGGGATCGATTCGTGAAGAGCGAAGATTTTCGAACTCACAGCGGAGCCTATCTGGGAGTCATGGGTGTTGTGAAACCAGGGACAGTCGGGATGAAAGTCACCAAGGTCTATCCTGGCGATCCAGCAGATCGTGCCGGGATTGAGGAAGGTGATATGCTGATGACGTTTCAATCGAAAAAAGTCACGAGTATGCAGCAGCTGTACGATCTCGTCGGTGAAGAAGTCCCTGGGAAATCGGTCAAAATAGGTTTGATACGAGGAAGTGAAACACTCGACATCACTCTCCGCCTGGGAATGCGCTGGGACTGATTGTTCACATTTATTGATGCCACTCTACGAGATTTTTATACGATGTACACTGCTCTGAGCGGACGATTCTTTTCGTCGATATGTTTTGTTGCTGTCGTTCTCTTCACAGCATTGGCAAGTGCAGAACGTGATCCGATTCGGCTCACGCATGGTCCGATGTTGGGGAAGCCGACAGCGAATTCAATGGCGGTTTGGGGACGCACTTCGGACGCAGGACAGTTTGAAGTTCGCTTTGGAGTTGACGCTAATAATTTGGATCGCGTGAGTGCGCCTGCGAAAACAGAGATCGGACACGACAATACCGGCGTCGCGACTCTAACGGATTTGAAAGCGGACACGCTGTATCACTATCAAATCTGGGTGAACGACAGGCCGCACGGTTGGCCTGGGAAGTTCAGAACGTTGCCTTCTGCGGAGGTCACTCGAAACGAAAAATACAACCCGGAAGGGTTGTTCAATTTTCGCTTTCAAATTGGTTCTTGTGCAAATCAAAACCCACAGCATGGTGTTGGTCACCGTATCCCGACGTACGAAAATCTCAATCGAGATTGGGCGGAGAAAGTTCATTTTCACATTATGAACGGCGATTGGCTGTACGAGGAACTTCGTGAGTATCCGCCTGAAGCATGGCGACTGACTCAGGGAGCGAATGAATTCCCGATGAGTGTGCAAGTGATGCCAACTACGGTTGGCGTGTGGGAGAACTACAAGCTTTACCTTTCTCGGGGAGTGGAGTTGGCGAAGTGGCATCGCAACGTGCCGAGCTATTTCACATTCGATGACCATGAACTTGTCAACGATATCTGGGGATCTTCCGAAGCAGGCAAACGGCACCGCCGGACTGTCTTTCGAGACATTGGAACGAATGCCTGGCTCGATTATCTCGGCTGGGCGAATCCGATGGAACATGACCATCCGGTTCATTTCGGCAAAGCAACCATGAAAGCAGGCAGCGAACTACTTGTTGATCAAGGAACCGATTTTACGAAGTTGCCGCTAGATGAGATGCTAAATCTTCACGTCCATTGGGGAACTCCGGAAGCTGGTACGAATGACATTCGTTACGATAACGATGAAGGCAATAAGAACTCATACGTTTACGACATCGAAGAAGTCATCGATGCACACACCTTGCGTCTGCACATGCCTGCGAAGGTTGATGATGTCGACATCAGTTACTCGATAGGCCGCCGCAGTTACGGGAAGTTTCGCGTTTCAAATTGCGAGTTCTTTCTGTTGGACACACGCGGTGACCGTGACATGCACGACGTTCGCGAGCGTGACAAGCCGGGCGTCTCAATGATCGGGAAACCACAGCGCGAGTGGTTGTTAAAGTCGATGAAGGAAAGCGATGCTGATTTCTTCTTTGTGATTTCGTCCGTCCCGTTCATGATTCCGCACAGCGGGGCAGGGGGCTTTGAGGTCGATGCAGCCAACAAAGAAGAAGCATGGACCGGGTTCTTCGATGAGCGTGAAATGCTGATTGCGGAATGGGAGAAGCTGGGCAAGAAGGTCTTTGTGATGACCGGTGATTTGCACAACAGTTTTGCGATTAAGGTGACGGACAACGTCTGGGAGTTTTGCTGCGGACCGCACAATAGTGTGAATCATGTTCCGGAACTTGATGAGAGTGATCGTCCTGCGACCGGCAAATTCAAATTCGGCCCGCGCGAATGTGATATCCGCTGGAGCAGCTACATCCTACCGGACTTGCCTCGGCTGGAACGGCTTTACCCACACTATTGTGTGGTGCAGGTGAATAACGTTTTCAACATGCCAAAAAAACTCGGCGACAAACGCTGGGTCGCTTACCCACACCCACAGATCGTCTTCCAGTATTACGATGGTCGAACGGGGGAGCTCGATTACGCCGAAGCGATTTCGCTGGACCGTGAGTGAGTGGTGATAAGACGTCTCTAAGACACACACAGGCAGGCCTGTGCCACCTGAGTTTTATCACGGATTGCGGGGCAATGTTTTTAGATCAATTCCCGAATCGGTTCGCGATGGTCGACCAGATATTGTGGGCGACCGTTGGGGTCTTTGAGGAGTGGTAGCCGGACGTCGAGACCGAGTTGGTGGTAGATCGTGGCGAAGACTTGCTGGACATGGACCGGTCGGTCTTCTGGTCGTTCGCCGAGTCGATTCGTCGCACCGATGACCTGACCAGTGTTCAAGCCGCCGCCTGCGAGGAAGAAGAAACCGGCGTTCGGCCAGTGATCTCGACCTGCGTTCTTGTTGACGCGAGGAGTCCGACCGAATTCCCCGGACATCATGATGATCGTGTCGTCTAAACGACCGGCGTTATGAAGGTCTTCGATCAACGCCGCCATCGCGACGTCCATGACCGGCAGTTTCTTGCGCATCGCGTCGAAGTTCTTGCTATGTGTATCCCAGCCACCAATCATGAACGCAACGTTGCGGACGCCTGCCTCGATCAGGCGGCGCGACAGTAGAAAATTTTGGGCGTCGCGATTTTTCTTCGCACCATAACGTTCGATCGTTTCATCCGATTCCTGCCTCCAGTCGATTGCCTTCGCCACGTGACCAGACGTGATCATTCCGAAGGCACGTTGCGAGAAGCTGTCCATGGCGTCCATCATGCCTGACGCATCGGCGTTACGTCGGTAACGGTCGAACTGACTGAGAAGCTTCGTTCGGTTTTCAAACCGGTCTTCTTTAATGGTACGATTCATTCGCAGATTGGCGACGCCGACTCTGTCTGGTTTATACGCGGAGTGAGTTTGTCCGAGAAAACCAGGGCGTGTCCAGCCACTGATGTCCAGTGCCGTCGGCGCTGTTCCGGCAGCAGTGGTTACCGCTGGTCCGAAGAGTTTGGACATCACAGGACCAAGCCCCGGTCGACCACCTTGTGCTTTCATGTCTCTGACCGACCAGCCTGAGTCGGACTGCGTGGCGGCGTGTTCGTTTTTAAGATCGACAAGCGACCGGACGATTGCGATCTTGTCTCCATGCGATGCCAACTTCGGAAACAACTCACAGATCTCAACACCACTCGCTTTCGTGGCGATCGGTGAAAATTCACCTCGAAATTCACTCGGTGCTTTTGGCTTCAAGTCGAATGTGTCCATATGCGTTGGACCACCACCAAGATAGATATTGATGATCGATTTTCCCGTCGCCTGCAAACCTGCAACTGCTTCTGCTCGAAGAAGATTGGGAAGCGTTAGCCCGGCGATTCCTGTTGCACCGATGGTGAAAAAGTCCCGGCGGTTAATGTGATCGCAGTATTGGTGCTGAGCACCGTTCCAATTGAACATGTCCAAACTCCTTGACGAGCTTTCGGGATTGAGAAGTCCTGTTTCAATATCAATGAATGCTACCTTGGGAAAGTCGTTGCATCAACATGAATCGATGGATATGTTTTGATTTCCAAGGTCCGTTTTTCGCTCCGCCAAGGTAAATGGACAATCGTTGGTTGTTTTGACAACAATTGTTCAGCGGCTCAGACTGATCTCGCGTACATACACAAAGGCATGGCGAAAGCCGTAGATTTTAATTTGGAAATCGAATGTTCAAAAGTGCGGGTAGTGGCAATGTCGTTTCGGTCAAAAATCTTCATGTTACATACGGGAAAGTGCAGGCCGTTCGCGGGATTTCGTTTGAAATACCCAAGGGAGAAATCTTCGGGTTCATCGGTCCGAATGGAGCCGGGAAGTCTTCCACGATTCGCGTTTTGGCAACTTTGCAGAAGAAATTCGAAGGCGTCGTTCACGTCAATGGAATCGGTGTTCGTGACGATCCTGACCGCGTTCGCGAAATGATCGGATACATGCCGGACTTTTTCGGTGTCTACGAAGATTTGTCGGCGCGAGAATACCTGCACTTCTTTGCAGCGGCGTATCGACTTCCGAAAGATCGTCGCGAGTCCGTCGTTGCCGATGTTTTGGAACTGACCGACCTCACGAAAAAAATTGATGCGCCGGTCGATTCACTTTCGCGTGGAATGAAGCAGCGCCTCGCGCTTGCGCGCGTTCTGCTTCACGATCCCGATTTGTTACTGCTCGATGAACCTGCTTCCGGACTTGATCCGCGAGCACGTATTGAAGTACGTGAACTGCTCAAGGCGATGCAGGAGATGGGGAAGACGGTTCTCATTTCCAGTCACATTCTGCATGAGCTTGCTCAGCTCTGTACCCGAATAGGAATTATTGAAGCGGGGCAACTTGTCGCAGAAGGATCGTTGAGCGAAATCTTTCAACAACTCTCGCTCAAGCGTGTTGTTCATGTTCAAGTCGTCAAGCTGAGTGACGAACTCGTTTCTGAGATCGAATCAATTGCTGGCGTCAGTTCTGCAGAACGACAAGTGGATCGCATCGCGATTCGGCTGCGAGAAGATGAACTGGCGGTCGAAGACTTGCATGCAGAACTCGTGAGCCTGGGTTGCCAGATACG
>DAOUPA010000287.1 GCA_030626405.1 Planctomicrobium sp.
CCGCCAATTTCAGCTTCTACATCGCAGTGCCAGCGCTTCTTGGAGCCACGGTTTTAACTCTTAAGGACCTGCTTAAAGAAGGAACCGCTGGGACTCCGCTCGGAACAATTGCAGTTGGAACGGTGATATCGTTCCTCGTCGGAATCGCAGCGCTGAAATTGTTGCTTAGCCTTGTCGCTGCCGGTCGTATTGTCTGGTTTGGTGGATATTGTTTAATCGTTGGAATGGCAGTCGTCGCTTGCTCCTCAGCGGGTCTACTTTAGAAATCGCACTGATATTTCCGCCCGCTTCAAGCAAGTGAAGAACCGTCTTCGAAAAGCTCTTCAAGAATTTTGCGAGTCCGTTCCGGAATCTCCTCGATTTGCCCCGCACATTCAAGTGCATTCAAATGCCCTCGTAAAAAACGTAAGTCTTCGAGGCTATCAATGTCATACCACGGCGTGAGGAGTCCGAGTGTTTTGTTCGCCTGTTTGATTTTATGCACTGTTTGATGCAATACATCGGGGCCACTCCAGTCGATATCGTCAAACATCTTTGGGACAGGTGAACTTTGACCGACTAAATAATAGCCGCCGTCGACGGCCGGACCGAGCAACACGTCGACACTCGCGAGCATGTCAAAAGCCTGTTGAATTAATCCTTGCGGAATCGTCGGGCTATCCGAGCCGATCACCACAACCGGCCCCTGATTCGGAACAAACTCCGAAAAGAACTGCTTCATCCGTTCACCGAGAGTTGTATTCGGTTGCTCCCAGAGAACATCTTCAGTTGACGCAAGTGAATCGAAGAATTTGTTGGCAACTGTGGTTGCTGGAGCGTAGGCAATCACTCGCTGTGCATCCAGCATTGCAAACCGATCCATCAAATCGAGTTGAAACGCGGCGTAAAGTGCGGCAGACCGGTCATTCCCAATTTCCGCACCGAGCCGGGTTTTCACTTTCCCTGCGATTGGCTGCTTAACGAAGATTCCAAGTGTTGGCATGTGATTTTCTCAAAAACGTTTTGTAGCAGATTCATCGCTTTGCGATGCAGTGTCAAGTCTGTTGTGATTGGAGAAATATTGCTTTTGGAGTGTCCCTGAGTTTCCCGATTCAGTAACGTTCTTCTCGTTCGCGTTTTCTAATTTATGGAGCATTAGATGTCACCAGAGGAGCCGGAAGAGACCTCTGGTAAGAACGCGCACGCATTACTGAATGCAAGACAGAGTCTCGTGCGCAATCTGCGAATTGTGAGTCTGGCGACACTCTTCAGCCGACTTCTGGGGCTGAGTCGCGACATCGCGATGGCATCTCTCTTCGGAGCCAGCACGACGCTCGATGTTTTTATTGTTGCATTTCGACTTCCGAATTTGACTCGACAGCTCTTTGGTGAAGGTGCCTTAACAACGGCATTCCTGCCTGTTTTTCTTCGTGAACAATCGCAACACGGGGATAATGCCGCGCGTGCGACGCTCACGGCAGTCGCCATTGTTTTGGCATCGTTCCTTTCCATTATCGTGTTACTGGGAGAAGCCCTGATCGCCTGGGGGTTGTTCACATTCACTTTGACGGATTCAACGAGACTGCTTCTGCAATTGCTGGCAATTCTGCTTCCATACATGATTTTCATTTGCACGGCGGCACTCATGTCGGCGGCACTGCACGCACTCAAGGTTTTTTTGTGGCCGGCGCTGGTGCCCGTTGCACTCAATGTTATCTGGTTGACAGGCGTTGCCATTGCGTATGTCTCGACAGTAGATGAACCAACTCAGATTCGCATTGTTGCAGTGACCATCTCAATCGCTGGTGTGCTGCAAATGTTACTGCCGCTACTCACTCTCCAGCGTCTTGGGATGGGCTTGACGGTCAACTGGCGTTCCGGATTTTCGCGAGTGAAAGAGATTCTGCTCACGATGCTGCCAGTTGTTGTTGGCATTATCATTATTCAGTTCAATAGCGTGTTAGATACTCTCATGGCCTGGGGATTGTCCACACCTGATGGCGGAGGATTGGCTCCGTTTGAAGCCTTCGGGATCCCGGCACTTCTTCCTTCTGGGACCGCAACGGAACTCTACATCGGTCAGCGAATGCATCAATTTCCACTAGGAGTGTTTGGGGTCGCGCTCGGAACCGTTCTGTTCCCGTTGCTCACGCAACATGCTCAAGCTGGTCAAATGGACGCACTTCGCGCTGACTTAACGAAGGGAATTCGCCTGACGATTGCCATTGCCCTGCCTGCCAGTGCTGGTCTGTTCATCCTTGCTTCGCCACTGACGAATCTGCTCTTTAGACACGGGGAATTCACCGCCGAAGATAGTTCGCTCACGGCTCAAATGATTGCCATATACGGAGCTGGTGTCTGGGCATCGATTGGCCTGACAGTCCTGAACCGTGCGTTTTACGCAACAGGTGATCGAATCTCGCCGATGCAGTTTGGAGTGATTGCTTTGACTCTCAATCTTGTCCTTAATGTCCTTTTCGTTGTTACGTTCAAAGGAATTGGACTGGCGATGGGTAGCGTGCTGGCGACATTCTTGCAGCTGTTGCTGACGACATGGAGAATGAATCATCAGATGGGACCGCTCGGCTGGTCGTCATTAATGAGCACGGCATGGAAAACCCTGGTCGCAACGTCACTGATGGTCGCCGTCTGCTATGTGCTTCTTGTCAGTATCTCCCCGAACCAACGAGTGCTCGTCCTGCTCATCCCGTTCATGACAGGAATCGGAACCTTTCTTGTTGTCGCCAGATTACTTGGTATGCACGAAATTGACGAAATCTTCAAGCGTGGAACGACGGACTCATGATGACACATCCAGACAACTTGCCTCACTATGATCGTGAACAAACCTATGAATGGAATTTCAAAAACGCCCCCGCGGATGTACCGAGGTTCGAGATTCCAGACTTTCCAGGCGATTGGACCTACTGCGGTCTACCGGTCAATTCGCCGCTCGGGATTGCGGCCGGACCGTTATTGAACGGAAAGTGGATCGACTACTACGCTGCTCTCGGTTTCGACATGCTCACCTACAAAACGGTCCGCACCATTGAACGTAATTGCTACGATCTGCCGAATCTGGTCCCTGTTCATGTGGAAGAAATGACGGGCAGCGAAGAGACTGTTCAGGCGGTAGATGATTTAAATGGAAGCTGGGCGGTTTCTTTTGGAATGCCTTCAAAGGAACCTCGATTCTGGATCGACGACGCGAAGCGTACAAAAGCAGAGTTGAAAGATGGTCAACTGTTATCAGTCTCGGTCGTTGGAACAATGCAACCGGAATGGTCTCTCGAAGATCTCGCTGAAGATTATGGAGAATGTGCAAGCTCAGCTTTCGATGCCAATGCCGATTGCGTCGAGATGAACTTCTCCTGCCCGAACGTCTGTAGTAACGATGGTCAGTTGTTTCAAAATCCCCAAGATGCAGCTTTCGTTGCAGAGGCTGTTCGTAATCGGTGTGGCACGAAGCCGCTCTTGGTGAAGATCGGCTACTTGCGAGACGATGCAGCTCTCGAAGATTTGCTTGTTCGCCTTGCCAACTCGGTCAATGCCATCGTGACCACGAACAGCATTCCTTCTCAAGTGATGAATTCAAAAGGGAGAATTCTCTTCGACGGTCAACAACGCGGCATCTGCGGTCGCGCGACTCGCGATGCTTCCATCGATCAAGTTCTTCGGTGCCGTGAAATTATCGGTCAGCAAAAGCTTTCTCTCGAAGTGATCGGAGTTGGCGGCATCGAGACTGCCAGCGACGTCCAACGTTACCTCGACACCGGAGCAAATTCTGTCCAGTTAGCCACAGCAGTCATGATCGATCCTTTGGTGGGTGTGAAGATTCGAGAACAGATAGGACAACGGATGTTGTAGGAGTGGTATGCTCCCTGGGTTGGTTCCAGTGTTACGGGAGTAAGGTCACCATCAACACTTTCTGCAACCATGGAAAGAGATCACGACACAACTCCACCACGACCAGTTCTATTCATCAGCAAAATGATATGAACATTCCAGGTTAAGAGTCTAAGTTGTCCATCAGCATGTGAAAAAGTCGATCTACTTCAGAGCGAGTTTCATCATCCAAGGTCCAGGAGTTTGGTTCTCGTCGATGATCGGCTGTGAAAAGTCCGCGTTTGACGAGGATGTACTTTTCGATAGCCAGAAAACCGTCGAGTCCTGCTTGAAGTTGCAGCGCGACCAATGCACAGATTGGGAAATAGATTCGGTATGCGGTTGCGTCATCGTTCCTTTTCAAAGCTGCCCACAGTCCGATGATTCCGTCTAACAGGTCGACTCCGGGCATCGTGCCAACAACGCCCCGACGAAAGGCATCGATCAGCAGGCTCCCTCCGGAACCATCAAACATTCGCGCTCGACCATCGCTGGCGTCTCGCAAATCAGAGAGATTCGGGCCCACCGGGGAACCTTCCGGCTTGAACAGAATTTTCTCTGCCCCGTATTCATCGATCAAACGGACATAGAAGGAAGTCGGAATTGATGCGCCGACGTACGAGGACGCATCCTGTACGATCAACGGAACCTCTACGGCATCGGCGAGCGTGGTGAAATACTTCCAGAGTGCAGCTTCCGGTAGTGCGGTGGATATCGGTGGAATCGCCATGATGGCGCTGCATCCCGATTGAGCCGCATCCTTGGCGAACAGAACGGCCTGTTTCGTACTTTCCGCACCAATGCTGGCAACGACGACTCCGCGACCGGCTGTCATTTCGACAATCTGTCGGTTGAGTTGAATTCTTTCGTCCGATGTCAAACGCAGGATTTCCGAAACCATCGCGGAGCAAACACCGTTCACTCCCAATTCGAACGCCCAATCGATTTCCCGTTGGAGATCAATTGGATCAATCTCGTCGTTTTCATCGAAAGGTGTATGTAGAATCGGCAGGACGCCTTCAATTTTTTGCGACATTCATATCTCCAGTTGATTCGTCCAAGGCGACCCCGACTCGCTTTGCGGCTGCAAAAGCTGTTCGATGGCCTCTGTCATGCCATCGATCATGCGTTCCAAGCTCCCTTTGGCAAATGGTGTTTGCCAGACGGGGTAAATGTCTTCATTGTACAAATGAGCTGGCGGCAAGTAACCAATGGAGCCGTTGGTGAGGTTCATGCAAATGACGGTCAGTTCCGGGAAACGACTGCGAAGTTCCTGTTGCAAAACGGAATAAGCCTCCCCGCAACTTCCAACGAAAACCGCGTTCCCGATTTTCCATGCAGAGACCGAAACGGAAAAAGTCTTCCCATCGCCCAGTGATCGCCGGATGTCGCGTTTGCGTCGAAGCCGTTCTGCGAGTGCCCGGTCGTCGCAGTCGAGTCGTTGTTGTTCGAGTTCGTCAGCCGTCGGCCAGTCTTTGATTTCGAGCTCAACTTCAAAGTCGATGGCATTAAGATGTGTCGATTCTTTTTGGGGTCGATAGCCCCAGACTGCCAATGGCGCACCTGACTCAACTGTCTCAATGTACTCAAGATTCATGCTCGGCGCGTTCATGTCGTTGAGTGTCGCTAAAGCTGCATAGCCAAGCTGACGCCCATGCTGATCTGGAACACTTGTATCGCCAACATACTGGTGCCGTGGGGCAAGGTCTCCACATGCTCCGAGAAGAAAGAACGCGGTGGCGCCGCACGCTTCTTCAATCGTGGCTCGCATCGCGCCTGGATAGTCCGGAGAAATTGCCGTATTCTCCCAGGCAAGAGTCGTTGGGTGACAGGCGTAGTTGACCAGCACCGCCCGCATTGACTTTGCTTCATCTGTAATACGCCCAACCAGCAGAGTATTGTCGGCTTCGCGATCTGGATTGAATCCGCAGAGGAAACGCTCACTGTTCGGGTCCGGCAGATCACGGACAGCAGCAAGATTGCATTGTCCGGCGTGCCAGTCCAGAGTGCCTGGAAACGAATTTCCCAGCGCTTGGCGAATTGTCGAGACGGTCGTCTCGTAGACGGAATCCATCCAGTCCTTGAGGAGTTCGCCGCCTTCCAGTTCAGGCTCTGAGTCCATAAGCGGAGCGGCGGAGTGAGTGTGACTCAAAGCGAAAATGAAACGCGAAGGTTTGAGCGAAAACTCATCCAGAATCCGCTTCTGAAAACGCTTAAAGAGATCAAGCGGTCTCCACCAGCCAAGATCGCCATCAACCAGAATCAGCGGACCATCTTCATTGTCCGATTCCAGCGTCAGTGCCGATAACGTCAGTGATCGATGAATGGAATCCGCGGTATCATGTTTCGCCGCCCCCCAGTTCCGAGAATAAATCCCGACCGGCGGAGTTATATCGGCGCGAGCAATTCCAATCCGTCCAGTAAAGTGATCATGCTTTCTAGCAGCAAGTTTTTTTGGCATTTTGTTTTTTCGTTGTCATGTACTGAATGGAATGTCGTTACTTTCGCCTTCTTTTCCCCTTGTCCCTCAATCCCTAGCCCCTCAACTTTTTTACCAGTCCCCAACCCCACCGTCACGGTAGAAGACCCGCTGTGGAACTTCCTGTTCGAAGGGGTGCTTCTTGAGTTCTTCTTCGTTGATTTCTATTCCCAGCCCCGGTCGAGTGTTTGGTGTCACAGTGCGTGTTGCAGGGTCGATGGTGAAGCCCTCGTTGACAACTTCGTCGCGCCACGGGACGTCGTTATGAACTGACTCGCAGATAATGTAGTTCGGCTGCGAAAATCCAAATTCAAGCGATGCGGCGGTGCTGACTGGACCTTGCGGATTGTGTGGGGCCAACGCAATTCGATAAGCATCCGCAAGCGCAGCGATGCGTCGTGCTTCTGTGAAACCTCCGCAGTGAGTGATATCCAACTGGCAGATTTCACAACCACGGGCAGCGAATAAATCTCGAAACGCTGCGAGATTCGTCAGTCGCTCTCCAGTAGCAATCGGAGTCGTCACCGAAGCGTTGATCATCGCCAGGCCTTCAATGCTCTCCGGCCAGCAAGGTTCTTCAAAGAAGTACAGACCGTAAGCATCGACCGCTTCGGCAAATTTCAATCCCATCGCAGGCGATGGACGGGCGTGGCAGTCGACCATGATGTCGATGTCGTCGCCGACCGCGTCTCGCATCGCCGCGACACATGCTTCCGCCGCTTTGACTGGTTTCAATCCTTCAATCGGCATCGTTGGTGGCACAGCCATAGATTTGAACGCCGTGAATCCGTCCTCGACTGCTTGCTGTGCCAAATCGGCGAATTGCCTTGCGTTGTCGACGGAGGTCTCGTAGAAACTTTCGAGGTTTCCGCCCCCCAGGTGGCAATAGAGTCGAATTTCATCGCGAACAGGACCGCCCCACAACTTGTGACAGGGAATGCCATGAATTTTGCCGACAATGTCCCAGAGCGCGAGATCAATACCGGAGATCGCCGTTGACCGAACGATGCCGCTGCCGTGCCAGAAGTGTTGCCGCCACATCATCTGCCAGAGATGTTCGACTCGTGTTGGATCTTCACCGATGAGCAACTGCGAAAGATCTTCGGTCGCCCCGACAATGCTCCGAGTGTGCCATTCCAGCGTCGCCTCTCCCCAGCCAAAGAGTCCTGATTGGTCGGTCAACACTTTCACAAAGACCCAGTTCCGCATCCGGGCGTGGCAGACATACGTTTCAATCGCAGTAATTTTCATTTCATTCTCTACTAAGTCTTTACGACTAGAATCACCAAGGAAAAACACCTCGGAGACGCTGATTCTCAAAACAATAGTATCGGTTCGTCAACCGAGATGCGAAGCCTTGGAGATTCATTCCCAATGAACGGTGAATCGCTTGCTGAATCTACTTCAACAGACAATGATGTGCGACTGAACAACTCAATAAACATGATCAGGAAGCACACAATGCTGCGCTCTCATCTCGTGATTTTCACGCTCACATTCTTTGTAGTGACGCCTGCCGCTTATTCTCAATCCATCAACGAGCCACTCAACTCGAAAGGTTCGATTCCCAAGGGAGCCGATGGACATGAGTTGAATTTGAACTTCGAGAAAGGCGACCTCTCCGACTGGACCGCGACCGGCGGTGCCTGGAAAGATCAGCCGATCAAAGGTTCGATTGATCAGAATCGCCAATTTGGTGACGGCAGGAAGAGCCAACATACCGGCGAATTCTGGCTCGGTGGGTACGAGAAACATCAGGATGTTCCGAAAGGAACCTTGACGTCCGCTCCGTTTAAGGTGACGGCAAATTGGTGCAGCTTCCTGCTTGGAGGCGGCAGCCACACAGAGACGCGGGTCGAGCTGGTTCGTAATGACAATAAAGAAGTCTTCTTCAAAATCTCTGGGCAGAATCGGGAGGAAATGCAACCGGTCGTTGTGAATCTTGCTGCTTACAACGGGAAAGAAATCTTCATTCGCGTTATTGACGAACACGCTGGTGGCTGGGGGCATGTGAACTTTGACGACTTCCGCGTGTACGGAAAACGTCCACGCTTCAAGTTGCCGGTTCTCACATCCGCACCGCAAGTTTTGTTGGGCGATTTGTACCCGTTTGATAATCTCTCTGGGGAAGAAGCTGCTAAGAAGATGCAAGTCCCGGCCGGTTTCAAAGTTCAACTAGCAGCTCAGGAACCGGATGTGATGCAGCCGATTGCAATGGCGATTGATGATCGCGGTCGCGTCTGGATTGCGGAAGCGTACGCCTATCCGATTCGAGACAAAGAAGGAACCGGTAAAGACCGCATCATCATTCTCGAAGATACAAACCTCGATGGCGTCTTCGATTCACGCAAGGTCTTCATCGAAGGCTTGAACCTCGTCAGCGGCATCGAACTCGGCTTCGGCGGCGTCTATGTGGGAGCGGCTCCGTACTTGATGTTCATCCCCGACAAAGATGGGAACGATATCCCCGATGGGCTTGAACGGAAGCAAGGAACAGTTGATCAGAAATCAGCAGAGAAGATCGCAAAACTAATTACTGCGATGGGAATCAAGCATCGCGACGTCAGAATTGAAGTTGAAAATGCGGTTGCAAATATCAAGGGTGAGTTTAG
>DAOUPA010000320.1 GCA_030626405.1 Planctomicrobium sp.
AAGAGTTGATAGTTTAGAGTATATCTCCTCAGCATGACTTTAGCAGCACACTTCAATTCTCTGCACCACACATCTTCTCTACTTCTCTACTCAAGAAATTATTTCAATGAATCATATTGTTGTCACCGGAGGTTGCGGATTTATCGGTTCGAATTTTATTCGGCTGATGCTCGAAACGTACCCGGAACTGTCCATTACGAATATCGACAGCCTCACCTACGCCGGAAACCTGGCGAACCTTGCCGATATCCAAGAGAGCAAACGCTATCAGTTTCAAAAAGGTGATATCTGCGACCGACCATTTGTCGATTCAATTCTTGGAAAAGGAAACGTCGACGCAATTGTCCATTTCGCTGCCGAGAGTCATGTCGACCGTAGCATTCTCGATTCAACACCGTTTGTCACCACGAACGTCAACGGCACACTGACTCTGCTGGACAGTTGCCGAAGTCATGAGACCCCTCGATACGTTCAGGTCTCAACCGACGAAGTCTACGGCTCACTCGGAGACGAAGGCTTCTTCACCGAAGAGACACCGCTCGCTCCGAACAGCCCCTACTCTGCTTCCAAGGCCGCAGCGGACATGCTCGTCAGATCGTACGTTCACACATTCGATTTTCCAGCGGTCATCACGCGTTGCTCGAATAACTATGGAGCGTACCAGTTCCCAGAGAAACTGCTGCCGCTCTTCATTTCTAATGCTCGAAATGATCAGTCGTTGCCTGTCTATGGAACCGGAGAAAACGTCCGCGACTGGATTCATGTCCTCGACCACTGCCGAGGCATCGATGCCGCTTTACGACAAGGAAAAGTCGGCGAAGTTTACAACTTCGGTGGTCGCACAGAAATGACCAACATCGCCCTGACGAGATTACTACTCAAACTTCTCGACAAGCCAGATTCGCTGATCAAATACGTCACCGACCGACCAGGACACGACCAACGCTATGCCATCGACTGCGCCAAAGCAGAATCCGAACTCAACTGGTCACCACAAATCTCGTTTGAACAAGGCCTCCAGGAAACCATCGACTGGTACATCAGCAACGAAGAGTGGATCAAGAATATCCAATCCGGCGATTATATGACTTACTACGATCAACAATATGGTGGTCGATTGGCGTAAGCAGGAACCAACTTTCCTACCCAACAAGTTCGCGAATCGGTCGCACGCCCGATTCGATGAATGTTCGCGGAACGCCACGGAAGTCAAAGATGCGTTGGGATTCGATGTTGATGCCGAGGTTGTGGTAGATCGTAGCGAAGACTTCCTGAAAACTGACAGGGCGGTCGTCGGCTTCACCACCCAGGCGGTCTGTGGAGCCAATCACCTGACCGGTCTTCATTCCACCGCCAGCGAGCAACGCACTACAAACACGCGGCCAATGGTCTCGCCCGGCTTTGTCGTTGATTTTCGGAGTGCGACCGAACTCTCCCCAGACGACGACCGTGACATCTTGGTCAAGACCACGCTCGTGGAGGTCTTCAATCAAGGCAGTCACTCCCTGATCGAACACTGGGAGTTCCTTGCGAGCGATTTTGAAGTTACTGCCGTGCCAGTCCCAGAAGCTGTGGTTGACGGTCACCACTCTCGCGCCTGCTTCGACCAGTCTTCGAGCCGCCAGAAAGTTTTGCGGACACATCGGAGCCGCATCTCCGCGCGGCTTTGTTTCGTCTCCAACGCCGTATCGCTCACGAGTCGCTTTTGATTCCCTGGTCACATCAAGAGCGTTGAAGAGTTCCGGCGTCGTCAAAATATCCATCGCCCGGTTTGTGAATGTATCAATCCCAGCCATCGTTCCAGAGGCATCGCAGTCGCGGCGAAAGCGGTCGATTGTCGTCAACAATTGATGCCGATCCGAGAGCCGCTCAGGTGTGATTCCCTGAAGGACCAAGTCACCGCGTCCTGGTCCTTTCGGAGAGAACGAAGAATTCCCCAGCCCCAGAAAACCTGGTCCAGGTTCGTTGTACGGCGAATGTTTCGTCGGATAGCACAAGCTCACAAATGGAGGCGTCCCGGTTCGAACCGAACCTGCAAAGCGACTGACCACTGATCCGAAATGAGGCCAACCACCGGCAGCGGCGTTTCGCTCGTGATAGCCTGTCATGCACTGGTAGGAATAGTGCGAATCAATCGCACCGACCATTGAGCGGATCGGCACCAGCTTGTCCATGTTCCGAGCCAACCCTGGCAGCAGTTCACAGATTTGAATGCCAGGAACGTTCGTATCAATCGGGTTGAATTCCCCACGAATTTCCTTCGGAGCATTCACTTTAATATCATACATATCCTGATGCGGCGGCCCCCCACACAGGTAAATCATGATCACCGATTTATGCCGCTTGGGTGTTGCCGATGCTGCCTCTGCTTGCAGCAAACTAGGCAGCGTCAAACCGGCAAATCCAAGCGACCCAATACGCAGAACATCCCGACGCGAGACCCCATTACAAAGTCGTTGAGAAGCAACCGGCTGGGAAACAAGATCAAGCATAAAGTAACCAAAACGAGGGAGACATCTGGAGGGAAAAACAGGCTGGACGATAAGTATAGCTTGCTCTTTGCAACGGTGCCAGATTCATTGAAAGAGTGATCGCATGAAGCTCGTTAACTGAGCATTGAGCGCGTAGGGTCGGTGAGTGCCACTGACCCTACTTCTTTGCATCTAGCAACTTAGCAATCACCTGCGCGTAGATGCGGTGGCCGAAGTCGTTGGGGTGGTTGACTCCGTTGCCTGTTTGGTCCCAGTCTTTTTTGCGTTCCAGAATCCCGGTCCAGATTGAAGTCATGTCGGCGAGAGCAACGCCTGATTCGCATAGCTCTTGCAATGCGTCGCGATATCTCGGAAACGATTCGTGCTTAAGCGTCGTCCAGTCGCGGTTGCCGAGCATTGAGGCGACGAGAACAAACTCGGCGTTTGGTAATTGCTCGCGGATGTCGTGAATCATCTTCTTTGTGTTCGCCTGATACTCTGCAGCGCTGCGGCCTGCGGAATCGTTCATGCCGAATGCCAGGATCACTAGATCCGGCTTCGTGCTGACGACATTCTCAATTTGATTCAGCCCCCAATTCGTCGCGGTTCCAGAGACGGAGAGATTCGTCAGTGTCACTTTACTACCGAACTTCTCTTGCAGATGACGTTGCAGTAGCCCTGGGTAACCTGGTTGAAACGGAGCGGCGTCAAAGAGGAACGAAGCATTCAGCCCGGTCGAGATACTGTCGCCAAGAACAACAATCGAAAGCGGCTGTTTGTTCAATAGCTTGTCGACAGATCGCGGCAAAGCTTGTGCATCAAACTGTGGAACGGGCGTGTTCCACTTTATCGGTTCATGTTGATAGGTAATGCAGGTTTGCATTGCGGCGTATTGAAGTTGACCGGCGAAGAAGATTTCCCCGTTCCCGTCACGATGCGTCAGTCGATGTTTCTGCGAGCCCGCCGGACGCCGCATGTCCGCTGGAATATGAGAAACGATCCGCGAACCAGCTGGCAAAACGATCTCGCGTTTCCCTGACTCCCAACGATAATCACGCCCCTCTTGATAGGTCACATGGCCTGCCGAGTTGCGAACCGCCAACACTTTCGTCACTGGAAACATCACCGACGCTTTCGCCTCACCGGTCTTTTCATCTTTAATGAACAACACGGTTTCCCCGTGAACGGTATCGCCTTCCCAAAATGGTCGTAGCAGTTCGGGAGAATAGCTCCACTTCTGTTCCGCTGGTTCTTCGGCCGTGGCCTGACTATCGAACAGAGTCGTCATCAGCAAGAGAATGATCAGCATTGAACGCGTTTGCATCGTGTTTCCAATTGGAAGTTCTAAAGGTTTCGGAATGGTGACTATTCTTCCTGGAGCCGCAATCCTTTCGGGACCACGAAACGCTCGGTCTTTTCGAAGAGCAATTTCACGGCAAGTGCCATGAACGCTGCTGGAATTGCGCCTTCGAGCATGAGGCGTTCGCTGTTCAGACGCAAGCCGGTCATGATCGGCTGGCCATACCCACCGGCCCCAATCAAACCTCCCAGCGCTGCATAGCCAACATTAATGACGGCGGTCGTCTTGATGCCAGCCAGAATCAACGGGGCAGCGAGCGGCAGTTCGACCAGCCTCAATCTGGCCGACCAATTCAGCCCCAGAGCGGTTGCGGATTCCTGAAGTGATGCAGGAATTTCGTTGAGGCCGACCATCGCATTGCGAATGATCGGGAGCAGGCTGTAAAGAAACAGAGCCACGATCACTGGGAAGGCTCCAATGGATGGCAGGTCGATTCGTATGAAGATCACTCCCATGAAAACCAACAGCGCCAGTCCTGGAATCGTCTGCACGATCTCGGCGGCTCCGAGGATGATTTGCCCGGGCAACTTTGTTTTCGCCGCGATCACGCCAGCAGGCACACCAATCAGAATCGCGGCGAACAACGAGATGATGACCAGAAACAAATGGTCGAGTGTCGTTCTCCAGATTCTCGAGATGAGGCCACCCGATTCCACCGAGACGTTGATGCGAAATGCTTCTCGAACGAACTGTGCTGCGACGACTGCGCTTGTTTTGTCACCAAGCTCCACTTCTTGATTTAGCGCCAGCATCTGTTCGTCAGAAAGCTTGCCGGACATTTCCTTCAGCCGCGCCACAAACTGTGGATGCGATTGCTCCAGTTCCGTTCGATACAAATAGATCGCGTCGTACCTCGGGAAATGGAAGCGATCATCTTGAAGGATTTGCAAATTGAACTGCCGGATATTCGGGTCCGTGGAATAGGCATCTGTCACTTGGATTTCATCGGCAGCTAATGCGCGATATGCCAGGGCGTGCTCCATGCCGCGAATCTCGGCAGGGTTGAGTCCGTACGTCGTCTTCAAACTGGGCCAGCCATCGGCGCGGTCCATGAATTCGTTTCCAAAGCCATACGTCAAATTCGCATGACTCTTCAGATCGGAAATCGTTTTGAGATTGAGTTTTTCGGCGAGCGACCTCTTCACGCCAATCGCATACGTGTTATTGAATCCCAGCGGATCAGTCATGCTGATCCCTTCCTCCGCAAGTCGCTTCCGGATTGCGTCAAAATCAGAAAGCGACTCACCACGGAAAAGTTCTTCGCGAATTGTGCCTGTGTATTCCGGGTAGACATCAATCTCACCAGATTTCAGTGCGGACCACAAAACTCGCGTGCCACCGAGTTCTGTCGTTGGCTTCATCTCGACGCCAGATGCTTTGCCAAGCAATGTGGCGATTTCCGCCAGTGTGACCGATTCCGTAAAGGCTTTGGCTCCCACCGCCAGCGGAGGAGGCTCTTTGGCAAGGAGAGGTGAAGCAATCAGCAACAGGCATCCTAATTGCAAGATGGGGAGGCGTTCTCTCATGATTCTCTCCTTTGCAGATCTTCGACCGGACTGCGCTGAGCGTTGATGAACTCGACGACGAAAGGGTCTTGTGGTTGATGAACGAGTTCCGTAAATGTCCCAGTCTGCAAAATACGCCCTGCCTGAAGAACATGAATCACATCACCAAGAAAGGCTGCCTCACCAATATCGTGCGTGACTAAAATGACTGTCTTGCCCAGTGAACGAAAGATCTCACGGAGTTCGGCTTGCAGATTCGAGCGAATGATCGGGTCGAGCGCTCCCATTGGCTCATCCAGCAGCAAAACATCCGGGTCAAGAAACAACGCCCGCATTAGCGCGACGCGTTGTCGTTGTCCGCCTGATATTTGTGTCGGATACTTTTCGAGTAAATCAGCTTCAAGATGAACAAGTTCAAGTAACTCGTGAAGCCTCGTTTCAACTTTTTCGCGTTCCCAGCCGAGGTGACTGGCGAGAAGCGTGACGTTTCTTCGAACAGTCAAATGAGGAAACAACCCGCCATCTTGAATCATGTATCCGATTCTGTGCCGGACCTGTTCGAGGTTGTCTTTGCTCAAAGGCGTGTTATCAAATTCGACTTCCCCAGTATTCGGTGCAATCAGCCCGATCATCAACCGCAACAGCGTCGATTTCCCACACCCGCTGGTGCCAATCAGAACGCTCGTCTTGCCTTGCTCGAACTCTATTGTCGTCGGATGCAAAACGAGCTTGTCGCCGAAAGATTTCGTAACACCTGTAAGTTTGAGCATGTTTGTCCTATGCAAGTCGTCCAGGAACTATTTCCTTCTTGTGAGGGCGACAAACTCGTGAATAGATCTCACTCGATTCTCGAATAATCTTCTCTCAACCACCTGCGTAATTCACGCACGAGGCCACCGGGCACTCACTTCCTGGATCCAGTTGCGTGCGATCAGCTCGTGACCTTGAGGTAAGGGGTGAACACCATCCCAGATCCAATGTTCCGGGGAAACTGCTTGGGCTGCCTCATCGAAGATCTCCTGGGTCTTAATATGAACTGTGCCATAGTCCTTCGCCAGTCGACCGACCACAGCGCGGAGTTTGTCCGTGGCGCTGCGGTGGGAAGTCCAGGTCTGCTCTTTTTTCAGTTTCCCTGACCGTAGAACAAAAGGGTCCAGCAGAACAATTCGCAACGATGGGTTGGCTTGAAGACTTGCATTGAGAATGTGGCGGTAGTCGCGCTCAAATGCGCCTGCCTGAATCCCTTTGCCCACATCATTCGTGCCGATGAGAATGCTCAGGAGATCAGGTTTCATGTCAATCGCATCTTTTTGCCAACGCCTGCGGAGGTCATCAACTGTGTGCCCACTCATTCCACGATTGTAGATATCCAACTGCGCTTCGGCCATGTCAACGCCGAGACGCGCAGCGATGAGATAGACGTAACTGTGACCAAGGTAATGATTCCGATCACTCTGGTTTCGCCCCCATTGCATGTCGGTAATCGAGTCACCCTGAAAGAGCACTCGACTCCCCTTTGCAAAGTGTGGCAGACGATAGTGATACCCGGCCACTTTTGATCGTTTCGCCGACGGCTCACTTGCCTCGGCAGTGGTACAGAGTGCTGCTGCTCCGACAGCAGTCACGCTGCCTGTGAGAAAGCGGCGTCTATCCAGCATGAACTTCTCCTGTTGATAATGAAATATCGGCCAGATCCACCTGATGCTGCGCTGGTTGAATTCCAGTAAACTTCACCTACCGCACCACAGCATAAAGCACCGCATGATTCACCAGACAGACTCACAGTGCCGGACGATCCTCTAACAGTCGTCACTTTGCGAAAATCTGTCCATGGTCATTAAATGCTTTGAACTCGAGTGCATT
Source organism: Planctomicrobium sp. (assembly GCA_030626405.1). GTDB lineage: Bacteria > Planctomycetota > Planctomycetia > Planctomycetales > Planctomycetaceae > Thalassoglobus. Next base: position 7,200 of record DAOUPA010000320.1, read on the forward strand.
GCCAGAGGGGTCGAGAAAGAACATCGTCGCCTGTTCGCCGACTTGTCCTTCGAAACGAATGTAAGGTTCAATGACAAAATCGATTTCTTTCTCTTTGAGTTGATTCGCAAGATTCTTCCAGTCTTCCATTTTTAAGATGACTCCAAAGTGCGGGACCGGGACATCGTGACCATCGACTGAGTTCAGGTGATTTCGTTCCTCTGGCGGCAACATGTTCGGTCGTTCGTGTGCCACGATTTGATGCCCGTACAAATCAAAATCGATCCAGGTTGCATCGCTACGCCCCTCTGGAAGTCCAAGAATTTCGACGTAGAAGTGCTTCGCCTCTGCAATGTCCCGCACCGGAAAAGCAATATGAAATGGTGTCAGTTCAGGCATGAGGTTCTCGAAGATGAAGGGGGAGGGGAGAGGATTTGGAGGTGAGGAAGATCCCGGAAATGTACTTTTCTCAACAATTTGAATCCAGATTAGGTGCGCGCTTTGCGGGTTTCGAAGATCATCTTCAGTTCAATGAAATCGGGTACTGATTCTCGTAACATACTGCATATAAACAGCTTGTGCATCATGTTCTGTCACGGAAAATGAATGTTCTCTTCGACAGGAGAGCCCCTCCAATGTGTGTGCATTTGCACGGTTTCTTACGATTGTCCCGATTTACCTGGTTTACCCAATTTTAACCTTGAGTCAGCGATTGCATCAGCTATACTCGATATCAGAAATTGGGCTAGGGCGGTTGGGTGCAATCTCTTTCCCCAATAATTTTCTTTCCTTTTTTAAGACCAAAGGGGTGCGTGATGAAGATGAAGATGAAGAGGTTGGCCGCAGCGATGGCTTTTTGTACGTTGATTGTTGTCGGAGTGTATGCCGGTTACGACGATTGTGAATCTGGCGAGAC
>DAOUPA010000487.1 GCA_030626405.1 Planctomicrobium sp.
AACTCTCTGATGTGGCAAGTGGAAACGCAGCGACAAAGAGTTCGGACGGATATTCGAGTACAATTTTACACAGCGTTGGCAGCTCAGAATCGATTGCGACTGGCTCGTGATTTCCGCAGCATTGCCGAAAAAGGTGTGACGATCTCTGAAGCTCGCGTGAAGGCGAAATTCGGAACTCGACCAGACATCCTGCAATCTCAGATTCAGCTGAGTGAAGTCGACCTTTCTATTCAAAAGGCTGAGTTCGAATTCGAAGCGGCTTGGAAAATGATGGTCGCTGTTGCCGGGGTTCCAAATTTGGAACCGGCAACTCTCATCGGTGAATTGACTACAACGGCCGACGAGCGTGATATGGAAACAGCATACGCGGAAATCGTCGCGGAAAGTCCACTGATGGCGGCAGCAATCGCTCAGGTAGATCGGACTCGCGCGAACGTTCAGCGTCAGAATGCTCAGCCGATTTCCAACGTCACAGCACAGTTCGGAGTCGGTGCGGACAACTCAACGGGTGATGGATACGCAAACATTCAACTCAGCATGCCGCTTCCCTATCACAATAAAAACCAGGGAACCATTCGCGCGGCAAATGCAGCGTACTGCGAGGCAACTCAAAACGTTCAACGACTTCGCATGCAAATTCGCAGCAACCTGGCAGATGTGATGCGTGAATATCAGGTTGCTCAGGCGACTGTCCGGCAGTATGAAACAGCAATTCTTCCCAAAGCGAAGGAAACGATGGATCTGATGCAGGAAGCTCAAGCGGCTGGACAATTCGACTTTCTCCGCGTCCTGACAGCCCGTCGAGCGTACTTTGATGTCAATCTGAAATACGTCACTGCCCTCGGCTCATTGGCGCAAGCGGATGCCAAAATCGAAGGCCTGCTGCTCACCGGCGGTCTATCCAATAACGCCACTTACAACTTTAGTTCTGGTCTCCGAGGACAAGCATTGAGTGGACAGTAAGGTGAGTTGAATTCCAATTCTTCGAAAATCGACATTGATTGATAGGGAAAGTAGGCGTATCCTATTCTCTACCGATAGAGGATGTCTCTTTACTCACCATCTCATTACTCTCTGCTGAAATTGTGTCCGTGGTTGGTCGACATATTATTACCGTCGTCATGGCAGCGCTTGCGTTGCTGTGCCCCTCATTCCCATGCGGGGAATGTTGCGCGGCGTGCCCGGTGGGGAATGTTGCCGAAACAGAGGAGAAAGTCGAAAGCAATGAGAATTGCTGCGGTCGATGTCAAGATTCAAGCGAACATCAAGTTCCCATCGACAACGAATGCCCATCAGGTGGCGAGCAGGTTTTGAATTGCTTCTGTGGCGGGGCAATCTTGCCAACTGGCACGGTATGCCCTGGTCTGGGGGAACTGGACGCAACTGCCTCTCTACTGAGTATTGCTGCCGAGAGTATTCAATCTCAAATTGCTCTTCATGCACAATCAGGGCTGTTTTCTTCAAACCGCTGCCCTTTCCCATCCTTTGCTTCCGGACGGGATCTTTGCGCGCTGACAGGTTCTTACCTACTGTAATCGCTTCACGTGCGCTTGTTGCTGGCAATGACGTTGACCCCGAAATCCGTCGGTCGTTTATCATTCCGGTGACTGTCTTCGTGTGAACATTGACACTGTTCGTCTTCTTCATTCCTCGTTTTCCTGCCGAGGCAGGCAACGTCGAGAGTGAACGCTTCCACAGAGAGAGTGAGAAATCTCATGAATCAAGCAACGATTCATCAACCATTGGTTGAACATCAAACAGCAACACCCAGTCCCGACACATCGACTGAGCCAAGTAAGTTGACTCAGGGAAATCGGTTCAAACAATTCATTCTGTGGTTCGTTGGAACACTGCCGACCATTGTTGTGCTGGCAGCTTTGGGGGGAGTCGCGTGGATGGGGCATCATTCGGATTGGAAAATACCGAAGTTCTCCGCCATCTTTGGGGAAACAGAAACGGAAGCCGACGACTGGTGTGCGGTCCATAATGTTCCTGGATCGGAGTGTGTCGAGTGCATCTCAACGCTTCTTCCTCAAGAAGAGGATTACGGCTGGTGTAAGGAGCATGGTCTACATCAATGCCCACTGTGTCATCCTAACGTCGCTGAATTGAAAGAGACCCCGGAGATTGGAGAAGACATTCTTGCAGCGGCAACCTTCGCAATGAAGGTTCATGACCGGCAAGAGAATGATGAGGCAGATAAACTGTATCGCACGCGGGTGCAGTTCGCTTCGAAGAGTGCTGTGAAGAAAGCAGGTGTTGATTTCGAACTTGTCGAAACTCGCCCGATGACGGAATTCGTGCGAACCAGTGGCGAATCAATCTATGATGAAACACGTGTCGCACAACTGGCAAGTCGTGTTCCCGGCTCCGTTTGGAGAGTCGAAAAGAGTGTCGGTGACCGTGTTCAGAAAGGGGAAGTCCTCGCCTTGATCGATGCCATGGATGTTGGCAAGACGAAGTCGGAACTCCTCGACTCATTGGCTCGGTCCGATTTTCAGGCAGCAACCGTGAAACGGCTCAAGCCGCTGGCGGAGAAACAGATCATCCCTGGCAGCCAGTTGCTGGAAGCCGAAACGGCATTGCAGCAAGCCTCCATTGGTGTCCGTGGAGCGGAACAGGCGCTGGATAACCTTGGTTTGCAGGTTGATCTTGTCGCACTCAGAAGATTGTCAGAAGACCAGCGCGTCGGATATCTCAAATTTCTTGGCCTGCCAGGATCTCTCCGCAAAACTGTTGAAGAAACAACATCAACGAACAACTTGATTCCTGTCGTCGCCTCGCTGGATGGTGTTATTGTCGATCGAAAAACAACCGCAGGAGAGGTCGTCAGTCCGTCACAAATGCTGTTTCGTATTGCGGACACAAGCCACATGTGGTTGCGATTCAATGTTGCCCTCGAAGATGCGACATACCTCAAAGTTGGTCAGGCAGTTCGCTTTTTACCAGATGGGACGAAGGAAGAAGTTGCTGGGAAAATTAGTTGGGTGAGTACCTCCGTGAACAGACAAACTCGTACCATTGAAGTTCGGGCAAACGTGGAAAACCCGAACGGTACTTTGCGTAACGAAACGTTCGGAATCGGTCGCATCATCCTTCGCGAAACACCAGACGCTGTCGTTGTTCCGGAAGAATCCGTGCAGTGGGATGGTTCCTCTTTCGTCGTCTTTATACGTGACCGGAATTACTTCGACAAAGGCGCAGCGAAAATCTTTCATACGCGATCCGTACGCCCCGGAGTGACTGCCGACGGTTTCACCGAATTGATCGCTGGAGTTCTACCAGGTGAAGTTGTAGTGACCAAAGGAAGTGCAGTGATGCGTTCGCAGATTCTCAAAAACAACCTCGGTGCCGGCTGCACCTGTGGACAGTAGGTTGGAAGGAAGACTCGACAATGCTTAACTGGATGATCGATGCCTCGCTGCGCAACCGCTTCGCCGTCATCACCCTGGTGGTGGGGATCGTGGCTGTTGGCGTTGTATCGTTGCAGCATCTGGATATCGACGCCTTCCCAGACACAACGCCGGTTCAGGTTCAAGTGAACACGAACGCTCCGTCGCTACTGCCTGAAGAAGTTGAGCGGCAAATCACATTTCCCATCGAGCAAGCCATCAGCGGCTTGCCTGGATTGCAACAGGTTCGTTCAGTTTCCAAATTTGGCTTCTCGCAAGTGACCGTTGTCTTTGAAGACGGCATAAACATCTATTTCGCGAGGCAGTTGATCGGTGAACGCCTTGCGACAGTCGAACTTCCAACCGATGTTGAACGCCCAAAAATGGGACCGGTCGCAACCGGTCTGGGTGAAGTATTCCACTATGTGGTGACACTTGACGAATACGATTTTTCCACACTCGATAAAGAAGAACGCGTCCGTCGGCTCACCGAACTTCGCACCTTGCACGACTGGACCATCAAGCCGCAGTTGAGAACGGTCAGCGGTGTCGCAGAAGTCAATTCCTGGGGTGGTTACAAGAAACAATTCCAAGTCCGAGTCGATACGGACCGGTTGATTCGTCACGGTTTGACTTTGGATGAAGTGACCCGCGCTCTACGGCAAAACAACCGCAACGTCGGAGGTGGCAACATTGTTCGCTCTGGAGAAATGTTGCTGGTTCACGGACAAGGTCGCACAGTCAACACCAAACAAATCGGTGCCATCGTCGTCAAGGCGGTCGATGGTGTTCCTGTTCGTGTTACGGATGTTGCCGAAGTTGCCATTGGCTTCGAAGTCCGTCGCGGTGCGGTGACTGCCGATGGTCACGGCGAAACAGTCATGGGCCTTGGCTTCTCATTGATGGGGGAGAACACTCACAAAGTGACTTCCGAAATTAAGGGAAAACTGGAAGAAATCCGCGCAACGCTGCCGCCGGGTGTGCGCATTATTTCGATGTACGATCGAACAGAACTCGTCGACGAAGTGATCAACACCGTTCGCCGGAATCTGTTTGAGGGGGGGCTGTTTGTTGTCGCGGTACTCTTTATCTTTCTCGGCAACTTGCGAGCCGGTTTGATCGTCGCCATGGCGATTCCGCTCTCAATGCTGTTTGCATTCTCTGGCATGTTGAAGTTTGGGATTGCCGCCAGTTTACTGAGTCTGGGTGCGATCGATTTTGGACTGGTTGTGGATAGTTCCGTCGTGATGATCGAGAACTGCGTCCGTTATCTCTCGCATCCTGATCCTCAAGGCCGCAGCAAAATGCAGCTCATTCGTGATGCCGCCGTCGAGGTTCGCAAGCCAACGATGTTCGGTGAACTGATCATTATGATTGTCTACTTGCCGATTCTCACACTCGAAGGAGTCGAAGGCAAGCTGTTTCGTCCGATGGCGATGACAATCATTTTCGCGCTGGCTGGGTCGATGGTTTTGTCTCTCACGTTAATGCCAGTCTTAGCAAGTTTTGTGCTGCCTAAGAATATGAAGGAAACCGAGCCGCTGCTCATTCGACTCGCGAAGTGGCTCTACAGGCCGGTTCTTCATTTTACCATGCACCACAAGACTGCCGTGATTGCGTTCGCTTTGTGTGTGTTGCTGGTCGCTTTCG
>DAOUPA010000096.1 GCA_030626405.1 Planctomicrobium sp.
AACGACAGCCTGGGCAGAGGATGTCAGCATGAATCAACGCAGCGTCGATTGGCAAATGAAACTCGACGATGCCCGCTGCAGACTCAAGTCCGTGTATCCTAAAATCTAAATGGACCGAAGCACTAGTAGCCGAAGCCGTTTTTGCGAATGTGCACGAACGGCTTTTCGGTTTCGAGTGACTCGCCCGGTTGGCCTGCTGTGATTTCAACCACATAGATTCGATGGTCGCCACTATCAACGGAACCGGTGATGGTCCCTTCCAGCCAGCCGAGTGTATCAGAGAGGACAGTTAATCCAGACGGAGAAAGTTCTGTCGAAAGGCCTTCGAACGCCGGCTCACCTGGTTCAAATCCCTTCCCGAAATGTCCCAGGAACTGCTTCTGTGATTCACCAACCAAGCTTAGTGCAACGACTGATCCGACAACCAACCAATCATTGAGATAGCGCTTCGTGTTGACTGCGACTGTGAGAGCTGGGGGTTCAAAGGAAGCTTGTTGGACCCAACTGGCAAGCATGCCTGTTTGATCACCAGCAGAACTTTGAGCCGTCAAAATCGAAAGACCGCTTGGAATGCGTCCCAGAACCGGACCAACTTTATCTTTATCCACGTTGAAACCTTTCTGATAAAAATCGTCATGACTGCATCGAGAGTTCGTCGGAAATCGAATCGGCGAACTCTTCACTAAGGGCAGCATAGAAAATCTCTGGGCGGAGTCCTACTCATATGCATTCTGACCTCGCAAAAGAGGCCCAATCGTTACGACCTGATGAATCGAGTTGTGCGAATCCGTTCGAACGTAACGAAAGGTGGTTTTTTTGAAACGGAAGACCAGAAAACTCAGCCTACTCCGGAATTATGACCTAAAGATTAGGAGAGACAGAAAGCATTCCCCTTGTTTTTCTGTTAACCCGAACGGAACCAGCAGAGTGAACTGCAGGTTCATTTCCCGCGATCGGATCAAATTGTCGCACCCCACCTCGCGGTATCATGCCGTGAGGGTGGCAGCAATCTTTCCCGCGGGCACTAAAGTTCCCTAAGCAGGATCATCACGAAGATGTCTTACACAAATCGTATTGCCGATCAGACTTCCAATCCGACCCCAGAGCAAATTGAAGAAGAATGCCGACTGATTCGCGCTCACTGGTCCCCTAAAATCCACCGTTATCGTAAAATCAATCGTAGAATCGATGCTGCAAGCTCTCGAAGCAATGCGAACTTGCGGTTTCTCCGGTTCCTGTCTGAGTACGCGGATGCAAATTCGTAATTATAATAGGTCGAACGCGGAGTCAGGGCGGATTCACCACCACCGTGCAGTAGTGGTGTAACACTCGCACAAGTCTCGGCAGTTCTGAATTGCGGAGCCGAGAACGACTTGGTCTCCGAGTTTCCTTGGTAAGGTTGGAAGACCTTCCTGTTTTCAATGTGCGCGTTGAACGCACTCAACTAGGGAATCGTTCTGAAACCTTCATCATTCTGTCACTTTCGTTTGCTCAGATGAGTGAAAGTTATTGATAGAATTTCTTTAGTGAAACAAAAAAGGACTTACAGCAAGTTGCCGTAAGTCCTTTTATATCATAGTGCCCAAGAGAGGATTCGAACCTCCACGGGGTATTAACCCCACTAGGCCCTCAACCTAGCGCGTCTGCCAATTCCGCCACTTGGGCGCGGATGCGTAATCTAATTCGAGAGCACACGTTCGGCAAGCCAATTGTGTTGACAATTCCGAATCTCGTCAGGTTCATCGAAATGGGGAATGATTGCACCAGCTGAGGTTATTGGCACATTTTTCACTGTGTCGTGCCGCGAGGCAAAAGTTTTTCGTTCAGAGAAGAGCAAAACTGTGACGGAACGTGTCAGGTTGATGAATCAACCTCTTCACTGCGAAAAGCGACATCGATGATCGTGGTCACACCGTTCCCGCTGGGGGAGTAGCCCTTTCGAAATTGCAGTCTCCAATTGGCATTTTCCGGGAGTTCTCCAGAAAGTCCTTCCATACTGGGAATGTACGTTTCGTAAGATTCCCCTGGTTTGAGTACATGTCCAAGCTTCTGGTTTTGCAAATCCCAGTCACTGGTTTTCGAATGACGATACGTTTCGATGAGGTCCGCATCGTCTTCTGATCCATCTGAAAAAATGTAGTAATTGGCGTATTCACGCTGCTTCTCTGAATTCCTTACCCACCTCAGGAGCAGAGTTCCATCGAGCGGGGCGATTTCCTGATTCTCCGAGACGTTCGTGAATTTTAACCAAAGCTTGTAAACCGGAGCCGTCCCTGGGCGAGTCAAGTCGCCATTGCCGGAATAGTGCGTGAACTCCAATGGTTCTTTCACAATTTTGAAAGGTTCCACTTCAATGTTTCCAAAACGCTGTTTTTCACCGAGTTTCAGTCGATGCCCCGGTGGGAGCGTTGCTTTGACAGGGACATAGGAGAGTTCGTCGGCGGGCTCTGGAGCAACATCTGGCAAGCTTTCCAAATGATGTGGACTCGCCGATTGTCCACTCCTCATCATCAGCATGAGAGCGACAATTGTCACAGCGCTTGCATAGCTGGCAAGGAGCAAAAATTTGAGATTAGATTTCTCAGAGGAACTTTTCTCATTTGGCGCCCCGTTGCCTGAAGTTTCGACCTTGTTGGAAGCCTGATCCACAGAAGAGCTGTTTGCCGCGTTTTGTTCGTCACTGGGCAGGGGAGGAATGGACTGTCCGGGTGCTTCGTCTGACATCGCGTCCGAATTCCCAGAATCTTCACCGCTCGGATCACTGGTAACGAGATCGGTCTTCGGAGGCGGTGCGTTTTCCGACTCCAGAACTATGGTCTCTTCGTCGTCATCGAATTCAGATTGCAAATGATCAGATAAGTCGTCGTGAAGTTGCCGCCCTGGCATTAATATCGTTGGTCCATTGCTATCACTGTCTCGATCCGTTTGTTCTTCCTCCGTCTCGTCAAACACAGAGGAATTTTCAGCAATGTCAATTCCAGGCTGCGACGTCGCGTCCTCCGAAAGAGTGTTCGAATTTGCGGATTCATCCTCGGTCGAATCGCTGGGAACTTCTATTTTTTCTGAAGGCTCTCTCGTTGTCTCTTCCTTCTGGAGTGCCTCTTCAGTATTGGCATCTTCCGCATCACTTTCAGCGCCTGGAGAGTTTTTCGATTCTCCTCCGGTATTGGAGGCAGATTCGGCTGCCTCATCGTTTTCTTTGAGCCAGCTGAAATCTGGTGTTGAATCCGATCCTGTCATCGTACTTTTCCGTATTCCGAAATCTGTAGTTCATGAAGATTCACTTCACAGTCGTCTTCTAATGAGCAATCGCTTGCTGAGAGTTGCATCAGCCGCTCTGGTGTGGCTCACCGTCGCTGGTTGAGGGCTCCGACATTGTTTCCCACCAATCTATGCTCGCGGATGTCTGGTAACATCGCAACTCTGCCTCATGCTCGAACTCGGCAAGAGCAAGAAATGGGATCTCAGCAAACTTAAGAATTTGAGCTGCATTTGATTCCATACAATCGTTATTACTCACCGATTGATTCAGAATGAGACCGGCGACTTGGAGTCCAGATGCGCGCACGGATTCAATCGTGAGTAAGGCATGATTGATCGTCCCCAGCTTCTGGGTTGCTACGATGAGGACGGGATACCCTGCCGCTTGTGCAAAATCGGCGAGTGTCAAGGTCTTGGAAATCGGACACTTCCATCCGCCGACACCTTCGACGATGACTCCATCAACCGCGTTTTCCCAGGTTTTAAGGCCTCCCAGAAGCAATTCTTCGTCCACTGTCTGCTGTTCGAGTTCTGCAGCGACCGGTGGCGCAAGTGCTGCAGTGAATTTTTGTGGGCAAATCCAGTCTTTCGAGAACTTCTTTCCGACCGCATTGTGCAAGTGTTCGACGTCCTCCCAAAGAGGTTCCTCGCCTGCTGTGCCGATGACTGCGCCAGAGCAAACGGGTTTATAGGCTCCAACACGATGCTGTTGTCGGACGAGTTGTTTTGCAATGAGTGTGGCGACAAAAGTCTTTCCAACATCAGTGTCGGTCCCGGTGATCAGGAGTCCTCGCATCAATATCGCCTAAAATTACGAATAGTCAGGGTCGTTTAGAGAAGAAGTTACGGTTACATGAGATATTCTGCCAGAATTTCGATTGAGACTCCACTGCCGAAAGGAGACGAATTGACCCATACTGACTTCACACCTAGACTTGAATAAACACCCACTGACATATTCACCGTTTTTCTCCGACAATTTCGGTTCGGAGGAAAAACGGCAGAGGATCGTTCCCCCCGCGGTCTCTAGTCACCAGAAATCAGGAGATTCGCCCATGCGAGCGCCAAAATCCACTCTTGCCATGCTCTCCGCAGTTTCGGTCTGTGCTCTGTTCGTTTGCCAATTCACATCCGTTGTGGTTGCACAAGTAGAGATGCAAGACGAAGTGATCCAAGCCAAAGGTGACGGCTTCCCAATTCACATCACTTACTACCCTGCTCTCGCAGACGCCGTCTCAGGCGGGCTCACGAACGCACCGGTTGTCGTGCTTCTACACGGAGAAAAGGAAAGCCGATTGGTCTGGAACAAAGGTTCTTCTCCTCGAGGGACAAACCCCTTCCCGGTCGAATTGCAAAAGCGGGGCTATGCAGTCGTGGCAGTCGACCTTCGGAAGCATGGGGAAAGCCTTATCGACGAACAAAAACAGCCTGTCCGCCCGGATGACTACAATAAGATGGTGCTCGGGGATATGAGAGCGGTGAAGAATTTCATTCAGGAAGAGCACCAGAGTCAGCAATTGAACATGCGGAAAATGGCAATCATTGGCAGCGGTACGGGGGCGCCGGTTGCAACGGCTTTCGCTGAATTGGATTGGAGGCAAAAGCCATACGACGATGCTCCACTCGCAGCAAAAAGAACACCACGGGGACAGGATGTTCAGGTTTTGATCCTCATCAGTCCTGCTGCTTCAGCAGGCAAACTGCGGACGACTCGGTCTGTCAGTTTTTTGAAAAATCCATCAATGGACATTGCTTTGCAGGTGATTGTTGGCGAGGAAGACACGAAGAACCTTCGTACCGCAAAGACGATTTATCAGAATTTCACTTCGATTAAAGATAACAAAGAACGGGGCAGTCTTGTCGTTCCCAAAGTGAAGGATACCGGACTGGCACTCCTGCGAAGACCCATCACTGTTGCGTATCTCCCGTTACTGGCTTTTCTTGATAAAAACTTAAAAACGCGAAATATTCCCTGGCAAGACCGTCGCAGTCGACTAGAACGCTAATCGATTGTAAAAAGAGTGTTGCATTTGATTGAACTTGGAAGGCAGTCCATTGGGCTGCCTTCTTCACTTATAGAAAAGTATTGGTATGTTTTCCTCGGAGCCGAGTACTGCCGCAGATAGTCAACCTCGACCTCAACCTCAATATCCATATCCCTGTGCTTTGATCTTTGGAGTTCCCGGAGCAGGTAAGGGAACTCAGGGAGAAATCCTGACAAAAATTCCAGGTTTCTTTCATTTGTCCAGTGGAGTCATCTTCCGAAAACTGGATTCAGAATCGGAAGAAGGCTATATCGTGAAAGAGCACAGCGCGCGGGGAGAGTTAGCCCCTGACGATGTGACGATTAAGATTTTTCTGAACTGGTTGGAATTGCAATGTGCCGCGGAACGGTTTCAACCCAACGAGCAGCTTTTACTACTCGATGGGATCCCTCGGACGATTCACCAGTGTGAGATGCTCAAGAAGTTCATCGATGTCAAATTGCTGCTGCATTTTGTCTGCTACGATGAAGAAGCCATGATTGTCCGTATTCGACAACGCGCGGTTCTTGAAAACCGTTCAGACGACGCCAGCGAGTCTGTCACACGCAAAAGATTTCAGGTTTACCACAAAGAAACGGCCCCTGTTCTCGAGTACTATCAAGATGTTGTTCGAGAGGTCGATTGCGCCAATATTCAGGCAGAAGTTTTGAGCCAATGTCTTGAATATCTCGTTCCAGTATTGAAAGAAAATTTTCCGCGAAATTAATAAGTCGCCGATTTTTTGATGGCCCACCCTCTACCCATCATCCGTCATGATCTTGATTCCGGTATCGACTGACGCTCCGATTTATCACTTCCCTTTCGGAACGATTGCCCTCATTGTCACGAATGTTCTGGTCTATTTTGCAACCGGAGCACATCTTCATGAAGCCATTGATGCCTACGGGTTGCATCACGGCGCAGGATTCACACCAATTCAATGGGTGACCTCGAATTTCATCCATGCAGGCTTCTTTCATGTTGTTGGCAACATGATTTTCCTCTGGGGATTTGGAATTATCGTTGAAGGGAAAATCGGCTGGTTTCAATTCATTCCAGTGTACATCGGCATTGGTGTTCTGGAATGCATTCTGGAGCAGGCAATCTTTGGGTACTCAGGCGGAGTCTCTTACGGAGCGTCTGCAATCATTTTTGGACTGATGGTCATTTCTTTGATTTGGGCCCCACAGAATGAGTTCACCGTTTTTTTATGGATCTTCATTCGGTTTTGGATCTTTGACATTTCTGTAGTCGCGTTTGCCGTCCTCAATTTAATGATCTCCTTCGTTAGAATGTTTCTGATACATATGATGGGTTCACCAATGAATAGTGAACTTCTACATCTGCTTGGGGCTGGAATTGGTGGAGTATTTGGCTTCGTCTATCTCAAGACGAAGCTCGTCGATTGTGAAGGTTGGGACATCATTTCTGTGATGACCGGAAACACACCGAACAGTGAATCGTACTTGTCTCAAAGTTACCAGGATGCGAGTCGGAGACGTCGAAATGCCAAGAGGGCAAAACGAGTCCGGCCGTTTATCCCGGACCCAAAAAACCAACTTGCCAAAGCTTCGCCGGAACGTTTCAGTAGGTACCTCGATGAGAATAAACTGACAGCGGCGTTTGCAGAGTCCGAACGAATTCGGCATCGAAATCCAGAGTGGTCTCCGCAACCGGAGCAACTTCTGAAATTGGCCCGTGGACTTCGAACAGCAAGTGAGATGGAAAAATCGGCGAAGGCTTATCGAGAGTTCGTCGAGGTACAACCTGATTTCACGCTCGCATCTCTGGAGCTTGCTGAAATTTTCGTGTACGTCCAGGAACGTCCAAGTGCCGCCATGCGACTTTTAAACCGTTGCGAAGTCGACACTTTTTCGGAGAAACAACAGCAGCGTCATCAACAGGCAACGCAACACGCTCAAAACATGATCGACGACGGAATCCTCGAAATCGATTCACAATTGTAATGCCTGAGTCAGTCGATCGTTTGCCTCAAGCGTTCATTCGCAATTACTCAATCCCGGGAACTGGAAACGCTTTCGCGAACTCAGCGATCTCCACGCGAACCGATTCGATTGCTGAAGCATCATCCGCGGAGTTGAGTACTTTCAGAATCCACTGCCCGACGCGTTTCATCTCGTCTTCTTTCATACCGCGTGTCGTCAACGCGGCAGTTCCGATACGAATGCCGCTTGGGTCGAGAGGTTTTCGCTGATCGAATGGAATCATGTTCTTATTCACTGTGATTCCAGCCTGATCAAGTGATTCTTCGCCAATCTTTCCAGTGAGGCCAATAGCTGTCATATCGCACAGCATCAGGTGATTGTCGGTTCCACCACTTGCTAAGCGAATTCCGCCACTGACAAGTGTGTCAGCGAGCGTTTTTGCATTCGCGACGATTTGCTTGGCATATTCTTTGAAGTTGGGCTGTAAAGCTTCACCGAAGCAAACAGCTTTCGCGGCGACGATGTGCATCAACGGTCCACCCTGAAGACCTGGGAAGATTGTCTTGTCGATGGCCTTTGCGTGTTCTTCCTTGCAGAGAATAAATCCTGATCGTGGACCACGTAGCGTTTTATGAGACGTGGACGAAACAAAGTCCGCGATCTCAACTGGATTGTTATGTATCCCGCCGGCGACAAGACCTGCATAGTGTGCCATATCGACAAACAGCAAGGCGCCGTTTTCTTTCGCAATCTCAGCAAATTTCGGATGATCAATTTCGCGAGGGTAGGCACTTGCCCCGGCGACGATCATTTTCGGTTTATGCTCTTTGGCGAGCGCGGCGACCTGATCGAAGTCGATGCGGTTGTCATCTTCTCTCACGCCGTATGGAACAACGTTGTAAAGCTGACCAGAAAAATTAAGACGCATTCCGTGCGTCAAGTGCCCTCCATGAGCAAGGTTCATCGCGAGGATCGTATCGCCTGGCTTGAGTTGTGAGAAATAAACAGCCATGTTCGCCTGCGACCCGGCGTGTGGCTGCACGTTGGCATGTTCCGCTCCGAATAGTTCGCAAGCTCGATTGCGTGCAAGCGTCTCAATATCGTCGACAAATTCGCACCCGCCATAGTATCGGCGACCTGGGTATCCTTCGGCGTATTTGTTTGTCAGAATCGTCCCGGCGACTTCCTGAATCGCAGCACTTGTGTAGTTTTCGGAAGCAATCAACTCAAGCCCTTCGACTTGACGCACACGTTCATGCTGTAACGCATTCCAAATCTCAGAATCAGTACTCTGCAAGGCGGACATCTTCTTCACTCCAGACAATCGTGTCGGCTTGTTGTTTATCAGAAGAACAGCAAGTTCTTCACAGATGGACGGATCGGGACTGGTTTCGTGACCAGCCAATTGTTGTTTCAGCCACGGTTTATAGTTTCGGTCGATTCACGAAACCAGCCTCCGGTCTGAGAAACTGAAAAGCGAGAATCATTATCCACAAAAGTAGAGTCAAGAATTGCCACATCAGTGGTCATCGATGACAGGCCGTTTTCAAGCAAAAATGTAGTCGTGCTTCTCTCTTCATGACAATGTCTCGACACTTCTTATTTCGAGAACCGTGTGACTTATGGTTCGCTGGAGAGTGAGGGTCGTAGGATTCTGCCTGTAATGTGCCCATCACTAATCCCCCACCCTTTGTCTTGTGAAACGCTTGCTGCGGCTGTTACCTTGCTCGTTCCATCATTCATCGAAAGAAAACGAAATGAGAAAAAGTAAAACGCTCGCCAAAATCAAAGCAGGTGAGACCGTCAAGATGTGTTGCCTGGGACATTACATCCCGGCCTTTGTGAAGCATGCTGCACACTTTGGCTACGACTGTATTTGGCTCGATCTTGAACATCGCGCCATGGAAAATTCGCAGGTTCAGTCGTTGTTAACTTTCAGTCACTTGTTCGACATCGACATCATGGTTCGCGCCCCGACTTTGGAGAAAACGCGGCTGTACCGCTACCTCGAAGATGGTGCCACAGGAATCATGGTGCCACACGTCAGCACGCCAGAGAAGGCCGAAATGCTCGTCGACGCTCTGAAGTATCCACCTATTGGGGATCGTGGTCTCGATGGTGCTGGTCTTGACGCTGATTTCTTGTGTGGCGACTCCGCTTCATTCCCACAACAGGCCAACGAAGAAACATTCCTCGTGGTGCAAATTGAAACTATCGAGGCTGTCGAAAACGTCGACGCGATCGCAGCCGTCAATGGTGTCGATGGCTTGTTCGTTGGTCCCGGTGACCTCGGATTACGTCTCCGGCACACCGACCCCGGTTGGACGCTCGAAGACGCCTTTACCCGTACTGCCGCAGCCTGTGAGAAACACAACACAGCCTGGGGAACCCCGACCGCCACTCCCGCAGACATTCAAAAACGCCGCGATCAGGGCGGTCAACTCCTCGCCCACGGCGGCGACTTCGGAGCGGTGATGAATATGCTCAAAGAGTCGGTGGGGCACTTTGAGTAGTAAGGCTTCGGGGAGCCAGTGATATCCAGCATGTGAAAATCGCCTCAGGTTGCGAACAGATTCTCCGACCGGTATTCTGATTTCTGGTCAGAGGTGTTGAGGTGAGTTGTTAGTGAGAAAGTTGCGCGTCAGACAAATATATTGAAGGAAAGTTATGACAGATCACATTAACGGAACGCTCGGGCGAAAATTGAATATGGCGCTTGTCGGAGGTGGGCAAGGATCGTTTATTGGGCGTGTACATAACGTCGCGGCGATTCTCGATAATCGAGCAAGCTTGGTCGCCGGCGCGCTTTCTTCGAATCCGGAACGAGCGAAAGCTTCGGCACCGTTTTATGATATTTCGCCGGAGCGTGCCTACGGTTCGTATCAGGAAATGCTCGATACAGAAGCCGCTCTTCCTGAAGGTGAACGCATTGATTTCGTCTCGATTGCGACGCCGAATCATACTCACTTCGAAGTTGCCAAGGAGGCACTTGAAAAAGGATTCAATGTCGTATGTGACAAGCCGATGACGCTCGACATGGCTCAGGCGGAGGAACTCGTCAAGGCGGTTGAAGCGTCGGGTGCCGTCTTCGCACTCACTCACAACTACACTGGATACCCACTGGTTCGTCAGGCACGCGAGATGATTCTCGCCGGGGAACTGGGAGAGATTCAGGCGATTCGCAGTAACTACATTCAAGGTTGGTTACGCACGCGGCTGGAGAATGAAGATCAAAAGCAAGCCGCCTGGCGTTCAGACCCTGCCAAGTCTGGAGCGGCTGGAGGATTTGGAGACATCGGAACGCATGCGTATAACCTCGCCCGGTACATGACGGGTGAACTTCCAGAAGAAGTTTCCTGCCATTTGAAGATTTTCGAAAAAGGTCGGCAGCTCGATGACTATGGACACGCTGTCATCCGTATGGAAAATGGTGGACTGACGACCGTGACCGCCAGCCAGATTTCACATGGTCGCGAGAATGATTTATTCATTGAAATTGATGGCACGAAAGGCGCACTTTCCTGGCGACAGGAAGAGCCGAACCAGATGCTGGTCCGTCGCAATGGAGAACCATGGCAGATCTATACTCGTAATCCGAACGCTCCGTTCATGTCGGAACTCGCAGCAGCATCCTGTCGCCTTCCAGGTGGGCACCCTGAAGCCTTCTTCGAAGCCTTTGCGAATGTGTACCGATTTGCATACGACAACATGATCAAGCGTGCCGCCGGACAATCCTTCGAGACGAAGGATACGATTTATCCCAATGTTTACGACGGCATCGAAGGGATGTATTTCATTCAACAATGTGTACAGAGCAGCAAAGAAAACGGCGCGTGGCTTCCACTGCGGCACGAGTTGGCGAGACGATAAATCATTGACCATTTCGCTTGCTGATACGGCGAGCGACATTATTTTTTACTCAAAAAACGGACTCATCGAGACATGGCAAACGATGAAAATGATGCTCCTGCAAAAGGGGCAGAAACAGAGAGCGGTCAGCAGCAGGTTCAAGTTAAAGTCACATTTGACAGTAATAAGGTGGACGCGCTGTATACGAATTTCTGCTACGTTTCCATGAAAGCAGATGAGCTGATTCTCGATCTAGCTATCGACCCAAGTCCATTGGGTACTCAGGTACAGGAATTACGAGTGGATCAGCGGGTGATCATGAACTACTACACAGCGAAACGCTTGGCGACTATGTTGACTGGTGCTGTCCAGCGACACGAACAGATGTTTGGTCGCTTGGAAGTTGATGTCCGCAAGCGTCTCAGTTCCGAACAATCTTAGACTTCGCGGAACAGATGACATCAGCAAGGGGACTTCGCCCCCCCCTTACTTTTTATACCTTCTATTCCTCGTCGGAGAAAAATTTGCCTGAGCATCCAGAAGGTTTCACACCACCGGACGACGAAGAGCCATCCGATTCCGATTCGTCTGATTCTCATTCGAGGGACGATCAACCTGTACAAGGACAGGTGAGTCACAGCAACATCAGTGCGCGCGTTCCAGAGTCAGTTGGGGCGGGTGTTTTCAGCAACGGAGTGATGGTGCTCACAGGACAGTTCGAAATTGTCCTTGATTTTGTCTTACGTATCGGAGAGCAACAAAGAGTCGCCACGCGATGCGTTTTACCCAGAGGCGTCGCAGGCCAGTTTGTGGGTGCTCTTCAAGAAAATGTTCGCAACTACGAATCCCGCTTCGGACCGCTGCCTCTATTACCGAAACCGATTCCTCCGGAACTTGAACATGCTGAAGAGAGCGAAGCAACCGGCGACATACCAGCACCTCACGGAGGTGAAGCCCTACATCCAGGGAATCTCCCTGCCCCGCCATCACAACCGCAGATTCAGGATATCTACGATGAGTTGAAAATCTCAGAAGACGTGATGACCGGACATTACGCCAATGCTGTTTTAATTCGCCATTCCGGAACAGAATTCTGCTTCGATTTCATCACAAATTTCTTTCCACGATCAGCAGTTTCGGCTCGCGTTTTCATGGCAACTCCTCACGTGAGACCGCTTCTCGCTTCGCTGGAACGCTCTCTTCCACCACCTGGAACCAGTCAGGAATTCACATAGACTCTGAGAAGCACAGAATTCACCGAGCTTCTCTTATCCAATTTGGAAGAAACACTTACACTAGATGCGGTTCGGTACGCCCAGCAGACTTGTTTCCTCATTTGTAATCAAACTTCTTATGCACGCAGTCATTTTAGGAGCTGGAACCGTCGGTCGGTCGATTGCCGGAATTCTCGTTGAGCATGATGTCGACGTTTGCATTGTCGACGAGCAACGCGAAGTTCTCAATCGCGTTGAAGAACAGCTCGACGTTCAAACCGTTCTCGGCTCCGCGTGTGAGTCGATTCCATTATTTCAAGCAGGAGTCCAAAACGCAGAACTCTGCCTGGCAGTCACCAGCCGGGATGAAGTGAACCTCGTCGGAGCAAGTCTTTCCAAGGTGATGGGGGCGAAGAGGACGGTCGCGCGCGTCTTCAACCCAGCCTACCGAGATTTCAGCACGTTCGACTATCAGCGGCATTTCGGGATTGATCGTTTATTAAGCTTAGAGAAACTAACGGCCCTTGAACTTGCAAAAGGCCTGCGCGGGCCAGGTTTATTCGCCGTGGAAAATTTCGCTCGCGGCGGTGTGCAAGTTCTTGAAGTTGGAGTTGCCAAACATTCAAAGGCTGTCGGTCTCAGTATTCGCGAACTCAAGTTTCCATCGACCGTACGTATGGGACTGATTGTTGGAGAACGTGGTCCCAGCGTACCGAGTGCAGAACAGGTGATTCGCGTTGGTGACCGCGTGACATTGATCGGCAAGCAGGAAGCGCTCGATGATGTCAAATCTCTCTTTGAGCCGAGAAGTCAATCAACGCTCTCCGTGATCATTGCTGGTGGTGGTGAAATTGGATTGCATCTCGGTCGACTGCTCGATAGTAAACGCTATCGAGTTGTCATTCTTGAAGCCGATCCAGATCGCTGCCAGCATGTTGCGACCCGCTTGAAATCAGCAACTGTCCTCACAGGGGACGCCTCAAATCGAAGTGAACTTGAAGAAGCCCGAGTCAGTACTGCAGATGTCTTCGTTGCAGCCATGGGGCGAGATGAAGACAACATTGTTTGCGGAGTTGAAGCCAAAGAGCTGGGTGCGAAACGAATCTTGAGCATCGTCCGGCGACCGGATTATGTCAATGTTTTGGAAAAACTGGGAATCGATGTCGCCGTCAGTCCCCGCGAAGTGATGGCCGATGAAGTCCTCGGCATGGTGATGACCGGACCCATTAACCGCAAAAGTACCATCGCTGGAGGCGCCGCCGAAGTTTGGGAAATTCAAGTCGAAGAAGGCGCTCCATGTCTCGATGGCAAGCTCAAAGATTTGAAGATCAAGGATTGCCTGATCGCCGCCATTGTTCGGGAAGAATACGTTGAGGTTGCTTCCGGGGATGATCAGCTTCGCCCGAATGATACGGCAGTTATCATCGTTCAGAAAGGTTTTGAAGCAGCAGCGTTGAAATGGTTCACCACGACCACATCGACATGACCATTTCAGCGAAAATTCTGGGACTCGGAGTGGCCACCGTTGACCACGTGATGACGATACCTTCTTACCCAGAGCCGGACTCCAAGAACGAATCGATTGCTTCTCGATTTCAGATGGGCGGACCGGTTCCGGTTGCTCTCGCTCAGTTAAGACGCTTTGGGAGAGATTGTCATTTCCTTAGTGCCTGGGGAGAGGAGGGATTCGGCAGTGTTATCGAGAATAGACTCTCCGCCGAGCAAATTGCTTTTCCATTGGCGTGTCGCCAAGACGTCTCCACTTCGGTCACTCAAATATGGCTCGAAGAAACAACCGGTTGCCGAACGCTGGTGACTTCAAGAGTCAATGACAGCGGCACTGCGAAGCATGTGACCGAAGAGTTCATCAGTCAGTTCAACGTGCTGCACCTCGACTGCTGGCCGACCGATGCTGCTTTCGCCGCCGCAAATTTGATGAAACAGCAAAGCGGTCTCGTCTGCCTCGACACAGGTTCTCCAAAGCCAGGCGTCGAAGAACTCCTCAAAATTGCTGATGTCGTAAATTGCCCCAAACGATTCTGCGAACAATTTCTCGGTGAAGAAAATTCAAGAGAAGCCGCCAGGAAGATTGCTGCCTTCGGTCCACGAATTGTCACAGTCACCGATGGAGAACATGGTGCCGTTTTGCACACACAAGGAGAGACACTCTTCGAACCTGCCATGAAGCTCAAACAAGTCGTAGACACCAACGGCGCGGGCGACAGCTTCTCCGGTGCGTTGATTCACGGTGTTCTGAGTGATTGGGATCCAGAAAGAATTCTAAAATTCTCCAGCACCTGCGCTGGGCTGAAATGTCAACATATAGGGAATCAAGAGGCTTTACCAACCGAAGTTCAGATCGAATTAGAATTGAGGAGTCGTGATTCCTGAATTCAACTCCAATCCACTACCGGACTGAGCGCGATCTACAAATGAGCTTCTGGACTTTCTCTGTGTCTCCGTGGTGAAAATTTCACTTCACATGAATTTAAGGCTACGATTCAACCAATTGCGAGATCGCTCCAATGGTGAATTGAGCCAAGTTTTTCGCAGCATTAACGGCACTTTCGCGGATCTTCCAAAGGTCTTTCACGCTTGATGGACGTTTGAGAATCGAACCAACCAAGGCGCCGGCGCGAATCGTTCCTTTCGGGCCGAAGATTGCCAGGACTTCTGGTGGAAGGTCTTCCGACAAATCGTCGCTGATCGCACGAATTGCCATGAAACCGGTGCTGCGAGCCTTGCAGACTTTTGCGACAGCGAGTGATTCCATGTCGACAGCAATCGCGCCAGTTTTTGCATGGAGTTCTCGTTTCTCTTCACGCGTGCGAATGATGCGGTCCGCCGTGCAGAGTTTGCCAACATGCAGTCCGTGCTCCACGTCGTCTGACATATCCAGTCGTAAAGAGATCTCCGGATTCCCACTTTCATAGATCAGTGAATCACCCACAACGATGTGGCCGATATCCATCTCCGGGATCAGCGCGCCTGAGAGACCGACCGAAAGAATCCAGGAAGGCTCAAAGGCATCAATCAAAGCATTGGTTGCCTGTGTTGCTCTCTTGTGACCGGTTCCACCTTCAACGACGACAATTCGTACGTCACCGAGAGAGCAGTCGTGGAACTTCAATCCGTTGCCAGCATGTGTGCGAGTGGCATGGATTTTATCCAGTAACGGGACAACTTCGAGGTGCAACGCGCAGACGATTCCAATCGTTGCTTGAGAGATTTTCGTTGAGTTGACATTTTCGTCTGCCATCACTTCGACTCATTTTTTGAGGAAGAGCTGGTGGATTTGACCTCTTGTGCTTCTTGTTCGATTTTTCCGAGTTGCTCGCAAATCGTGTCAATCGCATCACGACGTTCCAGGAATTTTGCAAATGTTTGATAGTCTTCGGCGTTTGCAATAGCGACGACGATTGGTTCAAAAAAACGCATTGTTTGGGAACCGAGGTAATTCAGCGGCCGAGCCATTTCCAAGAACGTAATCGCGGGGATCGTCATTTGTCGACGAACGACCTCTCGGCAAATTCGTTCCACCAATCGCAACTCCGCTTCACTCGGCGGATTTGGATTCGTATCCACAGCAAATGCATGTTTGAGCCAAGATTTGAGAGTCATCTGCTACGGTCGTTGATTTTAATTTAAGAGGCGAAACGTGGTTTCGCAGTTGTTCGAATATCATTGAGCAGCGTATCAAATTTGACGAGCATTGGACATTTGGTCTGCAAGTGCCGACACTTCGCCTTTGAAATCCTGTTTTTTGAAGTTCAAAGATAAATTTCATGAGTGAACAACCGAAATTTTTGCGTCTGGATTCCAGCGATAACATTGTTGTAGCGAGAGACCACGCGCGCGAAAGCGACGGATTTCATGCCGCCGATGGTGAAGTTTCGGCGAATGAACGGATCGACATGGGCCACAAAATGGCGATCTATACGATCAAAGAAGGAGAACCGATTCGCAAATTCGGCCAGCCGATTGGATTTGCGACGAAACAAATCCAACCGGGGGACTGGGTGCATACTCACAATGTTGGTCTCGGTGAACTGGAGCATTCGTACGAATTTTGCACTTCGATCGTCGAACCTCCAAAGCCATCAAAAGAGCGAACCTTCCAAGGCTATCGTCGACCGGATGGTCGGGCGGCGACGCGAAATTACATCGGAATCATTAGTACGGTCAATTGCTCGGCAACGTCTTCGAAGTACATCGCAGATGCTTTCGACGAATCAATTCTGGCAGAGTATCCCAACATTGATGGCGTCATCGCTCTCTCTCATAAAGGGGGATGTGCCTACGAGTATGGTGGAACCGACCACCGAATTCTTGCGCGAACCCTAGCTGGCTTCGCAGAGCATGCGAACATCGCTGCCTACCTGATTGTCGGTCTTGGTTGCGAAACGGCTCAGGCGAGTTTTCTGGCTGAAGAACATCATCTGGTTCAACTGAATGTTGATTCAGAGGTTGCGAAGAAGCCCTTGATCATGAACATTCAAGATCAGGGAGGCGTTGCGAAAACAGTGCAACGCGGTATTGAGGTGCTCAAGGAACTTCTGCCTGATGCGAACAATGTACAACGCGAAGCAATTCCGGTTTCTGAAATCATTCTCGGAACTGAATGTGGAGGCAGCGACGGTAATAGCGGCGTCACAGCGAATCCGGCAGTCGGCATCGCGAGCGATTTACTCGTTGCTCATGGAGCAACTTCGATCTTGGCAGAAGTCCCGGAGATTTACGGAGGCGAGCATCTGCTGACGCGGCGTGC
>DAOUPA010000215.1 GCA_030626405.1 Planctomicrobium sp.
AAGAGAAATCTGCCGATTTCGCCCGAGTCTCCGAAGATGTTCTACGTGAGCGACAAGAATCTCCTCGAACGATTTTCTATGTCGCGAACTACCTCTACCAGGGATTAAGCCGTCATAGCCGGGCGATTGACATCCTGATGAATTCCCGCAAGCGAGGCCTACTGGATGATTCTGGAACGCGGACGCTCGTACAGTATCTGCATGAGCAATCCATGTATCAGAAATCGATTCCGCTGCTGATCGAACTCGTTGAAACACATCCCGATGAAATGTCGCTCCGCGTGTTGTTCATTCGAGCCTTGCACCGTGCTAACCAGATACAGAAAGCCGACGCGTTGATAGCCGCAACGGATGAACATTTCCATGCAAAAGATGGGGCTTGGGTTGAGAGTAACATTATTCAATTTGCTCGAATTTGCGTGGAAGTCGGTCGGCTGAAACGAGGGATCGGATACTTCGAAGAGTCGATCAATCTTCATCAGAGAAATGCACGAAACCGAGGGATCGGAGATGGAACGCTTTCGCAGTATTATTACGAGTTGGCACAAGCCTTCAGTCAGGTCCAAAACACAGAGAAAGCCGTTGACGCGGCGGCGGCGGCGATTGTCAGCTGGGGACCACGGCACGATCAGCGGCAGAACGCCGTGAGCCAGATGCAGAGCGTGGTGAACAGCGCTCCAGACATCGACAGTTATGTGAAGTTACTCGATCAAAAGGCGAAAAAGTTGGGGACGGATAGCCCGATCATTCGTAAAGCGATCGGGAACCGCTTTTTCAACAACAAAAAATACGAACGTGCTCTTCAGCAGTATGAGTTGGCACTTGAACTCTCTCCGTACGACCGTGAAATCCACCTCGGATTGCTCAAATGTTATGACAAGTTGGAGGATTCAGAAGGTGCCGTGCTGCAACTCCTCTCACAGATCGATTTTGATCGCCACAATCTCTCGCTCTATACTGACCTTGCACAACGAGCCAAAGAGAACCCAAATCTTGCCGAGCGTGCTGCAACTTCAATAGTCGAATCGGCTCCGAACGAAGCTGAGTCGCATCAAGCGCTTGCGAAGTTCCGCGAAGAACAACAACGCTGGAATGAATCTATTGATCATTGGCAGCGCGTTTCAGAGCTTCGCAAGCTGGAACCAACCGGACTTCTGGGGCTGGCGAACGCTCAAGTTCACGCAAAGAAATGGGCCGATGCAAAGCAGTCGATCCGCCAGTTACGCCGTCAGGAATGGCCTGCGCGATTTAGTGATGTGCAGAATCAAGCGAGGCAGATTGAAAGGCGAATCAAGGATTGACATGAAATTTAGAACTTCAGTTCATACATCGTAATATTGTTTGAATTGAGAGCATGTCCTCGAAAAACTACAGGGACCGGGATTTCGGGCCGATCATTCCCCGTCCATTCCACTTGAATTTCCATAAATTGGAGACTTCCTCTATGCTTAAGGCATCCTAAGAACGATTTTTTGCCATAAGGAATTCTGTAGTGAATGTTTCTGATGTCTCTCGCCGGAATTTTCTTTTCTCTTTAAGTGGTGCCTGTGCCGCAGGGCTTTCGTCTCGCAGGCTCTGGGCGGATGGGCGACCACCGGTAACGAATCCTCGCGCAACCGATGGCGATGAGCGCTATGGACCGAACTGGGAAGAGCGATTGCAGATCACTGTTGGCCCTGACAAAGCAGACCTCGTTGGAAGCGACGACAAAGTCTTGCAGGCTGCCGTGGACTACGTGACTCGACTCGGCGGCGGAACGGTGAAGGTTCTGCCGGGAACTTACACTTTACGAAACGCCGTGTTTCTTTCTTCGAAGGTGCGACTGCTTGGTTCTGGTGCGGATTCGATTCTGACGAAGATCCCTTCGGAGTCCGTTGAACTTGGTCGCGACTCAGACTGGTACGATCAGGAAATAACTCTACGCAATACGAAGAACTTCCGCGTCGGTGACGGCATTGTCTTGCGAGCGAAGAACCCCAGCAACGGCGCGCAAATCGTGATCAAGCGGACGCTTGTTGCACGGTCCGGAAACCGATTCAAACTCAGTAACGGCCTCCGCAAAAACCTCTGGCTGACCGGCAAGCCGACGTGTGCGTCGCTGTTCCCGTTACTGACGAGCGAGAACACAGCAGAAGTGACGATTGAAAACATCACTCTTGATGGAAATAAAGACAACAACGAAAACTTTAACGGTAACTACGGTGGCTGCATCTTCCTGCAAGACTGCAACCGCTACACGATCCGCAATGTGACGGCTCGAAACTACAACGGTGACGGAATCAGTTTTCAAATATGCCATGACGTCGTTGTTGAAAATTGTCACTCACACGACAATTCAAATTTGGGAGTTCATCCCGGTTCTGGATCGCAGCGACCATTGATTCGCAACAACCGGCTCGAAAATAACGATCAGGGAATTTTCTGGTGCTGGGGCGTGAAGTATGGTTTAGCGACAAATAATAAAATCGATGGCAACCGGCGTTACGGGATTTCCATTGGACATTGCGACACAGACAATGTGATTGAGAAGAACACGATTACCAACAGCGGGCAGATTGGAGTTCTTTTTCGCGACGATTCCCGTGGACAAGACTTCTGGGCGAACCGTAATATACTTCGAGAGAACATTATCGAGAACAGCGGTGGTGATGCTGGTGTGGCGATTGACGTGACCGGAAAAACGGAATCCGTTCGAATTTTTGGTAATACACTTAGAGAGACACGCAAGAAAATGAACCGCACCGGCATTCGACTTGGTCAAGAGGTCGGGAAAGTGAACCTGAACGAAAATTCATTCGAAGGCTTTGCAACAGAATTGATGGATCAACGAAAGAATTCGGAAGCCAGTTGATGAACATGAGACTTGAAGACGATTGTAGGACATAGAAGCACCATTGGTGCTCATTCCAAATTAAGACGGAATCAATAATGACAATGCAACGACGGCAATTTTTAGTTGCTTCAAGCTTGGGGTTTGCAGGGTTGAAGTTTGGTCAGCCGGTCTGTGCCGCTCCGAAAACGCAGGCGGTCTCGCCGAGAAAAGGAGCCAAGTCAACGATTTTGTTTTTCCTGTGCGGTGGAGCGTCTCACATGGATATGTGGGATCTCAAGCCGAACGCACCTTCAGAGTATCGAGGACCGTTTTCTCCGATTGCGACATCCGCTCCAGGAGTTCGGCTGTGCGAGCATCTTCCGATGCTGGCGAAGCAGGCACATCATCTGGCGATCGTAAATTCAGTCGGGTCGACCGTGAACACGAACGATCATCACGCTGGTTACTATTACAATTTGACCGGACACGTTCCGGATCAAACTTTTGTCACGCGCGGGAACAACCGGACGCCGCTCCCGGATGACTGGCCGTTTATGGGTTCGGTCGTCGCTTCTAAATCGACTCCAAACCCCGATCTTCCCAACGCAATCACACTTCCACACAAGCCGAGTCGAGCGCCGTACACTCGCCCCGGTCAATTCGCGGCTCGCATTGGAGTCGAGCAAGATCCGCTGTACGTGATGGGAAGTAACGAAGAACCATTGAAGTTCCTCGCGCCGTCTCTGACTCTCGAAGGAGGAATCACTCCAGAAAGAATGACGAACCGGTTTTCACTACTCAAAGAGATCGATACTGCTCGACGCAGCCTCGAAGGCTCGGCGGGGATGAACGTTCTCGATCAACATCAGCGACGGGCGCTCAATTTGATCCTCTCTTCCAAAACGACAAACGCTTTTGACGTTTCAAAGGAATCGCCGGCGATTCAAGAACGGTACGGGAAAACCGTGAACGGGATGAGTCTGCTACTCGCCCGTCGACTCGTCGAAGCGGAGGTTCCGTTCGTGACTGTCTTCTGGAAGGGAGATATGTCAAAGCTTGCTAAAAAATGCAAAAGTGCTGGCAGTTGGGATACTCATGGAAGTAACTTCGAATGTCTGAAAGAAGATCTGTTGCCAGAATTTGATCGGGCATTTTCTGCTCTGGTCGAAGACCTCGCGCAGCGCGGTCTGCTCGATGAAACGTTGCTGCTAGTCACCAGTGAAATGGGACGCAAACCCAAGATTGGCGATCCACGTTCAGGGGGAGTCACGGGCGCAGGGCGTGATCACTGGACACACTGTCTGACCGATGTTCTCGCCGGTGGTGGAATTCAAGGCGGGCAAACTTACGGGGCCAGCGACCGCTATGGCGAATATCCACTTGAGCACCCGGTGACACCTGCGAACATTACAGGCACGGTCTACAACGCCATGGGCATCGACGACCTGATGGCCTACGACAAACTGGGTCGCCCTTATCACCTGCTCGATGGTGGTGATCCAATCACCGCTCTCTTTTGATTATGTGCGAAAAAGAAACACAGGTCGACGACAGATCTTAGTTCGTTTCTAGTAACCAACTGCGGCGCCATCTTTTCTAGGGTCGGTGCCACCGTGCAGCGTGCCGTGTTCGTGATCGATCATGATTGCCTGATATCCCCCGAAGCCACCGGGAGAACGAGTCATGACGTGACCTTTCTTTTCCAGCGCACGCAAAGTTGATTCAGGGATTCTTGATTCTGCAGCGACGCGGCCTCCGTTATTCTCCAGGGGTTGACCGGTCGGTGTTTGCGATCCGAGGTGGCGAATGCGGGCGGCGTCCCCGGCTTCCTGAACATTCATTCCGAAGTCGATCATGTTGATCAAGATTTGCACATGACCTTGCGGCTGCATGTCGCCGCCCATGACACCGAAGCTCAGCCAGGGTTTTCCATCTTTTGTCACCATGGCCGGGATGATTGTATGAAACGGACGCTTTCGCGGCTGCAAAGCGTTGGCATGTTTCGGGTCGAGTGAAAATAAAGCTCCTCGATTTTGAAGGGCAAAACCGAGGTCGCCTGGAACCATCTGTGAACCGAACCCGTAGTAATTGCTTTGGATGAAGGAGCAGCAGTTTCCTTCTTTGTCGACAACAGACAAATAGATCGTGTCGCCGTGAATCAACTTCGGATCACCGGCCGGAACGTCGGTCGCCGCGCGATCAGGATTGATCCGCCGTCGCTGCTCATCTGCATATTTCTTGGAGATCAATTCTTTCACCGGAACATCCGAGAAATTCGGGTCGGCATAAAACTTCGCGCGATCAGCGAAGGCGAGTTTCTTCGCTTCGATGAAGAGGTGCAATGCCTCCGGACTTTGATAGCCGAGGCTTTTCAAGTCGTAATCTTCCAGGATGTTGAGCATTTGCAGTGCCGCGATCCCTTGTCCGTTCGGAGGGAGTTCCCAGACATCGAAACCTCGATAGTTCGTGGAGACCGGATCGACCCATTCGGAAGTATGTTCGGAAAAATCTTCGAGCGAAAAGTATCCGCCCTGAGCTTTGCTGAATTCAACCATCGATTTCGCAATTGCTCCGCGATAGAACGCATCACGGCCTTCCGCAGCCAGTAACCGATATGTTTTGGCGAGGTATGGATTGCGGAAGATCTCTCCAATTTCCGGTGCTCTTCCATCGATCAGATAAGTTTTCGCCGAGTCTGGATACTTCGACAGGTTTCCAACCGAGCCTTTCCAGGAACGCGAAATGATTTCTGTGACCGGAAATCCTTCTTCCGCATACCGAATCGAATCTTCCAGCAACTCAGCAAGCGGACGCGAACTAAACCGCTTCAGCAAAACGTCCCAACCATCCACGCAACCAGGGACCGACCATGCGAGTGGTCCCTGAATCGGAATTTGTTTCAGCTCTTTCTCTTTGAATACGTCGATGTCTAGCGCCGCAGGGCTGCGACCAGAAGCATTGAGGCCATACAGTTTTTCGGTTTTCGCATCCCAGTAGATCACGAACAAATCGCCGCCGATGCCGCAGCTCATCGGTTCGACAAGTCCCATCATCGCGTTCGTCGCAATCGCGGCATCGACCGCATTGCCGCCTGCTTTCAGAATGTCGAGACCGACTTGAGCCGCGAGTGGTTGGCTGGTCGCGACGATTCCATTCTTGGCTATCACGACAGATCGTGACTGGTAAGGATTACTTCCGGATCGATCATACCCAGGCTGGGGCGCTAACGATTCCTCTCCGCTCGCTTCAGACAGCGTCATTCCCGACAATCCCCCCCATAACAGCAACGAAAATAAGATGATGCGCATGACAACTCGATTCATCCAAATTAAAAGGATGTAAAAGTAACACTTTGAGATGTCTGCATCATATTCGAGGAGGTGTCAATTTGCACTCAGACGAGCCCGGTGAGGACACCATCCGTGCAGAAGTCCGGGTTCCCGTAGGACTCGGCAGGTTGTCCCATTGCTTCGCAGAAACTCATTAACAGGCGATTATGTGGGACATTTTTGAAGTCGAGCGCACGTCCCGTTTTCCAACCCAATCCACCACCGACTAGCACAAATGGGATGTTATTTCGCGTGTGCGAATTCCCTTTGCCGAGTTCGTTGGTCCAGACAATCGTAGTGTTGTCCAACAGCGAACCGTTGCCGCCTGGCTCGGGTGTTGCTGCCAGTCGTTTCGCAAGGTAAGCGACTTGTTCGCAGTACCATGTATTGATTTTGATTAGCTTTTCGTATGCCTCTTCGTTCTTGTCTGGTTCGTGGGAGAGGGTGTGATGACCTTCTTCGATGCCGAGCCATTTCATTTTTGGCTGCCCGACACTGTTCGTGATCTGGAACGTGGCAACTCTGGCGAAATCGGCAGCGAAGCTATTGACCAGAAGATCAGATTGCATCCGCGTAATTTGCGGCATATTGTCGTTCACCTCACGTACGTTCGGAGGCAACGTTGGCACGGCATGTCCGACGTCTGATTGTTTTTCACTTGCTGCAAGTTCGACTTTGAGGTCTTTCTCCAGTTCCCCGACCATCGCAATGTTGTCTTGAAGAATTCGACGATCTTCGGCGCTGATCATCTTTTCCAACCGGCGGAAATCGTCGCTCAGTCCATCCAAAACACTCGCCAGCATTTTGCGGTTCTTTGCCTGACCGTAGAGCTTGTCGAACATCTGGTATGGATTATCAATCGGTGCGACCGGTTGATTGGCTCCGGCGTAGGACATTCGCGTCCAGGTGTCTGCTCGTTCCGGAACCATCACACCGAATTCAAGAGAACCGAACCGTGTTTGCGTTTGCGGATTCGCCTGGAGACGATTCTTGAGATGTTGATCAACTGAAATTCCCTGCGACCAACCGGCGGGAGTATCTGAGCCTCCCTGAATGTCGCCAGGGAAGAGTTCGATTCCAGTGAGCAAACAGCCAATGCCGCGCATGTGACCATCGCCATCGCCTTTGATTTTGTTGCAGACGCCGTGCATGGTCAGGGTCTGACTTTTGAATTCCTCAAGCGGTTGCAAGATGCGTGTCAGTTCGAACTTCTCTTCAGAAACTTCCGGCCAAAAATGCTTTGGGATCACGCCGTTTGGACTGAACACGAAGATCAAGCGCTGCTTGCGAGGGTTTTCGCCCTTGCTCGCAGCACGTACCAGACTCGGCAGTCCCATCGCGAGATTCACTCCCATGGCGCTGATCCCCGCCTTGCGTAAAAAATCGCGTCGGGATGTGTAGTCGGTCATGGCTGAACCTCGTCGGGGGTGGAAACTTGGGGGGTGGCTGCGATCACTGCAATTTCCACGAGGAGTCTGCGGATGTGAAAATTGTGATCGCGGAATGTTTGGGTGAGATCATCCAATCGATCAGGGCCGTATGCCGCGACCGGTTGTTTGACAAAGTGCTGAAACGCTCGGTTGACGAACGCTCGATGAGTATCATGGCTGTTTGAGAGGAATTTTGCCAGTTCAGTCGCTCCCTGAAACGTCGCGGACTCACTATTGAGCTGCGTATAGGAACCGAGCGGGTTAATTGGTTTCTCCCCTTCTTTCTCTCGAAATCGACCAACAGCGTCGAAATTCTCCAGCGCGAAACCGAGACCGTTGATCTTAATGTGACAAACCTGACAGTTCTGCGGGCTGGTTTGAAGCGTCACGCGCTCTCTGGTCGTCATGTCCGGGTGCAAATCCGGGCTGAGCGGAATGAACGCTTCCATCGGCGGTCGCAAGGTTCGTCCCAGGAGATAGCGAATCAGAAAGACTCCGCGATGAATCGGCGAAGTTGAATCCCGATAAGCGAGTTTGCTCATCAGGTATGGATGAGAGAGAAGTCCGAGCCGTCGATCCGGTGCAGAAACCGATTTCACCAACGATGAATCCTCACCTTTTTCTGGCTTCCAGTTCTCGCCGTAGAATTGCTCCAGACGCGATGTTGTGAAGGTCCAATCTGCAAGAAACAACTGCCGGAAATCGCTCGACTCTCCCCAGATGATTTCGTCAAGAAACGCATCGAGAGATGCTTTCAAGTCAGAGACCAGAGCAGCGTCAAATTCCGGATAGAGTTCTTCGTCTTTGGTGATCTCAGTGAGGTGAGTCAGGTTGAGCCACTCATACATCAGTTCACGCGTCTTTCCACGAACGCGGTAATCTCTCAGCATTCGTTCTGCCGCAGCACGGGTTTGATCCGGTGTTTCCAATTTATTCTCGCGAACAAGTTTGAGCAACCATTCATCGGCAGGTAACGAATCGTACAACGTTAACGCCAACCGTGTTGCTGCTCGTTGAGATGGAGACTGATCCTGATCTAAACTGGGGTAAAGAAACCGAGGCGATTTCAACACGACAAGCAAGCAACGTCTGATTGCCTCCGCATCATCTTCGGCGAGATCGACTTGTCCATCAACGTAAAACTTGCGAGTCTCATCATCCAGCGGGCTACGGAATGCAACCATTGCGAATTCGGAGAGGAAGATTCGTAACTTCGCCCGGTTTTCGTCCGGGTCTTTTTTGTGCTTGCGTTGATATGCAGGCCACAGTTCACTGATGGTGATCTCCGCAAATTCCAATGCCGCGGCAGTTGTCGAATCATCCCACTGTCGGTCGACTGACAATCCTCGTTCATAGCCATAGCTGCGGTCATCAGGAGGCAGTATCGTTTGCAGTGAAAACGTGGCTGGTGGCGAATTCGCGAGCAAGTTGCGTTCGGGGATGACATCTTCGATCCCTTGCGGGGGAATCCACGACAGCGACATGTTCGCAGGACGTTGCCCTGTTTTACGCTTGCGTTGGTAGAGTTCAATGTGGATGGGATAAACGCGACCTGCGGTGAGAACGATAGACTTTCGGAATTCCGTTTTGTCCCCAGACTGCACACGGTTGTTGATAAACTCTCGATTGAAGTTGCCGAGCTTGCAGATGAAAGCACATGAGGAACGCAGCACAATTTCGTAGCTGCCAGTTTCATTGACTTTAAGTCCTCCTCGCCACTGAACAAAGAAATCCTCCGGCTTGATGCCTTCGCCAGGGCCATCACTTTTCCAATCAAACTCAATGACAGGATCGACTCGTTCGATTTTGATGTTTTCTTTTTTCCAGCGTGCGCCGTCGAAGTAAACTCCGTTGATTCCGTGCTTCGGTTCCAGCCACATTGACCCAGAAAAGTGGGCATAAAGATCTGCGAGACTTTGGCGTAGCTGATTGCCAGTCAGGTGAGTCAGTTTTACCCGAGGCGGACGATTTCGAATGCGTGCTGCTTCGCTGTAAAACTCTTGATGGATAAAAGCAGCCACCGAATGTGCGTCTTCACCGACACATTCATCCGGTTCACCTTCTGGCATTGTCCCGGTGATTCGCCTGGTGAGTTCACCAATTGAATCGTCTCCGACTAACGGTTCGTCATACTCTCCATCCGCACCTTGCCCTTTTTCTCCATGGCAGCTTGCACATTTTTGGGTGTAGATCTTTCGTCCTTGTTCCAGACGCTGCTCAGTTGTCAGGCTGGCTGTTGATGCTTCACTTTCTTTTGGTTTTTCGTCAGCAGATAATGGAGAGACACTGCATGCAGCAACCACGATGCCAAAAGCAATGGTGGCGATTACCGAAACAACTTTTAGAAAAAGGTTAGACATATTTTCAGGAGGGGCAAGATACTGGCAGGATTGAAATCAGCCAGTGATTATTAATGAGGGAGGATCTCTTGGTAGGAAACAGTCACAGACTGCCTGAGCCTATTATAGGCCAATGCATGTACGATTCAACAATCTCATTCGTGAAACATTCCCATTTTTCGGCGAAGCCCAGTGCCAGGAAGAAAATGACTCTTCACGCATTGGCGAAATCGACGGGAATGGCTACAACCCTTCTCACTCACTTCATTCATTACAAAACGAGTTCGAATGACAAACCAGATTGGCACGATTCCTGATACCCAAGTCGAACAAGTTCCAGAGCCCGTTCAGGATGTCCCTTTACAGGAAACTCCGTCACCGGTGGGGCTCTCGGAAATCGACTGGGTCACGACCATTCCGTACATCTCGCTGCACCTACTTTGCTTTTCAGTTTTCTGGGTAGGGATTAGTCCGGTTGCAGTTTTGGTGTTTCTGGTGATGTTGTATGTGCGCGTCTTCGCACTCACGGGGTTCTATCACCGATACTTCTCCCACAGAGCATTTCAAACATCACGGCTGGTTCAATTTCTAGGTGGCGTATTGGGCTGCACTGCCGCCCAGCGAGGTCCGGTCTGGTGGGCGGCTCATCATCGCCAGCATCACCGACGCTCTGACGAACCGACCGATGTTCACTCTCCCCGACAACATGGTTTCTGGTGGAGTCACATGGGCTGGTTCCTGACTCGCGAGAACGCAAAGACCGACGAGAGAGTCGTCAAAGACTGGTTGAAATTTCCGGAACTGCGTTGGCTGGAACGGTTCCACATCTTGCCTGCAATCTTGTTAGCAGGCGCGATGTTCGTACTCGGAATGATTCTAAATTCCTGGATGCCTTCACTTGGAACTGGACCGTGGCAGATGTTGGTCTGGGGCTTTTTGTTGTCGACGATTGCGTTGTATCACATCACGTATTTTGTGAATTCGCTGGCCCACGTGATCGGCTGGCAACGTTACGAAACAGGAGACGACAGCCGCAACAACTGGCTCATCGCATTAGTCACCTGGGGTGAAGGCTGGCACAATAACCATCACCACTACCA
>DAOUPA010000109.1 GCA_030626405.1 Planctomicrobium sp.
AATACAATCGTCATCTGGACGACAGACAACGGGACATCCGGAGGAATTTCGAACCATATGAACGGTCGCCTCGTGAAAGGAGCCAAAGGCAAGACGCTAGAGAACGGAACGTGCGAACCGTTCGTAGTCAACTGCCCCGGCTTGGTTCCAGAAGGAACCGTCAGCGATGGACTGATCGACTTCACCGACTTGCTCCCCACCTTTGCGGAATTCGCAAAAGCAAAGCTTCCAGCCGATGACGTTTTCGATGGTCACTCGTTTGCCGATCACATTCTCGGTAAAACGAAGGACACCGAGCGGACCTGGATTCTCTCGATGGGCGGAGGAGCAGGCACCTATGATCCTGAGACCAAACGCATCATCAACAATCACAAATACCGAGACCGAGTCATCCGAGACGGACGATACAAACTCTACATCGAAACCGACCGCTCCAGTGCGAAACTCGTTGACCTCAAAACTGACCCGGCGGAACTGAAAAATATCATCAACGACGCAAATTATTCCGCGGCTCTAAACAAACTAGAAGTGATCCAGAAAACATTCCCAGCGCAAGATGCCAGCCCACGATACGAACCACTCAAAGACTTACCCTGGGATCTCCAGCAAAAGAACCCCGGTCGCAAGAGCGGTCTAAAAGGCTTGCCATCTAATGCTCCAAATCAAAAGCAGAAGAGAAACCGACGGCGTTCCAAGCCCAAGTAACTTCGTGCCACCCGTCCGCTCAGAATTCCGCAATTGCAGCTGATCGTTATTCACGGGGTGGACTGTCTCCATTTAGCGACGGTAGGGTGGGTGAAGTTCGTCCACCATTAGTGATGGTGGGTTACGCAAGCAAGTGTGAACATCCTTACCTCGTTCATCAATGGTAAAACCGAGAACGTAACCCACCAATGATCGTCGACTTGCTTCACCCCACCCTACTTCACTGAGGTGGTATGATCTTGGGATGTCAACTACCGTCGCGCACGTATTCCTGGTGGAACGTTTTTCTTCACCGTTGTCACATACCGCAGGCCACCCAATTTCACTGTAGAATCATGCCAAAGAAGTCCCCAATATGCCATCTGATTTGCCCTGTGACCTGTTCGCAATTCAGTGGACAAATTTTTCGTTCACCTTGAACCCATCGACCGTGAGAATCAAACTTGGTAGATCGGGACGGAAGCTTCCTTCATCGTCTCACGCCCAGCACGTAGCGAAGTGGAGCCATAGGCCGGGTGCTTTGGTTGAACACCAATTGGGTGCCACGGTCTCTGTGAGCCGTGGGGGTGCGGTCACTTCTCTTTCACGGTGGTACTGCGCCATCAGTTTCTTGACGCTCGGCTCGATTGCGTCTGCCCATTTTTGGTAGCTGGCTGAATTCAAGTGCAATAGATCGGGCATCACTGATCGCTGTAACGCTCCGTCCGATTCTAGAAAGGCATCTGCGATATCCAGATAGTGGATCATGTCGCCATCATCCAGTTTGGAAATGGTTTCGTTCACTTCGTCATTGTCTTGTCGCTTTTTGTCTTCCGCATTCTCACCACGTGGGAATACCGCCAGCAACAGAATCTTTGTCTCTGGTAACTCGGCGCGAAGCATCTTAACAATCGCGGTGACCCCCTCTGATGTTTGAGCTGGTTTATCGCGACCGGAGTTGTTTGTTCCGATCATCACAACGGCCAGTTTTGGCGAGATATCGTCGATGTTTCCATTTTCAAGTCGCCATAAAACATGCTGAGTGCGGTCGCCACCGATACCGAGGTTGACCGCGTTGCGTGACCCGTATTGCTTTTTCCAAACTTCGCGACCTGCTCCTTCCCAACCTTGCGTGATCGAATCACCGATGAAAATCAGGTCCACGTTCCCTTTCTTGACGCGTTCATTCATCGATTGATGGCGTTTCATCCAACCGCCCCCGCGAGGAACTGGTTTGATTGCAGCGTGCAATTCAGCGACGGCGTCTTGACCGACAACATTGCCATTCACTGTGAACATCGTGATCAAAGCAAAAACACTAAGAATACATTTCATTGGGTTCGATCTCCTGGAGAGAGTCATGGTGCTGGAAGTCAACTCAACGGTGAATATAGAGTGCCGATTTCGCAAATACAACTTTCAGCGAGAGTGCAGGCCACGGGCTAGCCTGCTTGAGCGAATCGAGTGATAAAATTGGGTGCCATGCCCAAATCGCGCAGCAGGGCAGGCAGGTGGTCGCTAGCCAAGTTCTGTTTTGTAGAAAGACTCCGCAGGCTATTTGGGTGGCCCCGATTTTTTTCTTTCGGGGCGGCGTAGCCGTGGGAGGCTGCTGACAGGCGTTGAATTTTGTATCATCATGGTATGACTGACAAACGCCGAGTGGTTGATGAGCAAGTATTCGGTCATTTCATAACATTCTCATGTGGTCATCGTCGCCGATTGCTGGTTGTTTCGGTGGTGATTTTCGTGTTGATCATTTTGATGGTCGTCTTTCTGCGCGGGCAACCACTTTCGCCGACCGAGAAGCGACTCATCGGAACGTGGCGCAATTCAGTCACCAATGTGACCTTTACTTTTCATCCTGACCGTTCAGTATCCCGCCCTGGAGTTCGCCTTCCACACAAATGGAGTGTTTCCAAGGGCACGCTTTACACGCAGAACCCAGTCAATACCGTTAAGCAGATATTCCGGCAGGGCGGCGACACGTCGATGCGCATCACCTTTGATGACGACGATAATATCACAGCGGTCTATCCACTTAATGGCGGGACTGCTTATTGGCAGCAAGTGCCGCGTGGTCCTGGCACGCCTTAGCGAAGGGGCCAACTCAAGTCACCTCAATTTCAACCGCTTCAATCTTATTCCTGCCGGATTTGCGGAACGGTCGGGGCATGGGTTGGGCGTGGCCTTTGGAATCGATGGTGCGGCAGCGGAAGGTGTATTTGCCGGCTGGTAAGCTTGGGAGAACTGTTGCCCAGTGTGCCATTGTGAGTCGCAGGGGCCAACTGTTGGGGTCGCCTGATTCGGTATTGAACTGGTGAATGTTGGCTGGCAATTTTCCATCTGGCAAGTCGCCACCCCACGTCTGGGGTGGTGGCAAAATGTGAGCGTCGGTCCAATCGGCTTTTGTGAAATATGGATCGCCGGCAGGCCGCTGTTTGTCTTGAGGCTGAATCAATGTTTGCACTTTTTCCAAACCGGAGATGCCGACTTGAGCATAACCGGTGATCGGAATCGGCACTCCCGCTTTGATCTCTTCGGGTTTGAGCATGATCTGCGCGAATGTTTTCATTCCACTGTCCACATCGTTATTCGCATCGGCGTATGTGTCGTTCTCATGCGGAATGTTGGAGAGGACCAGTCGATTGAGCCACTTGACTGACTTGAACCCATACGTTTCCGGAACGACCATGCGGACCGGCGCGCCCCGTTCACTGGTCAGTAAACGTCCGTTTAATTTGTAGCAGAGGATCACCGGCGGGAAGTCGAATGGGTCTTCCAAGACTCGTCCGATCGGCAGCGAACTGCGGAAAATCTGCTTCGGATCATCGTTGTGATAGCCGCTGTAGAAAACGCGTCTCAAGTTCTGCTTAGGTCGCGTCATCCAGATGACCTTACGCAGCGGCACGCCTTCCCAAATCCCCATTCCTAACGGGCGACCAATGTTGTTGCAGGTGATGACTTTTGCGAAGCGAACGGAATGCTCCTCCGCCAACTTCATCAGGATCTTCCAGTCGATGGCATTGCCTGCTTCGCTGGTGAATTCCTCACCAAGATCGGCTGGGTTGTCCGGATCGGAGATGACATCGAGCTTCCAAGTTTCCGGCGTCAAACCGACTTCCCGCTTCTTTTCATCAGGCAAGTCATGCGGCTTTGGGTTTCCGCGCGAGACGTTACGGAATTCTGCCTGCGGAGTGAGGTACCCCATCTTCCTGAGAAAGTCTTCACAAGCTTTCGCGCAGTCCGCCGGAAGTTCATCAGCCCCTACCGTGCGAGCCAACAACGCCGAAGCCGCACCTCCGGCAATCACCTGAAGAAAGAACCGCCGCGTCGCTTGAAGATGTTCATCGTAATTCATAGAGCGACTCATTGTATTGTCCATGACATGTTCGGATTTGTCTTGGACAATACTTTAACAGAATCGTGTCCAGAGACATGCCTGATCGAGCAACTCTACTTTCCGTCGGCGAAGAACATGTGAAGTGAATCAACTCTGGGCAGGAGCCAGCGAGGGAAGCTGAGAGACTTGAGTGATGCCAATCTGAACTGCGGAAGCAGGAAATCGACTGAAGGTACGGCCGAGGAGGGTACATTTCATCAGTCGTCCGAGCCGTTGATACCCTAGTCGATCACAACTTTTCAGTGATGCGAAGTTGGTCCAGTCCACGGTCGAGATAATCGCTTTCACACCTTCTTTGCTGAGTGACTGCAATGCCTGCTGCATCCCCTTCGCGTGCAGACGTTGACCGCGAAAGTCTGGATGTGTGAAACCTTTGTGCATGTACACCAAATTAGGCGGGAGATGCATTCCAGTTTGAAAGAAGTATTCCGGCTCAATCTGGTTCAAACTATACCAGCCATAGGCTGCGAGCCGTCCTTGCGTCAGGATCCCGAAACAACGGTTGTTGCTCTTTATGTTTTCCACGAACTCAAGAGCCAGGTCGTTGCCGGGATCCTGTGAGAATTCGAGAGCTTCCTCTGGTGTCAGCCAACGAGCTTCAAACCCGTCAGGCAGCGGACCGCTATCGGTGATCTTATCGACCGGCAAAGTGACGAAATGTTCGACAACAATGTCGCAAGTGACTCGTCCCAGTTTGTTGAGAAGATAAACTCCACTTGCCTTGAGTCCGTAAGACTTCGTGATTTTTAAAAGTGTTTTTATGGGATTTCCCATGGAGTTCTCGTTGCTTTGAATTGATTGTCTCTATCGGTGGGCATGGGAGATCAACATCTCGATGGATGGTGACTCGAAGCCAGATGGGATTTTAAATTTGCCACAATTGCCCTCCCCAGGTGAGACCGGCTCCATACCCAACCAGGGCAACCAGATCTCCACTTTGAACGCGCCCATCTCTCAGGGCTTCATCCAGAGCGACCGGGATACTTGCAGCAATTGTGTTTCCGAATCGGTCAAGATTCACCATCACACGGTCCATACTGATTTGTAGTTCCTCTGCGGCGGCTCGCAGAATGTTGAGATTCGCCTGATGCGGAATGATCAACTCGATATCGTCGACAGAGACCTTGGCTCGATCTGCCAACTGGCGAACCGTCTCTGGCAGGACGCGCGTCGCAAAATCCCAAACCTGTCGACCGTTCATGCTCAGTTTTTCGCCTGCCTTGGCTATCAGAGCTTCGTCATTTCCAGAACTTCGTAAGTATGAAGACAGGATTCTTCCAGAGCCGCTTGAACTCAATACCGCCGCACCTGCGGCATCTCCGAAAAAGACCGCCGTCAGTCGGTCATTGGGATCTGTCAATTGAGAACCGCAGTCGGCCCCGATAATCAATGCGTTCTGTGGAGCAGGGGCGATCCACCGCGAAGCCGCTTCGAGGGCATGTACAAACCCGGCACAGGCAGCATTTAAGTCGAACGCCACGGCATGAGTTGCTCCCAACGCACGTTGCACCATGCAGGCGGTCGAAGGCATGCAATAGTCTGAAGTCGATGTCGCCACAATGATGAGATCGAGTGAGGCAGGGTCAAGTTTTGATTGTGCGAGAGCTTCCTGGGCGGCTTGGATACAGAGATCGGTAAGAGTTTCGGTCTCGACATGTCGACGTTCGAGAATTCCCGTCTTCTGCTCAATCCATTCTTCTGTCGTGTCGAGCTGAAGCGTCTCTACGAAGTAGCGATTCGGAATCACTCGGCTCGCATACGCCGCGCCAGTTCCCATCAGCGAACAAGTCAAAGCACTTGGTTGTGGTGATTGTGACGGTTCTGATCGATGTTGTAACTGTGTCGTCTGGAGCATTTCGATGTTTCCTGCCAATCGTGCGGAGAAGCTTCTCACTATCTGTTAATGACATGAAACGAAATGCATCAATTGTACCGTAGTTCACAATAGAACGCGGAACAGCGTGATCCCCACGTAATCAGGGATTTCACTCTCATGCTGAGCAGAGACGCGGTTGTCATTTCCCATCAATGCGTGCTCAATCAGATTGACGATTGCATCGCCAATGCATAATCAGATCAATCATTCGAGATCGTTGGATCGGACTGAGTTTCCGAAATTTTTGCGGTGACTCGACTCATCTTGCAAAAGTCGTCAAACTGACGCGTCAACGAAAAATTGCCGTTAGACCTTACTTCTTAAGATGAACAATGACTGAACTGAACAAATTCTCCGCGAAAATTACTCAACCTCGTTCCCAGGGTGCCTCACAGGCGATGTTGTATGCCACGGGCATGACTCAGGAGGACATGAACAAAGCTCAGGTCGGAATCGCATCGTGTTGGTATGAAGGGAATTCGTGCAATATGCACCTTCTCGATCTCGCTAAGAACGTCAAAGATGGTGTTGAAGGGGCCGACTTGATTGGCATGCGGTTTAATACCATCGGCGTCAGCGATGGAATTTCGATGGGAACAGACGGGATGAGCTATTCGCTTCAATCCCGCGATTTGATCGCCGATTCGATTGAAACTGTCATGGGTGCTCAGTGGTACGATGCTTTAGTCGCTCTGCCAGGTTGTGATAAAAACATGCCTGGCTGCGTCATGGCGATGGCACGGCTGAACCGTCCGGCGATCATGGTTTATGGGGGAACGATCAAAGCTGGTTGCGGGTTGAAAAACGAGAAGCTTGATATCGTTTCCGCGTTTCAGGCGTACGGAGAATATCTCGCTGGACGGATTACCGATGAAGAACGGCAGGAAATTGTCGAACGTTCTTGTCCCGGAGCAGGGGCTTGCGGAGGAATGTACACCGCCAACACAATGGCGTCGGCAATCGAAGCAATGGGAATGTCGCTGCCATATTCGTCCTCAATCCCTGCAGAAGACCCGGCGAAAGTTCAGGAGTGCATCGACTCTGGAAAAGCCATTCTCAACCTGATGGAGAAAGACATCAAGCCGCGCGACATCATTACTCGTGATTCGCTCGAAAACGCAATGGTTCTCATTATGACTTTGGGAGGATCAACGAACGCGGTCTTGCACTTGATTGCCATTGCTCGTAGTGCCGACATCAATTTGACAATCGATGACTTTCAGGCTGTTTCTGACCGCATCCCTTACCTTGCCGATTTGAAACCTTCCGGGAAGTACGTCATGGAAGATTTACATAAAGTTGGTGGAACACCAGCTGTGTTGAAGTACTTACTCGGCAAAGGATTGATCAACGGAGATTGCCTCACGGTCACCGGCAAGACGCTCGCAGAGAATTTGGAATCCGTCCCTGCTTTGGAAGAAGATCAAGACGTCGTCCACGATTTGGAACATCCAATCAAGAAGACCGGACACCTCCGAATCATGCGAGGAAATATGTGTCCAGACGGTGCCGTCGCGAAAATTACCGGGAAAGAAGGACTCGTCTTCACAGGTCCGGCTTTGTGTTACGACAGTGAAGAGGAGATGCTTCGCGGGCTTGAGGAAAAAGAAATTCAGGGGGGTGAAGTCATTATCATTCGCTACGAAGGCCCGAAAGGTGGACCTGGAATGCCGGAAATGCTGACCCCGACATCTGCGTTGATGGGAGTCGGTTTAGGCGACAAGGTTGCTTTGATTACCGATGGTCGATTCTCCGGTGGATCGCACGGATTCATCATTGGTCACGTCACACCTGAAGCTCAGGAAGGTGGTCCGATTGCTCTCGTCCAGAACGGCGACCAAATCACCGTTGATGCCGAAGTCAATGAAATCAATATCGCAATCTCCGCAGACGAACTTGCTCAACGAAAAGCCGACTGGAATCAACCTGCGTATAAATTCACTCGCGGCACGCTCTACAAGTACATCAAAAATGTAAAGAGCGCCAGCGAAGGCTGCGTCACCGACGAGTAAGTTTTGCGAGAACAGACATTTTCAACGAATGCGTTTAGCCACACACTTCAAGTGTGCGGTGATTGTGTGAGAAGTTGTGTTTGTAGATCGTAAAGTGATCACGTTTCGCGTCTTCAATAGGAGTTTCTCATGTCGATTTCGACTCTGCCTTCTCTCCCAGATCGCCCAGACGATGGGCATAAAGGGACCTTCGGACGGACCGTTATCGTTGGCGGTTCGACCGGGATGGCGGGTTCGGTTTCTCTCTCTGGAATGGGAGCGTTGCGAAGCGGAGCAGGACTGGTTTCATTGGCTGTTCCGAGTACCATTCTTTCGACCGTGGCAGCTTTTGAACCTTCTTATCTTACCATCTCACTCGCTTCCGACGCGCACGGCCGAATTTCATATGACGCTCTCCCGGCACTCGAGTCAAGGGTCGCGATCGCAGACGCTGGTGCCGTTGGTCCCGGACTTGGACGCTCGGAAGACTTGGACCGCGTGGTGTCCCAACTCTACCGAACATCAGTACGCCCATTGGTCTTTGATGCAGACGCCTTGAACGCTCTGGCGGATCAACCTGAAGTGCTGAAGGACCATGTTGGGGGGCGCGTCCTCACTCCACACCCAGGCGAATTTTCGAAGTTGATCGGGAAAGAAACTTCATACGTTCAACAGAATCGGGAATCTCTTGCTTTGCAATTCGCTGCGGATCACAAAGTCATTCTTGTATTGAAAGGGGCCGGGACAATCGTCACCGATGGTTTACGCGTTTTCACCAACCAAACTGGGAATTCTGGAATGGGAACCGGTGGTACAGGTGACGTTTTAACAGGCGTCATTGTCGGGCTCCTCGCTCAAGGGATGTCTGCATTCGAAGCGACGCAACTCGCAGTTTACATTCATGGTCTCGCGGGCGATCTCGCCGCAGTCGAATTAACTCCTCGAGGCATGATCGCAACCGACCTCCTCGAATTCCTTCCATACGCTTGGAAGGAACTCGATGAGGAAGCGTGAAACCGGTTGTAAAGATTACCCGGTTTGCCAACTCTTCGAATTCGACAAAGTTTTCCACTCCCTCCTAAACTCTCAGTGTTTCGCCCAGATCTGACCGATCTCTGGGGTAGATACCACCCTTTAAAGAGAGATCCTGTATGCCTCAGCAAGAGACGCAGGACGGAGCCACCAATCACAACCAACGGACGGACACTTCAACTCAAGTCCCATACTCTATTAATGAAAAACAGTTTTTGAACTGGGAAACCCGCTGGGAAACCAAGCAAGATGTGATCGATCATTTCCTCGATGAACTTGAACGTTCAATGGCGCAAAGTCATAACGCAGAGGGACATATATTGAGTATTGTCCGTGAATAGAGCGTGCGAATCATGCGGTTTGTCTCACACTTTTAAGTGCGCGGTAAGGGCAAGTATGTTCTCTTGATTTTTCAAGTGAGGTCTGTAATGATTAGTTAGTTGCTGAACACTAACTAACGGATTGGAACCTCCTTATGGTTCGACCACGGACTATTTCTGATCAGGAAATCCTGGACACGGCGCGAAAGTGCTTTCTGGAGCATGGTCCGTCTGTCTCGACCGATGTGATCGCGAAAGAGCTAGGCGTTTCACCTCAGGCGATATTCAAGCGGTTTCACAGCAAGCAAGACCTGCTTGTTGAATGTGTCAAACCTTGTGGCCCGCCTGCCTGGGGCGAAATGGTCGAACGTGGGCCTGATGACCGGGCGTTTGCTGATCAGTTGACTGAACTCCTTCGGGAACTTGCCGTTTTCTTCACCGATATCGTACGCAGGATGGAACTGTTGCGCTGGAGCGGAATCGCGATTGAGGAGTTAATGGCGAGTTTTGACGAACCGCCTCCGGTCCGGGATATCCGAATCATCTCAGCGTGGTTATCGCGCGCTTGCGAGAAAAAACTGATTCGCGTAATTGATTGTGACGCCACCGCGATGTTTATTCTCACATCGATGCATGGGCCAGCAATGCTGACTCAAATGCTCGGCAAGACACCGACTGATCACACGTTTGAAGAATATGTCTCTCAGTACGTCGACCTGCTGCTTCCAGGTCTTCTCAAACCCAACTTATCAGAAATTTAGTCATGAACGCGAAAG
The DNA here is from genome assembly GCA_030626405.1 of Planctomicrobium sp. Classification (GTDB taxonomy): domain Bacteria; phylum Planctomycetota; class Planctomycetia; order Planctomycetales; family Planctomycetaceae; genus Thalassoglobus. Next base: position 10,080 of record DAOUPA010000109.1, read on the forward strand.
CACCGCGTCATTCATTTCTGAAAGCGAAACCGATGTCCAAATTCATAACAATCTTTGTTGCCATCCTCATCCTGACCATGGGAGGAGTGACCTTTCTTCTATTTGGACAAAAACCAGATATCGAAACAGACGATGCTGCTGCAAGCGCAGCGGGAGTTCTCGTTGAAACCGTTGAACTCTCTGAATTCAATAAGCCGATCACAATTGAATTCGACGGTGAGGCGACGACGTTTCGAGTCATCACTGTCGGTGCCGAAGTCGCCGGGCGAATTGAAGAGAAGTCCCTCAAGGCTCGGAGCGGTCACTTCGTGAAGAAGGGAGATGTGCTGTTCAAGATTGATGACCGAGAGTACCAGCTAAAGGTCAATCGGCAACAGGCACAACTCGAACAGATTGATGCAGAGATCAGTTCGCTGAATATCGATCTCGACAATTTGGCAACGTTGATCACGATCTCCAAAGAAGACCAGAAACTTCAGCAGAACAATTTGGACCGGACGCAAAAACTTTTTGAACGTCAGGCAACCAGTGAAACGGCCCGCGACGAAGCAATAGGCAAGGAACTCGTTGCTCGAAATAACTTGCAGAAACTCAAGAATGATTTGAGTTCCAGGAAGCAGACTAAAGCGGTCACTGAAGCGAGACAGAAAGTCGAAGCGGCAGTCTTAAAGCAGGCGGAACTTGATCTCGCTCGCTGCCTGATTACTGCTCCCATTGCTGGTCGTGTCGCGGATGATCAAATCGAAGAAGGAAACTTCGCCGCCATCGGACAAACTCTGGTACACATCAGTGATTCGAGTCAAATGGAAGTCCGTTGCCAATTACAGGCCAGCGAATTGGCCTGGATCTGGAAACAGCAATCTGAACAGCTTAAGAAACTTGCGGAGAAACTTCCCGATTCGACTCCTGTTGTTCGCATCGACCCGATAGAAATTCTGCCGGTACCATGCACAATCGTTTATGAATTTGCAGGAATCGAAACGAGTTGGGAAGGAGTGTTGACTCGGTTTGAAGGATCAGGAATGAACCGAGAAACGCGAACATTTCCAGCTCGAATCCTTGTTGAGAACCCGCAAAAAACAACTTCCCGGAGAGTCGCAGCTGGTCCTGTCTCAGTCACGCCGCCAACACTCCTCAGTGGAATGTTCGTTTCGGTTCGCATTCCTCTTCAATTCAAAAAACCGCTTCTCAGCGTTCCGGTTGAAGCAGTCAGACCGGGGGGCAAGATGTGGCTGAATGACAACGGGAAAATCAAAATCCTAGATGTCACCGTTGCGAAAGTGATTCACTCAAAGGCACTCCTGCAACCTTCGCCAAGCCTGAAAGTCGGTGACCGCGTTGTCACTTCGCCTTTGGCTGCTGTCGCGGAAGGGATGCTGGTTCGCGAATCTTCCGGACAGCAGGAAGAGAGCTCAAGCGAATCGAATAAAGACAAAGATGAGGTCCAGCCATGATGTCGGTTGTCAAATGGGCCATCGAACATTCACCGGCAATGAACACGGTGATGATCACCATCTTATTGTTAGGAGTGATGTCGGCTTGGACTCTGCGACGCGAAGAGTATCCGCAGTTCGACCTGGAAATTATTCTCGTAACCGTTCCTTATCCAGGAGCCAGTCCGGAAGAAGTCGAGAGCGGGATTTGCCAGAAAATTGAAGAATCGATCCGCTCGATCGACGGACTGAAAAAGGTGACTTCAGTCGCCTCTGAAGGAGGCGGGTTTGTCATCATTGAGGTTAAAACGAGCGTTCCCAACGTTCAGAAAGTCCTTAATGAGATTCAATCGGAAATTGACCGCATTTCGACTTTTCCAGATCTTTCCGAGGAGCCGGAAGTCCAGCAGCTGACTCTCAGAAACCCTGCAATCACAATCGGGATCATCGCGACAGATTCAGAGGGAGAGGACGCAGAGCTTCAACTTCGGACGATCACTGAGCGTGTTCGAGACGATCTTTTGCAAATTCCACAAGTCTCCGTTGCGGATATCGTCGGCGAACGCGAATACCAGATCGATGTACAGATTTCAGAGCAAACTCTGCGTGAATACGGATTGAGTCTGACTGAAGTTGCCCGGCGAATTCGTATGAGAAATCTGGAACTCCCAGGTGGGACGATTCGCGACGAGAGCGAAACGTTTTTGCTGCGTGCGAAAGACAAACGGCTTCGAGGCAAAGACATCGCGAAAATTCCTTTGGTCACACGTCCTGGAGGAGTTGTTCTGCGCGTTGAAGATTTGGGGACTGTTCAAGACGAATTCCTCGATAAAACATCGATCAGCCGCATCAACGGAAAGCCAGGGCTTGCAATTAGTGTGAAAGCCGCAAACGGTGAAGACCTCTTGGCACTCACGCAGGCGGTCAGGGATTACATCGATTCCAATCAACTGCCATATGGATACACACTGACGACTTGGGGAGACATCTCGGTCGATGTGAAAGATCGGCTGGAGATGCTCTCGCGGAATGGTTTACAGGGGCTGGTCCTGGTATTCATTATTCTTGCGATGTTTCTTGAGTTCCGACTCGCCTTTTGGGTCGCGATGGGCATCCCGATTTCAATTCTGGGTGCATGTGTCGTGTTGTTTCAACTAGGCCAGACGATCAACATGCTGTCGATGTTTGCATTTCTGATCGCACTCGGAATTGTTGTGGACGATGCCATCGTTGTGGGAGAGAATATCTATTCCCACCGACAGATGGGAAAAAACTTCACCCAAGCGGCCATCGATGGCACATATGAAGTGATCCCTTCGGTTTCAACATCGGTGACCACCACAGTGTTTGCCTTTTCAACGATGTTTTTTGTCAGTGGAATAATGGGCAAGTTCTTCGCTGTGTTGCCAGTGGCGGTGATCGCCATGCTGGTCATTTCTCTCTTTGAAAGCGTATTCATTCTGCCTTGCCATCTCGCACACAGTAAAAAGAAAACATTTTATCTCACAGACAAAATCAACCAACTGACGAACGGAATTCTCAACGCTTTCATCGGTCGGATCTACACGCCGGTGGTCCGCTTTTGTGTTGCGAATCCGCTCATTACAATCTGTTCGGCGATCACCATCGTTGTGATGTCGTTGACAATTGTGATCAATGGAACCGTTCAGCAAAATTTCTTTCCAAAACTTGACGTTCCAGAGGTGATCGCTCAAGTCGCATTCCCAGATGGAACTCCAAGTCATGTTGCTGATGAAGCGACCATCAAATTGGAACGTGCCATCGAGGCGATCAATGAAAAGTATTCCACGAAAGAATTTCCTTTAGTCTTGATCACACATCGTGTTGTTGGGTCAAGCCCCCAAATGGGTGGGGCAGGGGATGTTTCCGGCGGCCCAGGTGACGGATCTCACATTGGCTACGTCCATGCACAACTTGTTGATAGTGCAAGGCGTTCCGTAACCAGCACTTGGGTTGCTAAAGAATGGCGGAAGATCGTCGGCGAAATCCCGGGAGTTGAGTCGTTAACATTTGGATCTCTGGAGCGTGGCCCTGGTGGAACTGCAATTGAGTTCAAATTACTGGCACCGCCTGAGAAAATGGATGAACTCGAAGAAGCCGTCGAGTTGGCGAAGCAAGAGCTTGCAAAATACCCGGGGACTCAGGACATCAGCGATGATTCACGACCTGGAAAATGGGAAATACAACTCACGGAAAAAAAGACCGGTACTCCGCTGGGAGTGCCACTGGATGTGATCGCCCGGACCGTTCGAGCGGCTTACTACGGGGAAGAAGTGATGCGACTTCAACGTGGACGGCACGAGGTGAAGTTGATGGTTCGTTATCCGAAAGACGAACGTCGTTCGCTGGCGAGTCTTGACGATATTCGCGTCGACCCCGGCGATGGTGTGCAACGCTCGCTCACAGAAGTTGCCAATGTGGAAGTGAATCGAGGGTATTCAGAAATTAACCGGATCAATCAAAAACGTTCGATTACCGTTTCCTCGGACGTCGACACAACTCTTGGTAATACGAAAGAAATTGTCCTGCAACTACAAAAGAAATTCATTCCCGACCTCCTCAAGAAATATCCTGATTTAAGAATTCGCTGGGAAGGCAAGCAGGAACAGGACACAGAGTCATTCGGAAGTTTGGGAATCGGTTTGGCCGTTGCAATGTTCGCAACATTTGTCTTACTGACGATGGAATTTAACTCGTACGGTCAGCCGCTGATTGTGATGTCGATTATTCCGTTCGGAATTGTCGGAGCCATTTGGGGCCACTTCTTCTTGGGACTTCCGCTCACGCTCTTCAGTGTGTTGGGGTTGGTCGCGCTGACAGGTGTTGTCGTCAACGATTCGATTGTCCTAGTTGACTTCATAAACGCGCAAACCCGCAAGGGAATTTTGATTAAAGATGCAGCCATCCAGGCCGGGCAACGTCGTTTTCGGCCCGTACTACTCACATCACTCACGACCGTTGCCGGGTTACTTCCAATTCTTCTGGAGACATCATTTCAGGCACAGCTTGTGATACCAATGGCAACAAGCCTCTGCTTCGGGCTGATCTTTTCAACCTTCTTCGTCCTGTTACTTGTGCCAACGTTCTACACGGTCTACGGCAACTTATTCGGAATCAAAACGCATTCTGAGATCAAAATTGAAGAGCCTTTGAAGGATGAGGAGAACGCGATTGCTCAAGCGGTCAGTTGATTGATCGGATTTCTCAATCAAACAGCTTACCGGAAGATTTAGGGCGAATGACTTTCGGCTGCTCGTCAGGGTTCTCCGACTCCGTCAGAACTTGCTGAGATTCAATACTGCCTTGAGCATTTAGACTCAGGCGGTAAATACGGTCGGCGTATTGTTCGAAGAGCGAGCTTTCGTGGTGGCTGATCATTAAGACTTGAAAGCCAAGCGCTCGACCTGCTTCTTGAACCATTTTGACCAATCGCGGCACAAGGTCAGGGCGGAGCCAGCAGTCTTGTTCATCGAGAACCAGAAAGCGGCGGTGTTCGGTTTCTTCAAGCGTCATTAATGCGAACATTCGCAAGCCGACGCTGAGGATATTCGTGACCGAACCTCCCTGACCACGAAGAATGTCTTCTTCATTCCCGTCTCGTTCGATGTAAAACTCGACGGTCGCAGCGCCTCTCTTGAAGTCGGGGCGGGCGCGAAAGGCGACAGGTTGCTCCAGGATCTCTTGCAACGCAATCGTCAATTTTTCCTGAACCATCCCCAGTAATTGTTGGAACAGTTCTTCGCTAAGTTGCTCCAGTGCTAACGACACGTCATCGGCAATATCCAGAAACGCATTCAACTTCCGAAAGTTCTTGTCGAGGGCTTGCGAGTCTCGAACTTTCTCGTCGCGGCGATCAACGAAACGATCAATCCGTCGGCGCACGGCGTCAGGCGTACGCAATGCTTGCACATCGGTAGCAAGTCGATCAGACGATGATTTGTCAAGACTCATTCGGAGTCGCTTTCGCTTGAAGAATCGCTGGCAGAGGCTGCATAGTCCTCATCGACTTTTGCCAGCTTCTGTTCGATTTCATCTAGATTCTTTTGATACTCTTCGCGCTTACGTTTGTTTTCAATCTTTAACTCGTCAAGTTGTTTTCGCAATTCTTCGATATCGTCAGTTCCATAATCTTTCTTAGCTTGTTGCTTGAGTGACTTGAGTTGATTTTTTGCATTATCCAAGTTCGTTTCAGCCTGGATTTTGCGAGTGTTCAAGTCGGAGTAGCGACTCTGGAGTTCTTCAATACTTTGTTCGTTACCGCTTGTCTCTTTACTCATCAGTGACCTCTTCCGCCAGTTTCCAAATTTCTTCGA
>DAOUPA010000209.1 GCA_030626405.1 Planctomicrobium sp.
CTCTTCGGCAGTATGCTGGTGGATCAGGTTCCCGGTAACATCATGGCCGTCACACAAAAGACAGTTAATCTATTGACAGTCCCGATTTTCTGCCTGTTTCTCTTTGCTCTGTTCTTCAAACGGGCCAGTCCAATTGGCGTTTGGGTCGGATGGTTCTTCGGAACAAGTGCCGCGATTATGGTTGCATTTTCGGGACCGATATTCGGGTTCCTCGAAGACGGCAGAGATCCTGTTTCCTTCCAATGGATTACACCCGTCGCACTGGTGGTGAATGTCACATTCGGATTATTTTTCAGCACGCTGTTTCCGAGTAAGAAACCCGCTCAACCTGCAGACTGATTCCAAACCCGAAGAAACGATTGCCTACCAGGAATTGCATTTCAAATTGAGGAGAGGCTCATGAACAAAAACAACAATGTTGTGGAAGACTATCAACGCGATGGCGTCGTTCGAATTCGAGAGTTCTTCTCATCGGAAACGGTCGAGAAGATCCGAACTGAACTTGACCGATATATTCGCGAAGACTTGCCCTCGAAACCGGTTGATGCTCGAACTCTGGAAGCTGATGGAAAGACCGTCCGAAACCTCTGGCGTCTGAATCAACATAACGAGTTTTTCCGAGAACTTGGGCAGCGTGCAGAGATGCTCTCTCTCGTTGCCGACCTGGTTGGTGGTGTTCCGGTTCTCGAAGGTGTCGAGACTTTCAGTAAGCCTGCACGTGTCGGTTCCGGAGTTCCGTATCACCAGGACAACGCCTACTTCTGTCAAACACCGCCCGACATGTTGACAGTCTGGGTTGCGATCGATCCAGTCACAATTGAAAACGGAGCTGTCAGCTTCATCAAGGGCTCACACAAACTGGAGATGCAGCCGACGAAGCCATCGGGGGTGACTGGAAACTCAATTGGGCTCGCCGAAATCCCTGACACATCAAATTCCGAACAGTTCTGTGCCACTCTCTCACCCGGAGATGCCACGATTCATCATTGCATGACGATTCACCACTCCGCCCCGAACCACACCGGAAAATCGCGGCTCGGTCTGCTATTCGTTTATCGAGGCCCACACACAAAAACTGACAACCGACTCAAAGAATCGTACACCGAAGCCGTGACCGCAACGCCACCCGCGTAAAAACAAACCTTCAAGACACGATTCCTTTTATTGGATCGGAGCCAGCAGTCTTGCGACTCGTACAGCGAAGCGAAACGCACGAGATCCGTTTGTATATTCTTTTGCGGAAACTTCGCGGCTTTTCGAAAAATCTTCTTCGAGCATTGCCTCAACTTCGCTGGCGAACTCCTCGTCAATGATGAGCATCGACACTTCAAAGTTCAGACGCATCGACCGATTGTCGAAGTTTGCAGTCCCGATCACCGAGGAATTATCATCAATCAACATGACCTTCTGGTGCAGGAAGCCCGGTTGATAGCGAAAGATTTTAATGCCAGCTTTTTCCGCATCTTCCAAATACGAGAACGAAGAATAGTAGACAAGTTTCTGGTCAGGGTTTTCAGGGATGAGGATTCGAACGTCAACACCCCGAAGAGCCGCCAATTGGAGTGCCGACATCAGTTGCTCGTCAGGGACGAAATAAGGACTGACGATCCATAATCGGTGCTTGGCGACGTTAATGGCGTCTAAAAAGAACAGCGTACAGGTTTCCAAATCATCAGCAGGACCTGTTGGCAAACAGAGCGCTAGCATATCACCTTGGGGCGCCTTCTCGGGAATCCAATCAAGTTCATGCTCTCCGCCGGTACTCCATTTAGGTGTCGTTCCGACGGCCCAAAGCCAATCTTCAACAAATGAAACCTGCACGAATTGCACCACAGGACCTCGAATCGCAACGTGAGTATCTCTCCAGGGAGTGAGAGTCGGATGTTTCCCAAGGTATTCGTCACCGACATTGTGTCCCCCGACGTAAGCAACCTGACCATCGACAACAACAATTTTGCGATGGTTACGAAAATTCATGCGAAATCGATTCCCCTTACCTTGAGTGGTATTGAATGGGTGGATCAGAACTCCTGCATTCTGCAATTCGACGACGTAATTCGGGGAAAGAGAATGGCTCCCCAATTCGTCATACAAAACATAAACTCGGACACCGTTGCGAGCTTTGTCAATCAACACCTGCTGAAGTTTCCGCCCCAATTCATCATCCCGCAAAATGTAAAACTGAACGAGAATGTAATCCGTCGCAGTAGCGATCCCTTCGAAAATGGCATTGAAAGTCTCTTCGCCATCAATCAGTAATTCTGCAGAGTTGTGTCTCGTTAATGGAAGTTTAGCGAGTTGTTCCAGCAACTTTGCCTGCTGCTGTTGATATTCGGTTTCCAGCACTGCAAGCATATCCTCATCCCGAAGAATCCGAGCGGTTTTCCGCCCAGTGTCGCTGCTCTCCAGGATGTTATTTCGGCGAATCACGTCGTAGTCCGAAAATTTCGACTGTCCAAACACCCAATACGCAGGGACCGCTACGTATGGCAACGTGTTCAGTGAGATTCCCCACGCGATGGCTCCTTGCGAGGTGCGTGTTTCAAGAATCGCGCGGATCGAAGTGACGAACCCAATACAGTGCATGGTGAGGACGAAGATCGTCAACAGGCGTCTCCGATACTTCTTAATCCAATTCCAAGTCGATCCAATGATCGATTTCCGTTTCTGAGGTTGTGAACTTAATTCGACTTGCATCGTGACTCCCGTTGGAATTGAACTCACCACCACAGCCAGGCGATGGTCCAGTTCAGCGGACCAAACGTCCGTTTGCAAAACCAATAGAACCGCCAAGAATGTGAAGTTAGAAAGCACGTTCAATCTCGTTACGATTTCAAGTGGGGCGTTGATGTCTTTTCACCACCATTTCCCCTGACCGCGTCTAAGAATAGCGAATCGTTTGAGCCAATGTCTCCTTGGTATCGAGATTCGAATAACAAATTGAAAATGTTCTGTTGAAGAGAGGGTAAGACACTTGGGTCGCGTTCACCGTGAATATCAGTGCGGTCGGCGACTTGAAATGTAGCCACTGGCTGAAAGCTTGGCGAACCTCTCCAACGTATTCTGCACGTGACCTGCTTTCAGAATAATATTGAATGGCCTCACCTGTCTGGCATTGAGTGCGTGAGACTCAAAACGAAATGCACATCTTCTGTACCGCAGCGGATTCAATCTGGGGAAGAGCCAGTTAAGAAATATCAGAGCAAATATATTATTTGACAAAAGAGGAACATCTGCCTTTGCGAGCAATTTCTGCTCAGGCAGAGACAGCAGGAAAGAATGTGGCCACGCCATGGAAACTATTTGTCCACTGAAGACCATCGGCACTTCTCAATTGTGACATTTCCTCAATAAATATTGATGGCATGTAAATTGCACTAAAGTCTGTAAAGAAAGAGGGTAGGGACGGTCCGTGTATTTCCCTACAACATTTGCGGGTGACTGCGGGTGTATTCACGAAACAAAGATGGGGCGAATCGGAAATTTAGTCCTCGTCAGCTCTGCCTCAACCAAGGAGGGGAAAACGAATGCTGGTTCTCAGTAGAAAACTAAATGAGTCGATTCACATCGATGGCACAATCAAGATCAAGGTTATAAGTATCGGCGGGGGAAGAGTTCGTTTGGGGATCGAAGCCCCCAGAGATATCCGCGTGATACGCAGTGAGATCGATGACTGGGCGGAACTCTCTTCTGACGATGTTCAACCCACCAAGAGAGAATTTAGCGTTCCCATAAATTAGCCAATCGTGTTGAATCAGGTCGTCTGGACTCGTGGCCCGCATCACATCTTTCGAAGCCAATCTCTACGACCTGATCTATGATGACAATGGATCGATGCGGATTAGTTTCCGGATGAGTCGGTCGGAAAGAACTCGTAGATCCTGTCGATGATGCGCTGGTGGTGCCTTGTGCGATTGACGGTGTTGCTTTGCATCAGCAGGACGCCGACGAGGTCTCGTTCAAAGTCAATCCAGGCGACCGGACCTGAATAGCCGGGATGGGAGAGCCACTGCGATTTGCCATTGATTCTGCTGTCATGAATTTGAAAAGCGAGACCGTAGCGACCGCCGGTGCCGGGTTGTGGTTGGTAGAGTTGGCGAAGTGTTTCAGCACGGACGAGTTGCCGACCGTTGTGTATCCCTCGGTTCAGGTGAAGTTGCATCAGCACGCCGAGATCGTCCAGCGTTGTATAGACGCCGCCACCGGCTGTTGAGAATCGCTTGTTCTGGCGTTCGGCAACGATCAAGCCGAATGAGTCCGGTTCGAAGACTCCCGGATCTTTGGACTGGTAAAGCGGCGCGAGACGTTTCAGGTCTTCTTCAGTTGGTCGAATTGTGGTGTTGCTCAGGCCGAGTGGCTTGAAAACCCGATTCTCCATCAGCGCTGTGAACTTCTTGCCGGTCTTTTTTTCAGCAACACAGGCGGTGAGGTCAATCGGACGTCCGTACATCATCTTTGTACCAGGCTCGACAACTAGTCCCAGCTTCGTACACGCGTTGACAAAGTCTTGCGATGTCTTTGGGAAGTAGTAGTCTGCGTATTTCGGATCGCTTTCGAGAAAACCGTTTTGTTCCATCCAGCCATTGTTAGGAACCCCCGATGTGTGACTGAGTGCGTGGCTGATCAAGACCGATTGCTTTGGTATTGAGCCGCCGCGCAACTGAATGTTGCTGAACTCTGGAAACGTCTTTGCAATCGGATCATCGAACGAAAGAACTCCTTCGTCGACAAGTCTCGCCATGAGTGTGGCTGTGAAAAGTTTTCCGGTTGAGGCCAGCCAGCAGAGTTCATCTACGGTGAATGGAGCCTTCGTTTCGATATTGACCACGCCGTGGGCTTCACGCATGACCACCTGATCACGATGGATTAGCAGAATTGATATTCCAGGGTAATAGCCTTCATCAATGACTGCGTTGATCTCCGCACGAATCTTGGCGCGGGCTTGACCAGAGAGAGCTGCGGATTCCGTTGACTCGGCTTTGCCATTCAATCGTTTGAGGCGAATTCTGCGATACTCAATCTGCCCGCGATCACCTTCCAGTCCAATCGGACCAGATGCCGGGACAGCCATGTCGTCCGTCAGCAATTCGCCATTGCAGGTCGCGTGGGCAATGCCACCTTTCACCGTGACCGTCAGTTCGTTCCAGCCGCCGACACGGTACTTTTTGAGATCCTTGTACGGTCCAGCGAGCAGGTAGTCGCGACACTGAAGTTGCGGTTTCCGAATGAAGACGCCGCTGTCGGCATTCGGAGTCGCTCGAAATTCCAGCTTCAAGATGAAGTCACCACCGAATTCTTCCGTTGTCCAAAGTTGCTGAATACGGCGGCCTTCCGGTGGGGTCGTGACAACAAGTCGTCCATTGACGACGATGTATCGTCCATCGTCGCTGGATGTTTTTCCGTCGAACGAAACCGCTTTCGTCGTCTTCACAAAGAGGGGCGCATTCGAGCGAGGCTTCTTTGGTTGTTTTCGGGGCGGGGTTGGACGGATACCCCAGCCGGTTAAGTCTTTTCCATTGAAGAGACTGGCATAGCCCGGCTCAGGCGTGAAGTCATCAGGTTCGGTTTCCAGAAATCCCAACGTCGCAAAGATCGGTCGCAGAGCAGCCGCCCAGCGGTCGTATCCGGCTGCGTTCAAATGCAACAGGTCGCGAAACCACTTCGGATCAGCATCTCCGGATTCATCCGCAAACAGCGTCCAGGTATCGACAACTGTGATTTGCGGATCACCTTTGGCGGTCGCTTCATAAAGTTGATTGACACGCTGAATGGTTTCCTTTGGTCGCTTCATTTCGGCGGAACTTGGAAACATTCGGCAAAGGATAATCGGCGTCTTGGGATTAAATTCTTTGATTGTCTGGATGATCTTCAGGAAGTTCCTTCCGATTGCGTCTGCTTCGATATCAACTTCGATATCGTTTGTCCCCAAGAGCAGAACAATCGCAGTGGGGTTCAGCGAGAGAACGTCCTCTGGAAGACGGATCAGCATTCCACGAGTCGTATCACCACCAATGCCACGGTTCGCCAGCTTCATGCCAGCAAACTTGCCTTTGAAATTTGCGCCCCATCCCTGAGTGATTGAATCACCGAGGAACACGACCGAATTTTGATCCTGTCCGACACGCTGCGCCCACGCCCTCCGAAATTCAGGCCACCGCTTGACGTATCCATCGTAGCGGCGAAGCAACCCTTCCCCAGGCAATCCATCTTCAGTCGCTGGTAATGCGAACCGGTCATCGGCAACTACCGGTGAATTAATCGCGGTGGATGCGATGACAAAGGCAACGAGTAGAGGAATGGTGTTCTTCATTGGTTCTGGTGGTCTTTCGTTGATATTCTTAGCAAGTGCCTGAAGGCTCTACGATGGATCGAGTCACGACACAATAGCTGAATATTGTTCCAAAAATCGAGCGTACTGACAGCAGCAAGATGTTGCCGCGTTGTTTTGACGGGCAGCCTCTCTTCCGAATGATTCACACTGCCTACTCAACTGAGATCTTCATCAATGCGGACACCACCTCGAATGTTGAAACCAAGATTGTCCATCTTCATCTACGTTTGCTTCGTTCTTACGAATCAAAAGTTGGTTCATGCCGAGCGTCCCAACGTACTATTCATTGCGGTGGACGACCTGCGGGTTGAACTCGGTTGCTACGGAAGTGACTACGTCAAAACACCCAACATCGACAAGCTGGCTGCCAGTGGAACGTTATTCGAGCAGGCTTACTGCCAGCAGACCGTTTGCAATCCGTCGCGAGCATCGATGCTGACAGGCATGCGCCCGGACACCCTGCGCGTGTGGGATCTGCCGACTCACTTTCGACAGAACAAGCCCAATGCCATCACGCTTCCTCAGCTTTACAAACGTAATAATTACCACGCCCAGTGTATCGGCAAGATCTTTCACAACTGGCGACAAGACAAATGGAAAGGCGATCCGGCCTCATGGAGCGTGCCATCGGTTCTGCACTACAACAGCCATGGAAACGACAAGCCGCAAGTCGATGGCGAAGTCCCACCGAACCTGGCATCTGGCAAGGGCGGAATCGAATGTCGAGACGTACCGGACAACGCCTACTTTGATGGTCGCGTCGCAGAGGCCGCGATCAAGACGCTTCGCCAAGTGAGTCAGCAGGACAAACCGTTCTTTCTGGCAGTCGGATTCTGGAAACCGCACACGCCATTCAATGCACCAAAAAAATACTGGGACCTCTATGATCGCAATAAAATCCCCGTTCCAACGCACATCACGCCACCGATCAATGTTCCTGACATTGCACTGACGAGTGCTCGTTACCAAGGGAAAGCCGACTCGCCATTTTTGCGAGAGATGCACCACGGACACCTCGCAGCGATCAGCTATCTTGACGCTCAGGTTGGGAGAGTCCTCGACGAATTAGACGCACTCGATCTGCGGAAGAAGACGATTATCGTGTTCTGGTCCGATCACGGACTGCACCTCGGCGAGCATGGCCTCACCCGAAAGACAACGGCGTTTGAACTCGATGCACGCGTCCCATTGATCATCGCGACGCCTCACCACAAACCGAGCCAGAGAACCGCTGCGCTTGTTGAGTTACTTGATCTGTATCCAACGTTAACGGAACTCTGTGGTTTGAAGGCACCTCGTGAATTAGAAGGATTTTCACTGACAAGTTTACTAAAAGACCCCGGCAGTGAGATCAAACAGGTCGCTCTCACTCAAACTCCGCGTCCAAATTACTTGCGTGGCAAACAGCCGAAAGTCATGGGCTATTCGATACGCACTAAACGGTTCCGATACACGGAATGGCGAGATTTCAAAACAAGTGATGTACAGGCGCGGGAACTTTACGATCATGAGATGGATCCGTTGGAAACAGTCAATGTTGCTGGTCAGACTGAACACGGGAAAACTCTCGACCGGCTGGCGATGCAACTTGAACAGACGGTTTCGAATGAGAAGCCGGAACAGATCGAGCCGTTGAAAATCTTGAACCTTCCCCGTGCTGGAACCGATCCGCTCGCGATTGACTACGAATCACTGCCAAGACTTCAAGGTGAACACGCTATCATTAATGCAGTGACACCTGGACCGCATGCAGTTGGTCCAGACAAGATTGACATGCATCATTTAAGGCTGAATCTTCATAACTATTTAATACATTACGGTGGCAAGTTCTGGTGCATCTGGAGCGATGGACCAAAGATCGAGGATTGGCCGACGCAAGAGATCAGGTACTCCACCAGCGACGACGGCTTATCATGGAGTCCCGCCAGAAGCTTGACTGGTCAACCAAAGGAACCGTACGCCTTCATCGCTCGTGGACTGTGGGTGCGAGACGGACAACTTTTGGCCCTGGCTGCCCGCTATCGTGGTAAAGGAGCCTTCGGCGCGCCAGACCAAAAGCAGCTTGAACTTCTGGCATTTCGCTACGACGATGCCAACGACAAATGGGCACGACACGGAAAAATTTACGACAACGCTATCAATAATTTCCCGCCGCAGAAATTGTCATCCGGTGACTGGATTCTCACGCGACGAGACTCTAAATTTAACGTCACAGTTCTCATCGGTGGGCGCAAATCGATTGATGACTGGCAGGCATTTCCCGTCGTTCGTATTGGCGAAGTCAAAGGTTTCCGCCCCGACGAACCGATCTTCTGGCCTCTCGAAGACGACCGGCTTTTCGCGCTCTTCCGCGACAACGGTGGATCGCAACGATTGTTTCATTCGGTATCGCGTGATCAGGGGCGAACATGGGACACACCCGTCTTGTCGAACTTTCCGAATTCCAGCAGTAAGCTGTTTTCGATGCATACGAGCCGCGGCTATCGAGTCCTCGTCCTCAATGGGAACCCATCCCAAGGTCGACGCGAATTGCATCTGGCTCTCAGCACCAACGGGAAAACGTTCACTCGGCTTGCCAGACTTGATGTTCCCTCGCCACCGTCCATTCCCGACTCCGTGATGCGCATCAAGAAGAAATTCCAGTCCGGAATCGCAAGCCTGCAGTACCCGCACGTCATCGAGCACAACGGGTCTCTCTTGATCGCACTGTCGCGAGGAAAAGTGCAAACCGAAGTCTTCCGCGTCAAGCTCGATGATATTGACTCAATACTCAAAAATTAGTTCTGTATTTCCTCAAAGGATTTCAACGAACCAGTGCAATTGGTCACTTCAAGACTTTCGAGGTAACGAAACAAACATTGAAAATCTGCTTGACTGTCCCCCCGTAGAACCAATCGAGTTCCGTACTTAGATTTTCAGGCAATATGTGATCGAGAGTCTCGATTCATTGACTCTCGTTTTATGGCTAATTAGCATCGCTGAAGTCTGTGTACACACTTCGTGCGGCACAAAGCATTCTCTGGTGGGACAGTTTTTTTCTGCCTGAACGGGGATCTGTGCATTCATTCTAAAGTAAGGGCGACTGATGTCATCTGCAAGCAATTTGACCGTGGCAAGTTTAGCGACCGTGGGACTCGATGAACTCAAAAAGAAGTGGGGCTGGTTTTTAGCCCTTGGCATCTTGTTAATCATCGGCGGCACAGTCGCTCTTGGTTCGTCCATCATGATGACCGTATTTTCGATGATTCTATTGGGTTGGCTGATGATTACGGGTGGCGTTCTCGAGGCCATCCACGCCTTTAGTTGTAAAGGTTGGAGTGGTTTTTTCATCGATCTGTTGACGGGATTGTTGTATGTGGTTGTTGGCTTCATGATCGTAGGCAATCCAGGTGCAACTGCTGCCACCCTGACGCTTCTCATCGCCATGTTTTTGATATTCGGTGGAATCTTTCGGGTCGTCATTGCCTTGGTTGTTCGATACCAGAACTGGGGTTGGCTGGTGCTTCATGGTGGCGTCAACCTGATGTTGGGGATGGCAATCTGGCGTCAGTGGCCATTGTCGGGGTTGTGGGTGATCGGGTTGTTCGTCGGCATCGATATGATTTTCAATGGTTGGTCACTTGTGATGCTTGGCTTGATGGCTAAGAACTTGCCTGTGCCGACGGAAGTCGATGGAGAATCAGCAACATAAGTTGAGTTTGTCATTACCTCACAGAGCTGAATGATGCTTGGCGAACGTTGTTGAGCATCATAGAATACACAGTTTGAATGCTACACTATTGAAGCGTGCTGGCAGCGCTGCCGGGCGTCCGACATTTCACTCACAAGGAGAACCTGATGACCGACAAGAAGAGCCCCACTGACGAACTTATCAGTACTCTCAAGCAACATCGCGATGAATTGGCGGTCAAGGTCCATCTTGGATCGACGGAAGTGAAAGATGAATGGAAGCGTGCCACTGACAAACTTGACGAGATTTCAAGAGGCTACGACCCAGTCAAGCAAGCTGTTTCAGAGTCGGTGGAAGATGTCACCGCGTCACTCAAACTAGTTGCCGAGGAAATCATGAACAGTTTTGATCGAATTCGCAAAAGCCTTTAAGCTGGAACTTCGGTTCATCGACAACACGGAGCACGCTCATTCATGGACCTGACATCGTTGCCTCAATTGGCTCGGAACACCGGTCGCTTTAAAGATGTTCTCGCCATCTTGGCGAAGTACGGACTCGCACCGTGGATGGAGAACGTGCGCATCGAGTGGATACAGGGACTCTTTCGCGATTCAGATGGCAACCGCCTGGGTGATCTCAGTGTAGATGTTCGAATCCGAATGGCGCTCACTGAACTCGGAACAACGTTTATCAAGCTCGGCCAAATTCTCAGCACTCGACCGGATCTCGTCGGACCGGAGTTAAGCGACGAGCTACAGAAACTGCAATCCAATACTCCTGCGGACTCCCCGGAGTCTGTGCGTGAACTTATTGCAAGCGAACTCGGCGATGCTCCCGAGAACCTTTATTGTGAATTCGATGATCGCGCGTTCGCATCAGCTTCGATCGGCCAGGTACATGCAGCGACTCTTAGAGATGGTCGCAGAGTGGTCGTCAAAGTCCAACATCCCGGGATCGAAGACCGTATCCGGAATGATCTCGAAATCATGCAGCAGCTGGCACAATTGGCAGAGCAATATTCATCGGAGTTACGTCAGTTTCGGCCCGTAGACACAACAGCAGAATTCAGTCGCACTCTTTTGGCTGAATTGGACTTCACACGCGAGCAACGCAGCCTGCAAACTTTCATTCGGAACTTTGAAAATCAAGACGACATTTGCATCCCGACTCCGTACCCGGAATTGTCTTCCCGCCGCGTCCTGACCATGGATCGCCTTGAAGGCATCAG
>DAOUPA010000437.1 GCA_030626405.1 Planctomicrobium sp.
GCGAGTTCTTCCCCTCGGTAAACTTCCGGAACAACGTCTGCACGCAATGAATACATTTTCAGTCGCTCTGCCGTGGCTGGTCCAATACAGGCAAGTTTTGTGTTGGAGAGAATTCGATTGTCGAATCTTAAATCCCACAACCGCCCCAGAAACGCATCAACTCCGTTGACGCTCGTGAACGTGATCCAGTCATAGTCCTGAATTGAACGGATCGCGGCATCAACTTCTGCCCAATCATCAATCGGATGGATTTCAATCGTTGGCATCAGCAAAGGCCGTGCGCCGAGAGCGTGTGCGAGTTCAATCGCGTTGTCCGCCTGATCATCCGGACGAGTGATACCAATCGTCATTCTAGCCAGCGGAAGCGATTCGAACCAGTTGATTTCATCACGTTGACTGACGCACTCTCCCACAATAATCAGCGAGGGTGGGCGAAGGCTTGCCTCTTTGACGAGTTGTGGAATGTCCTCCAGCACGCCAGTGACTGTTCTTTGCAGAGGCGTGCTTCCTCGCGAAATGACAGCGACTGGCGTCTGGTTCGATTTTCCATTTTCTATGAGAGATGCGGCAATCGTCGGCAGTCGATGCAATCCCATGTAGAAAACAAGCGTCCCGGGGAATTTTGCCAGTTGCTGATAATCCAGAGCCGAATCAGGTTTCGTCGGATCTTCGTGCCCGGTCACAAATGCGACTGCTGAAGCATGTTCACGATGCGTTAGTGAGATTCCAGCATATTCAGAAGCAGCCGTCGCTGCCGTAATCCCAGGGACCACTTCGTAAGGCACGCCAGCATCCGCGAGAGCCTTTGCTTCTTCGCTTCCACGACCAAAGATAAACGGATCGCCACCTTTGAGACGTACGACGATCTTGCCAGCAAGTCCAGCCTCCACGAGACGTTGATTGATCTCCGCCTGATCAAGCGTACGCTTGCCATCGGAATCGGCCCGGCTGGTCCGTTCCGCTTTGGCATGCGTATACCGCAGTAACAGGGGATTCGCGAGACCGTCGTACAAAACAAGGTCCGCCTCTTCGAGGCAGCGTTTGCCCTTAAGTGTCAACAGCCCAGGGTCACCAGGACCGGCACCAACCAGATAGACTTTGCCAAGTTGCGTCATCGATGTGAACTGACTCTTTTTGAATTCGCTTTTGCCGCACACCGAGGTGTGCGGCAATGCTACCGTCACTTAACCTCAGCCTTCCATGTTTGCTTTCATGAACTTCAGACCTTCCGTGGCGAGGTGTTCTTCCGAGGGGAACATCTTTCTCCAGATACAAGTTGCCGCTGCGAGTTCTGGCAGGGCGAGGCCGAAGGCTTCGATCATCAACCAGCCGTCGTAATTGATCTCTTTCAAAGCCGACCAGTTATCGTCCCAGTTCACGCCTCCTTCTCCTGGGGTCGAACGGTCATTTTCGGAGATATGGACATGCACCATTTGATCGGCACAGACCTTAATCGCTGCCGATGGGGATTTCTCTTCGATGTTCGCGTGGAACGTATCGTACATCATTTTCAGATTCGGATGATTCACTTCACGAGTAAACCGAGCGGTATCTTCCGCACAGTTGAGGAAGTAACACTCGAATCGGTTCAGGTATTCAACAACGAGAGTCACATCGTTTGCCTGTGCGTGATCGGCAGCCTTGGCGAGACTTTCCTGGCCCCACTTCCATTCCTCTTCAGTCCGACCACGACCGACGAAATGTCCAAGCGCTGAGTGAATCGGTCCAAGTAAATGAGTGCAACCAGAAGCAGCACACATATCAATCGCTTTTTTGAGACGGTCAATGCCTGCCTGACGAATCGCGGCATCTTCGGAAATTGGATTCTCTTCCGGCGTACAAACGGTCACAGCAGTTCGACCAAAGCCAAGTTCATCCAGCTTCGCCCCAATTTTCTTGTAAGCAGCCTCTTCCATTTCAAAGACAGGCAGTTCAACACCGTCGTAGCCCCACTCCTTGATCTTTTCGAGAGTCGGAAAGATCGACTCATCCACACTGGACGTCCAAAGCAGCAAGTTCAAACCATATTTCATCGTCAGTCTCCTCAAACAACAACGGCTCCATCGAGCCTTAGAATTCGAATTTCCAAGACACATTGGACCGGAATCACAGGGTATGGTCAATCAATGCGTTCATTTTTCAGTTGTGAGGCGATTTGTACTGTTATAAGAGAGGACCTATTCGTCACGTCATGGTTCAATGATTGAGTCTCAGAGATTTCAGTGATGACGTCCTCCAATGTCATTGAATGGATATTGACCCAAATTTGTAAAAATTCAGATGCACCAACCGCCAGCCTGACAAGCAAAGCAAGTAAGTCGGGGTACAGGCTTGCCTCTGGTTCACTGCCGTCCGTAGGTGTTCTACGGTTGGTCTGTCCCAAACACGCTATTGGCTCCGCTTCACCATGCTCTGAGACTGTCTGGTGCGTCATTACCAAAGGACAACGTCGAAACTGATACGACCTACCGGACCATTAACTCAATCAAATCACTGAGCTGGAACCAGAAAATGCAAAAATTGCATCCTTGCAGAATCCGCCGAAAAAACATTTGACACGTCTTGACTGAAATTGCCGATTCGAATTATTAAATGTCTCTCCTCTCTCACTTCTCCTCACTTTCATTTCCCCACTCATTCACCATACGCACTGACGATTGTGACACGCAGAAGGTGTGCTTCTCACACACCAATCCACTCTGCGGGAAACGTTGTTAGTTGCGCAGACAGGAATCTCATGTCTGTTTCCATCCCCCCCGCCACGATACGTCCGACCGGAAAAGTCGCTGCGTGTGCAAAGGATGCTGCTGCTCAGCAACATCTAGAGCTCGCAATTCGACGCAACGGTTATGAATCGATCCCTGTCTCAAATCTTGAAGAGCTGCGAACGCTCTTGATGAGCGAAAACATCGCAGCAGCGGTGATCGACGAGCCAGAATCGATAGAAGAAATCGAACGGCTCGACGCCGACACCCGCAGAGCCGACCGCCCAACGCAGTTCATACTGCTGCCATCGATTGGGCAACGCCTCGTTGTGCCTCGCACGGTTTCGTGCGAAGTTGTTGACCCACCACTGACACCAGAACGCATTGGTCGCGCTCTGTTCTCTGCGGTCGGTCGAGCACAATTGATCTCCGAAAATCTGGAACTCAAACAAAAACTCGAAGGACGAATGTTCGACGGTTTGGTCGGAATGAGTCAGCAGACTCGCGATCTGCGAGCACAAATCCACACGGCTGCCGAACACGACCAACCGATCCTTGTGATTGGCGAACCTGGCTGTGGGAAATCAGAAGCCGCCCGTGCCATTCACCTGACACGATTCGGTCCTGCACAGCCGCTGCTGACGATTCGATGTAACTTGCTGACATCGGCAGCCATTGAAAAAGAACTCTTTGGCGATGGTGAAACCGAAGGACGATTCGCCGCTGCCAGTGAAGGCACATTGGTTTTTGAAGATATTGAAGCACTGACGATTCCGCTTCAAATTCAAATTGCTGAAGTGATTCGCAACAGTGCTTACCGACAGGGGGATACGTTCATTCCGCTGCGGACACGCATCATCGCGACGACGACCACGAATTTGCGTCAGCTTTGTACCGAAGGAAAATTTGAAACGCGGCTCCTGAATCTAATCGAACGAAATGTGATTCATGTCGCAGCTTTGCGGACTCGCCTGGATGACCTTCCTGGTCTTGCCGAACATTTTGTTCAACAGTGCTGCGTCCGCGAAGGTCAGCATCTCCGACGACTTTCTGATGAAGCACTCACTCGCCTTGAAAGCCACGATTGGCCTGGAAACGTTCGCGAACTGGAAAACGTGATCAACCGTTGTTGCTCTCTGGCAGGTGACTCTGTCATTACGGGAGAAGAAATTCAGCCTTGGTTGGAACAAAAAGAAGATGCGACCGAAGCTCCCGGCTTGACGCTCAGAGAAATGGAACGCAAGCTCATCGAAGCAACGTTTAATCGCTTCGGTGGAAATCGTGAATTGACGGCCAAGGCACTTCAAATCGGCATTCGTACACTCTCTGGAAAACTTAGAGATTACGGATATCCACCACGCGGCGGTCCTGGCTCAAACCGCAAACAACAACGTGCAGCCTAAACGCCGCACGTTTCGAATTCCCCCCGAGGCCGTCCAACGATGTTGGGCGGCTTTTTCTTTTGGTGAACGTGAAGGGTGAAGCAATATGGCAGACCAGCGGAGCCATCGTGGGCGGCATCCTGAAGACAGCGAATTGTTCGACGAACGACAGTATCACCTTCTTCACGAGGCAGCCACACATTTGAGTTGGTTACTCACGCGTGGTTACGCCGTGAAATCATCAATGAAACTTGTTGGTGATCGTTTTGAATTGAAAAGCCGGCAGCGTCAGGCGGTTCAAAGATCAAGTGTTGCAGAGAAAGACTGCTTCAATCGAAGCAAAAAAATGAAGCAGGCATCTCAAGTCGCCGGGGAAACGGTCTGGATCGATGGTTTCAATCTTCTCACAACGATTGAAGCGGCACTCTCTGGTGGAATTTTGTTGCTCGGACGCGATGGGTGTCTTCGCGATATGGCGAGCATGCACGGCAGTTACCGAAAGGTCGAAGAAACAAAGCCTGCTCTTGAATTACTGGGGCTGCAATTCAGCACATGGGGCTTGAGTTCAGTTGTTTGGTTACTCGATCAACCTGTCTCTAATAGTGGTCGACTCAAAAAAGTTATTGAAAACGTTGCCAGAGAAAATGCCTGGGACTGGACGGTTCAACTCGATCCAGACCCAGACCAAACTCTGGTGAATCGACCTGAAACCGTTGTGAGCGCAGACAGCTTCATTCTGGATGGATGCGCCCAATGGCTAAATGTTGCGGCAACTGTTGTCGCGAGCATTGATCATTCCGCAATCGTCGTAGATTTCAGACCGCAAGCAACGACTGAGTGATCATTGTTCAAAAGGCGTTCAGCATCATGCAATCCTGTTCAGTTTCAAAACGTCACGACGTTGATCGTGTCGTCCTTGATGAAATCGGAGAGCGGACCTCCCATGCCTTTGACTTCGAGTCCGAGTTCTCGGAGCTGATCGGACACGCCATACGAATCGGCACAGACGACGCAAGCTTGCAGGATAACGCCATCTGCCTGCATTTTCTTGAGCTTCGCCTGCAGGTCCTTGTCCCCCGCCAAAAGCCGAGAGCTTGGCCCCCAGACAATAACGCGAACTTCATCGAACCAACCTGCAGTCTTGGCGACATGACTGTACATTAACACCATGCGGTGAGCGACCTCTGGATCTCCACTTGTCCAAACGATTGCGAGACGATCAGGCGTTTTCTCTTCACTCGCATTCTGCTGAGCTGAAGAGTCCGACGATCCAATGATCACTCCTGCGACGAGAAGCATCAAACCCACAAACAGTGAACGGTAAGAAAAAGAAAATTTAAAACGGTTCATCAATGTCATCTCCGGTGAAAACAGAACTGAGTCGTGTGTGCAGAAACTTAACAACAATGTCACCGTTGTGAATTTCGCCCTCCAGAGCCTTGCGCTCGAATCGGTTGCAAAGTTCTTTTACTTATTTTGGGGAATCGCCTTCAAAGAAAGCCGTCTCTGGTCGAAACGCTGCCCATGCGAACCAGAACGAGTACATCCACTCAACGCCTTCATCCGCATCGACAACGCGTAGGCTGCGGCTCACTGGATCGAATTTCACAGTGAAAGATTTCCCACCGATTTCTTCTCGAATCTGCGGAGTCTCGGCTGAGAAAGCACTGATAGGGTATGCTTTCGAATCCTTGCCTACCCACAC
>DAOUPA010000228.1 GCA_030626405.1 Planctomicrobium sp.
AATCCCCATAGACACGCCGCGGCGCAAACATTTCACGGAGTTCTGCGTCAGGCGTGTTGGTGTATTCGCTGCGTGATCGCAGCCAATCGAGGAAGTGCAAAGGCAGATCTGGAAAGGCAGACATGTTCCGCGCGGCGACATTCAGCAGGTGTTCAGAGCGAGCCGTTCCATACGCCGTCCCGCGCCCAAGCGGTCGTTTCGAGTTGATGACCACAACTCGCAGAGGTTGATCGGACAACCGAGCGAGGTTGACAGCCACCATCGTTCCGCAAAAACCGCCACCAATGATTGCAATTGTTTTCATGTTTTGGAGACTCTTTGCTTGTTCATCAACGTGAAGCCTGACTCTTTTCATTATTGAAGCAGCCTATCTCTCATTCAACACATCGTCAATCTCCGAATGCCGCGCAGTCCACTTGGGTGGCCCCAAAATTTTTTCTTTCCGGTCGGCGCAGCCGTCGGAGTCGGCAGGTAAAACATCTTTCTACTTGCAGCCTCCCACCGACTTCGTCAGCACAGGTAAAAGAATCTAGGCCACCCAAGTGGCCTGCGCGTTTATTAATGCAAGATCAACTGCGGCCACCCGGTTTTCGCCTCCGTTAAGTGCTGGTTCCGCAGTGTTCGCATTGATGAATCACGACTTCATCAGTGCGTTTGACATTTTCTCCACCAGCACAGAGCGGAATTGAGAGTAGAGCGTCCACGCCTTGAAGGTCTGTTGCTACTTGTTCGACATGGTGGTGATGAGGGACAGAGCGACTGTTTGTTGGCAAGCGAGAAACCTCACTTCGGATTTTCCCTGATCTGGATCCGAATGTATCTTGTTCCATATCCTGCCGAACTTTTGTCAGTGCGGCGGCGATGAGTCCGGACGGAACAGAAACAACTCCACTGCCCGAAATTAGCTCGGCATTAAAGTGAACACTTGCAGTATCACGTGCGAGTTGCCAACATTCATTAATAAAGATCGCTGACATTCGTCAGTCTCAGTAAGTCCCTGCTTAGTTGCCGTTTCTGGAGTTGATGATGCCGATTCCTGTAGAGTGTCCAGAGTGTGGAACCCGTAATCGATTCCCTGACCATCTGGCCGGTAAGAACGGACGGTGCAAGTTCTGTAATTCACGAATCCAAGTCCGGCGTGGTCGAGGGAAAAAATCAAAGAAGAAACAACAGTCTGCGAATGTCGGGCTGATTGTCGGCGTGGTAGCTGGCCTTCTCGTTCTAGCTGTCGGCCTCTTTTTCGTCATCAACATGAACGCCGGTGGTGACGCAAACCAGCAGCAGATTGCGGAAGAGGGCAACGCAAATGGAGAAACCACGCTAGCAGCACCAGAAAGCGACTCGACGACTGAAACGCCAGGTTCATTGCCTCAAGGTACGAGCACGTCTACTGAGACTGCTGGAACGACAACTCCCCCTGTGAAGTCCTCCTTCGGGAAACCATCTACTCCAGCCAGTGGATCAGGAAATCAAACGACGTCAAATCAAGGCGGATTAACGTTCACCAGGTCGGCATCATGGTCGGTCGAACCTGATCCCCCTCAGAATGCTGTTGAATTTGAGGCAGGCAAACGCCTCCGAATCAAGATTCCGAAAGAGAGCTTGCGCAGTTACGGTCTGGTCTTCCCGGTTTCTCCCAGTTCGGTGATTGCAGTTCGCTCAGGGTCTGGGAGTAAAGGGAAGTACGTCGTTCACGATGTCGTCACTGGACGAGAAGTCGGGGAGGCACCATCGCCGAGTTCGTCCCCAATCGCGGCGCTCGCAGACGATGGCTCTTACTTCGCGGTGACGCTTGCCGGGGCCAAGAAGATTGAAGTTTTTGATCTTCAGGAAAAGAAATCCTTGGGGGTCATTTCCACATCGGAGTCTTCGCCCTTTCAAGTTTCCACATTGGCAATCTGGAAGAATCGACTCGTAGCGTTATCAAACGTCCATAAGGGGATCATGGTCTGGGAATTGCCGTCAGGGCAACTTTTCCAGACCATCAAAGGGGACGATAAGTTCAACCCCGATTACGGACACTGTTTCAGCCCTGGTGGACGATACGTTGCTGTGGACGGTCAATTTCTGACAAAGCGAATCGATATCTACGACTTGCATACCGGGCAACTTTCCGGATCATTCACTCCAGAAGGCAAGGTGAAAGTTTCAGAAATTGAAGCTTTGGGGTTTTCGCGAGACGGAACGCAACTCGCAGCTGTCTATGGAATTGATATTTACGCAGCCCCGGCTCGTAAGTATTCGAAGATGCTTGTTTGGGATCTCAAAACTGGCAAAGCGACTGCCGATGTGGAGATTGAACCTCGGCTCAAGGAACAACTCAAACCGGTCTATAAATCGCACACTTTGGAGTCCTTGCCCGGCGGAGATCGCTGGCTTGTTCACTCCCTGGGGATCCTTGATGTTGCCGCCGGACAGTTGATCTACAGTTTCCCGAAACAGAAAAGCGTTGACCTTGTTCCATCGCGAAAAGTGATGGGTTCGAACTGGGTCCTGGCGGCAACGACTGATGAAGGCGATCCACGACTGGAACAAATGACGTTCTCTCAGGAAGAACTCCTCGCTGGTGCGAAGTCTGCTGCCGCTGGTGGGTTTACCAGCGACGCCAGCATGCCTCCGCTCTCGCCGAGCGATCCAGGCAAGGCTGCCGATGCTCTGGCGATCAAGCAATGGACCGCTCAGATCGATCCGTTACAAACGAAACCGTTGCCTGCATCGATCAAGATTTCTGCAGCAGGAACGGTGCGCGACATCGCCTTGTCTCGTTCTGAGAGCCCGATCATTGCAGTCAGGTCTGGCATCGATGAAAACCTCAATGAACCTCAAATCCTCTCTTACGAACGCGATAAAAAAATCTACGCAGATAGAGGGTTGGAGTTAAAGAAACCCCAACCAGTCGCAAAGGAAACGGAACTGCTGACCTACAGTGCTGATGGTCAGCAACTCGCGAAATTTCGAGTTCCGTTCTCTGCCCAACTTCAAGGTGTTTCACCAGATGGAAATCTTGTCGTCCTTGAGCAGCACCGTACCAATGGGCGGCTGGATGTTTATGAAGTGGAGGGTGATGGGCGGCATGTCGTCGGCTGGCGCCCGTTCCGATCTGAATCCAATGAAAAACATCGAGAACTCAAACGAGTCGAATTTCTCGACTCAGAACATGTTGCTACTCTCAACACGAACTACAAGCTGGTGATCTGGAAACTTCCGAATGTTGAAGCTGTCTGGAAACTTGATGAAGTGACCGACTTCACAGTTTCCCCTGGTGGAAAACTGGTAACAGTGATTCGAGGGGGCATTCTGGGAGCAAAGGGGATGGCAGTTTTTGACAGTCAAACCGGTGATGGGCTGGGAACAGTTGAACTCACAGGCAATGCCAAATCCATCGCATATCACCCGAACGGAAGCCTGCTAGCAGTCTCTTTGGATTCTGAGGCCAACAAGACGATTCAAATCATTGATATGGAAGTTGGGCAGGTTCTGGAAGAATTTTCGGTTCCTGTGGCGGCGAGTACAATTGCCTGGACTGGGCCAGATAATCTCCTGCTCAACGGGGCTCAGCTTGTGAATCGACCGTTGCAATCGGTCGTTTGGAGTTACAACACCGACAAGGTTCTGCTTCCGCGAAATCAAGTTGCCGAACAACTTAGTTTTATTCATCTCACAGGGAACCGTCCAGCCATTCGCACGGTCGATATTCCAGGCAAGAAAGTTGCAACGAAACTGGACCCGAACCGTCTCGCCGATCAGGCAATGCTCAAGCCAGGCGACTCAGTGAAACTGGTCGTACATGTTGCTTCGGACGCGCTGCTCAAAACAATTGACGGGTCAGCCACCGAATCGCTGACCAAGCAACTGCAAGCGGCGGAGTCGAAAGTGGCTGAGAATGCCGCAATCACTCTGAGAGTTTCGATTGCAATGAAACCTGAAGGGTCGGCGACACTCTCAAAAATTGGTGATCGTTCCGTGTCTGAAACGGTGACGCGCAAAACAATCACGATTGATTTTGTCTACACATCAGAAGGCAAGGAAATTTGGAAGTCATCGCGGCGCGCAGGCAATCTCGACCGTCTTCTGGTTCGTCTGAAACCTGGGCAATCTGCCCAGGTTGCCATTGACGAACAAATGACCCAGCGTGTGGAGTCGATTCTCAAAACCATGAAATTGCCCAAGTTCATCTTCGGCGAGAACGCCAGCAAAGGGCTGGGAACATCATCACTCTTTGAGTGATACAAAAGATTCCGAAATGCTGGGACGAGTCCCAGCCTACGCGCTACTACCGGCGACGACCTTAAAACAACGGGTAGATAAACGGAGCAGCGGCGGAACTGCTGAGCCAGACGGCGACACCGATCAAAGCCAGAGCGAGTAAAATCGGAACGAGCCACCAGGCTTTGTTCTCGCGCAGGAACCAGATGAATTCTTCAACGAGACCGACCTGCCCTTCGGTTGCGGCTTCTTCAAATGATTTTACCTCATCGCTCTCCGCGAGTGGTTGCTCTGGTTTTGATTCCGATGTGGGTGTGTCATTCATTGTTAGATGCTCTTCGTCGACTCTCTTCGATCGCCAACAGTATGCTTCTCAAAACTGTCGGAAGTAACTCTCCGGTGGTTTGTTTGCGTCTCGTTCTTCCCAGTATGTTGCTGCGTCTGCGTCAAATTTTCGCGTGAGCGGATCGCCCGCCTGTCGCGTTCGCCACAAACCAATGGGCGTGACCACCAGATAGTATACGACCGCCATCATCAGATGCGAGACCGTCCAGCCAATCGGGAAAACGGCAACCATCCAGACAACATAAATTGGACGAATCCACATTGGTCGCGATATTCCCATCACGCCAACGATAACTGAAACAGAAACCACCAGACTGACAACCGAAATCGAAACGCCTTTTTTTGATAGCACATACGCAACAAAACTAAAAAAGACGACCTGCAAGCCGGCGAAGATGCGAAGGTCCTTCTCGGATGGATCACCAATTGTGTCGGAAAGTTTCATGTGGGTATTGTTCAAGGTTTGGTGTGGTGTCGTTGACAAAGCGGGGCTTTTATCGCATCTAGTTCTGCAATGAAAGTTGGTTTTGAAATTACTGGGTCGAGACCCAGCCTACTTTTGTTGTTTATTAATCGAGTTCAAATTGTGCGAGATAGGCATCGGCGAGGTGTTCCTTTCTCTGCGGTTGTTGTGCCTTGAGTAAGATCACATTCCCAATCACGAGGACATCCATGTCGGTTCCCATGAAACAACGGTAAGCATCTTCAGGTGTGCAGACAATCGGTTCGCCGCGAATGTTGAAGCTGGTGTTGATCAGTAACGGGCAACCGGTCTGTTCTTCGAATGCAGAGATGAGTTGATGGTACAGCGGATTCCGCTCGGCATCGACCGTTTGCAGACGCGCGGAATTGTCCACGTGCGTGACTGCCGGGATCTCGGATCGAATCTGTTTTAACAGGTCGAGACCGGTTGCATCCGAGTTGTTAAGAGCGATCAGTTTCTCTGCCAGAACATCAGCGACGAGCAGCATGTATGGGCTGCTCTGATGCGGCTGGATCTCGAAGTAGCTTGCCGCTTTCTCTTGCATCACTGATGGGGCAAATGGCCTGAACGACTCACGAAACTTGATCTTCAAATTCATCTTCGACTGCATGTCTCGATTACGAGGGTCACCCAGAATGCTGCGATTTCCCAATGCACGTGGGCCAAATTCCATTCGGCCTTGCATCCAGCCAATGACGTTTCCATCCGCGATGAGTGAGGCAACCCGCTGGCAGAGTTCACCTTGATCGGCAGCGATTTCGAAGACGGCTGCTTGCTGCTTTAAGAAAGCGGTCGTGTCCGAATGCTCAAACTTTGGACCGAGAGAAGAACCACCTTGCGGTTGGACAGAGTCGACAATTCGCTCTCGACCGAGCAATTGGTGCCAGATGAAGAGCGCGGTACCGAGCGCTCCACCCGCATCGCCAGCGGCAGGTTGAATCCAGATGTTTTCAAACGGTCCCTCACGAAGGAGTCGACCATTGGCAACGCAGTTCAAGGCAACACCACCGGCCAGGCAGAGGTTCTTCATCTCTGTCGTTTGCTGAACGTGGACTGCCATCTTCAACATGATTTCTTCCGTGACAAGCTGGACGGAAGCAGCGAGGTCCATTTCGCGCTGCGTCAGTTTTGATTCCGACTTGCGTGGTGGTCCTCCGAACAGACGATGAAATTTTGCCGAGGTCATCGTGAGCCCCTGACAATAGTTGAAGTAGCTCATGTCCATGCGGAATGAGCCATCGCTTTTGATATCGAGAAGTTGATTCCGGATTGCGTCTGCAAATGTCGGTTCCCCATATGGGGCCAACCCCATGAGCTTGTATTCGCCGGAATTGACTTTGAAGCCGCAGTAGTAAGTGAAGGCGGTGTAGAGCATTCCGAGTGAATGCGGAAAACGAAGCTGGTGCGACAGTTCAATGCGGTTGTCTCGGCCTGTGCCGAAGCTTGCCGTTGCCCATTCGCCGACACCATCCACGGTCAGGATTGCCGCCTCTTCAAAAGGAGATGGAAAGAAAGCACTCGCGGCGTGCGATTCGTGATGCTCAGTGAAGACAAAACGCTTCTTGTATTTTCCGCCGAGCCCTTTTCGCATCTCTCGCGGCAAATGGATTTTCTGCTTCATCCATTGCGGAATCGCTTTGGAGAATGACCAAAACCCCTGCGGAGCATATGCCAGATACGTTTGCAGCAATCGATCAAACTTCAGGAGAGGTTTGTCGTAAAAACCGACGTAGTCGAGATCTGCAGCAGAAATTCCAGCCTCCGACAGACAGTAGTCAACCGCATGTTTCGGGAAGCGTTCGTCATGCTTCTTGCGAGTGAACCGTTCCTCCTGCGCAGCCGCCACGATCTTGCCATCCACAACAAGTGCGGCTGCCGAATCATGGTAGAATGCGGAAAGACCGAGAATCGCCGTCATGGGAGTTTCGTTAAAGTGTTGAACGAGAAAATGTGAGAAGGAATAGTGCGATCCTTTCGCCGCTCGCTTCAAGTGAGCGGCAAGCTTCGCGTCAATCTAATTTTGCAAGTTTCGGTCTGATGACATTTGCGCAATACGGGTGCGTGTTGTTTCGAGCATAGAAATCCTGATGGTAATCTTCCGCCGGATAGAATGCCTGTGCTGGCTCAATATGAGTCACAATGGGTGAGGCGAAAAGGCCAGCAGCGTCGAGTTTCGCAATGAACATCTCTGTTATTCCCTGCTGTTCATCTGAATGGGCAAAGACCACGGAGCGGTACTGTGTTCCCACATCGTGTCCTTGTCTGTTCAGGGTCGTGGGGTCATGTGACTGAAAGAATCGCTGCACAAGTTCTGAAAATGTGATGACTTCGGAGTCGTATTCAACCTGAATCACTTCGGCGTGACCGGTGTTGCCTGTGCAAATTTGCTCGTAGGTAGGATTCAAAATGTTTCCGCCCATATACCCCGATGTGACCTTCTTAACGCCGTCCACACTTTGGTAGACCGCTTCCGAACACCAAAAACATCCACTTCCGAATGTTGCGACTTCTGTTGTCACGAGCCTTTCTCCGTTATGATTTCACCTGAATCTCGCCTGTGAGTTTAGCAAGTGTTGTGTAGCGCGAAGAGTCTATTTAATCGAACCTCAAAAAGTGCTGCGAGTGTGATCTCGAAACGATCAATCATTATTGGAATCCTTTTTACACTACCGGTCCTGGTTTACGTGGGATTTGGTGCGTATGCACTTTGGGAAACAGGCCTCTTCCGCTGGACGTGGTGGATTATTCCAGGTTGTTGGGTGCTGACATATGTGATTGCGAGTCTTTGGAGGCCACAGCGGATTCAACCAGAAGTTGGGCAATTGCCGGAACACTGGACCCCGCAGGACAAAGCTGCAACAGAAATTGTGATGCAGTTTCAACAAGATGTCGACCAACTCGCGCCTGATGAACTCACCGACATTCAAGTCTATTGGCAAAAATCACAGGAGTTAGCTCATGCTCTGGCTCAGCATTATCACCCGAATTCCAAAGAACTTTATTCTTCATTGACTGTCCTGGAAGTTCTGGCGGCAATTCGATTGGCTGTGGAAGATTTTGAAGAATGGTTCCAGGATTCTGTGCCTGGTAGCCATCTCGTGACGATCGAACAATGGAAGCTTCTTGGCAAAGCCCCGAAATGGGTGAAGCGTGCCAGCGATGCTGGTTGGCTGGCGAGCATGGTGATCAATCCACTTAATGTGGCAAAGTTTTTCTCGTCGAAACTGACTCTACAACCGATTGCTGATGAACTACGAGGCGAATTTCTGGCCGCTGTCTACCTGCGATTCATTCGACAAGTCGGCTTCTACCTAATTGAAATGAACAGCGGTCGACTACGTCGCGGAGCTGAACGGTACCGAGCGACCTTCGGACAACTCACCGATGAGAAGATGAATCCGTCGTCGCAAACTTCTCCAGGGGTAAAAACGAAATCGGTGACTGTTGCGATTGTTGGTCAAGTGAAGTCCGGGAAATCGAGTATTGTGAACGCACTCATTGGGAAACGAGAAGCCGTTACGGATGTCCTGCCTTCAACGACATCGATTAGTCGGCATCAATTTCCGATCCCAGGCACTCAAGAAACAATCACGCTCCTGGACACCCCTGGATATGCCGATGCCGGGGCGACAAAAGCGGAACTCAATGAACTGGAGAGAGCAATCGAAGAAGCGGACGTCGTCTTGTTAGTGACCGACGCACACTCACCTGGAAAAGCAGCTGATGTCGAGTTGATTCACGAACTTCAATTACATGCCCAATCTCACCCCGAACTCAAGCCTGCTCCAGTGGTTCTCTGTCTCACTCACATCGATTTGCTGAGTCCGATGATGGAATGGAATCCACCATACAATTGGGAATCTCCAAACCTTCCGAAAGAAAAAAGTATTCACGATGCGATCATTGCCATGCGAGACCTCTTTGGTGAAGACATCGCTGGAGTGATCGGTGTCTGTTCAGACATTGACAGAAGTCGCAGCTTTAACATTAGTGAAGGACTCATACCGGCATTGGCGAAAGTGCTGGATTCAGGAAAAGCCGTTGCTGTCTTGAAAGCATACGAACGCAGTCTCGATCAAGATCGATTCTCAGCATTGTTGAATCAGCTCAAAACTTCCGGGAAAACACTGCTAAATCTCTGGATTGAAGAGCGGTTACAACAAGGAAAACCAAAATCGTAGTGCCTTGTCAGATTTTTTCCATGCAATGCTGTCTAGGCAATGCCTGCGTTCGATTGCCCTCTTTACCGGTGATTTAAGAGTTGAAACGAGGGTTTGCCCCGGAAAAAGAGCCTCTCGGCTCTCGGCAACGATTTTGAGGAATCTTCGCTAGATTCTCAATTCCGAAAAACCGCGTCTTGCTGGAAATCGAGTGATGGGATAGGATTTCTGCGGCGCGTTCTACGGACGGAACGCATCAAACGCACAAATAGTCGCAATTCTACAGGCGAATCATATGTCTTCACTCGACCTCACACGGATTAGGCGCTTCACAGTTGTGGGCATGTTGGTCCTCGGACTCTCAACGATTTTTGCTCAAAATCTTTCTTCGGCAGACCCAGCAGACCAGGAAACGACACTGCTTGTCTCGAAGATGATCCCTCAATACCACTTGAGTCGCCGTGCAATCAACGATGAGGTCTCAGCAGAGTTGCTAGACGGATTCCTGAAGGATCTCGATCCTCAGAAACTGTACTTCCTCAGCTCTGACATTCAGGCATTTCAGGCCCGACGATCCAGCCTGGACGACGAAATCAAAGACGGAAGTGCCGCTTTTGCCTACGAAGCATTTGAAGTTTACAAAGAACGACTGACTCGGCAGATGAAAGTGGCAAACAGCTGGGTTGATGCGGAACATGACTTTGCGATCGACGAAGACCTGGAAACTGACGCTGATAAAATCGAGTGGGCGGTCACGACCGAAGAACTCGATGATCGTTGGCGCCGCCGCGTGAAGTATGATTTGCTTCAAGCGAAGTTAAATAAGGAAGACGCCGAGAAGAATCCGGAAGAATCTGATGGCGACGAAGAAGACCATGACGACCCGATCAAACGTCTTCACAAACGCTACCGCAATACGCTACTTCAGGTTTCTCAACTCGACACTGGCGATCAATTAGAAATGTACTTGACCTCACTTGCCAGTGTCTTCGATCCTCATTCGTCTTACATGTCCCCTGAAAGCTGGGAAGATTTTCGAATTCAAATGAGTTTGAGTCTGGATGGAATCGGCGCCGCACTTCGTGCGGACGACGGTTACACCGTTGTTGCCTCCATCGTACCCGGGGGAGCAGCATCCGATGATGCTCGACTTAAAGTTAAAGATAAAATTATCGGTGTCGGTCAGGCAGAAGGAGATATCGTCGACATTTACGAAATGAAACTCAGCGAAGTCGTTCGCATGATTCGCGGTCCTCGAGGCACGATTGTGCGACTGCAAGTGAAATCCGACGAAGATGGAAAGACTCGAATCTATGATCTGACCCGGAAGAAGATTGAACTCAAAGAGTCTGAAGTCAAGGGGGAAATCATTGAAGCTGGCGATCGAGTCGGGCGTCCGGGGCGGGTCGGTATTGTCAGTCTGCCGTCGTTTTATCGTGATTTCGACGGAGCCGCGAGAGGAGTTGAAAACTTCAAAAGCGCTGG
>DAOUPA010000085.1 GCA_030626405.1 Planctomicrobium sp.
ACGTCTTCGAATCTTCAGGTGGGGAATCAAAGAGACGTTCTAACTTGGGGATCATTGAGAGGGAAGCTGGCGTGACTGCCTGAAGTGGTTGTTCCCGTTCTCCATTCTTCAGTACGTGCAGCGGCGATGGGTTTCGTCCAAGATCGGTCCAACCGAGCACCTCGGCGAAACCGAGTTCATCGACGTTCGGACCACCCAGCAGTTTGCGATCACGGGCTGTAATCGGACCAGCCCAGAAAGCAGATGCCATGCGGTAGTAATCTTCATGGGTGATCGGATCAAACTTGTGGGAGTGGCAACGAGCACACTTGACCGTCATTCCGAGAAACGCTGACGACGTTGTATGCACCAAATCTTCGAGCCGGTCATACTGATAATCAAGTGGGTCATTCGGTTCATCGTTCCATGTTCCCAATCGGAGAAACCCGGTCGCGATGACCGATTGTTCGTTGCGGTCAGGAAGTTCGTCGCCAGCGAGTTGTTCAATAATGAAACGGTCGAAAGACATGTCTGAATTCAACGCATTGACGACCCAGTCACGGTATTTCCACGCGAAGGGTTTTTCCTGATCGCGCTCGTAACCGCTGGTGTCGGCATAGCGAACAACATCCAACCAGAATCGCCCCCAGCGTTCTCCGTATTGCGGTGAGTCCAGTAATTCATCGATGACTTGTTCCAGAGCATCAGGTGACGAATTGTCCTCAAACTCTTCGATTTGCAACTGTGTCGGTGGCAAGCCTGTCAGATCGATATACAAACGTCTCAATAAAATTCGCTTGCTGGCAATAGGAGCCGGGGTCATCTGGTTGTTTTCCAGACGAGCAAGAATAAACGCGTCGATGGGGTTCGCCGGTTGAGCATGTGATTTCAGCTTCGGAATATCCGGTCGTTTGACCGGTTGCAGCGACCACCAGTCTCGTCCACCACGAACTTCGTTGGTTCGCTCGAACAGATCGAGCGTTCGTCCCTCCGGCCATGTTGCTCCGGCAGCGATCCAGCGTTCAAGCACTTTGATTTCGGATGCTGGTAAATTTTGCGGCTGCCCCTTTTTCTCTGGCGGCATGTCACCATCATGGATTCGCTCGAGCAGATAACTGTCGCGTGGAGAATTGAGTGTGACCACCGGTCCTGAATCGCCACCCTTCATCAACCCTTCGCGTGTTGTGAGGAGCAAGCTACCGGAAGGGTTCTGACCCTGATGGCATTCAACGCATCGCCTGATCAACAACGGAGCAATCTCAGCTTCAAACTCTGGCGGTTCCTTGGCGAATGCGGTCGTGGCATCCGAGAGAACACTTAGTGAGATGATTGCTACAAGTAGCTGAGTCGAACGGTAAATCACTAGAAAACCTCCAAAGCAACGACACAGGCCGATCTGATTCGGGCAGTGTAGGCTAACAACCAATTACGTCAATGGTGTTTACGAAATACCGCATCCTAATATTGCGTGGCAGCGAACACAAGCAGTCGAAACGTGAGCTAAATGTCAACGATGCCGAATTAAGCGCCCCGCGAAATCTCAGCGGAGTGATGCCTACAATATGATTGCTGCCACGAAGTCGGCAGTTTCTTCCGGGGGGGCAGTTGGAACTGGCATGGCCCACTGAACATTCAGGTGAAGTTTAGGCAGGTGAGGTTTAGGCTCGTTTATTTCTAGCGATTGCCGCCCGCATTCCGGACTGATCGATTCGACCACTTTCAGAATCACAACTTTTTCAGCGCAAGAGCACAAGTTGCCTCTACCCAACATTGAACTGACTGAAATCGCATCATGATCTCATTTTTAAGTAAATTTTGTACTGATACTTTCAGGGCGAACTTGTCAGGCATCACAGGGTTTTCAGATACTCCACGACCATTTTTCGCTGGTCCGTAGTGAAGTCGTCACCGAAACGATGACCTTGATTCCCGTACCCCTGTCGCGTGGTATCGTAGACCGACGCATCATGATCCTGCTGAGGGGTGGTGATTTCATACCTCCAACCCACCTTGTCGTAATCGTAATCGTTCGAGCGAAAACTGCGTCGCCACGAGGCGGGACGTTTGGGGCTATCCAGCAAGGTCATCAGGTCTGGGACGGAACCGTTGTGCAGATACGGAGCCGTAATCCAAATGCCATCAAGAGGCGGGGCGACGTACCCGTCGGTCACCACGAGTTTTGCTGCATGTGGGGGTTGAGCAAACCAACTGTCGCCATGGGCTTCAAAATAGGAGCGATATGTCGTTCCATTGGCCTGTGCAAGCAATGGGTCAGTTCCCACTTCTTCAGTTGGAATTAAGAGATTCGGATATCGCTCTTGATCGCCATAGGTTCCATGACATCGTGCACAGTGTTCTTCAAACAGCAAACGTCCGTGAGCCGCTAAGTCGGCATGAATCGGTTTTGGATATCGGGGCGGTTCTATGGTTTTCAGGAAAGCAAGGACATCAACGAAAGCACGATCAATCTCACTGGCTTCTGTTGTGTCCTTGAGCGTTACCAGGCTGGAAGCCATCATGATTCGCGCAAAGTCGCCACGTCCAGTGCCTGCATAGAACATGGCATGTTTCTTCTTCAGGACCCACCAGGGAGGGACATCCGTCGGGATGGCCTCGCCATGCAGTGATTGTGGGATTTCTTTTGGTGTTCGCCATTGAAGATCGCGACCATCTCGATGAGCCGCCAACACGAACGCCAACTTGTCGGCCGAGTGGACACCGCGCACTTTCGTTTGAATATAAGGGGCCACCGCAGTGAGGGACGTCTTGAATCGTTGGAAATCACTTCGTTGAGCAGACTCCGTTCCATATCGTAGGGCAAGTAACAAATCGATGGCTTCAGCCTGCGGTCCAATATTTCGGGCAAAGTTGACAAAGGTGTTCCCCAAACCCATTACAAACTGACCGTCAATTTGCTGTGCGTGACACTGTAAACAGTTGGAGACGACAATCAAATTCCCGCTCGACGAGGTCACAACATTATAGTTAAACGGGATAGACGCAGCCGCTCCGGTTCGTTTTAGGTGGTTCGGTACGCCCTTCGGATAACGCTGTTTTGCCATCTCCAGGGGAACACCACTGGTGAGATAGTTTCCATTCACGAGGTACTGCCGACCCGCCTGAGAGCGACCCGTTCGCTGTACCGATGGCCCGATAAAGTTCGCCTGTTCACTGCTCCGCACGTGAACGCGATCGGCTGATGTTTTCTGATCAACCTCTTCGGCAGTTAATGGAGCAGACCCTGCGTAAATCAATATCACTAACACCCGCAAGCAAAGCACAACTTGGCTACTCTTGTACCAGGACATCTTCTCCAATCTCTGCATGGAATCAATTCTCTCTCTGGGAACCTGGAGGGGAGGGGTAAATGATTGCCTTGCTGAGTGCAACGCGATCACGGTAGAGCATGCAAAACTCAATCATCAACTGTCGCAACTGCTCATCAACTCAAGTCACCGGATGAAACCACGGCTCACTGATTGTCCTTCACATCCGTATCGCATCGTACACAATGATTGGCAAACTCGTCACCCATGTGTTTGACGAGATCATCTGTCGGATGATCGAGCGTCGAATACTGACAGTCAGCTGAAGTATCGAATCACATTCATGACTACGAACGTGATACCGCAGGCGTGGGGAAGGCGATTGCGAATCGCTTTTGAAGATGGTGTTTGTTCAACCTTCCATGAAGTCACTCAGCAGAGATCGCCAGAACAATGGAATCAGCAGAAAACACCTGATGTTGAACATCACTGAGTGAGGTGACTCGTTTTTTTGATATGCAGCTTGACACAATCGTAGTAAACAACGATTGTCTCGGCACGTGAGCGGCAAACGATTGTTTGTCGAATTGACGATCCAAAGTAGACATCGAAACAAACCCTTTCGCAATCATGTTTGGCCAGAGGATCAACCCATAGCGTGGGCCGCGGTCACCATAGGTGCGTGCTTGCACGACCTGATCGCCGTCCTTCTCGCAGCAGTTCCTGACTGCCTTAAACAAGCGGAGGGTTTGACTTACAAGACCGCAGTTCGAAGTGATTCGAACTGCGGTCTTTTTTGATTCAACAAGCACACGTTTCGCTGCGTACTTGAAGTGTGTGGCAAAAGAATGAGCTTTAAACTTCACGTTGTTTTTATTCAAATCGCAGAAAACCAAACAGCGGTGGAACCGGCTTTTCTCCTCCAGAGCTGGTCCAGCTTTGCACACCAACGCCAGGCATGACGCGTGTTACCCCCAGCGCCCAGATATTTTGTGGGTTGAGTGGAGTGGGGAGGAGTTCTTCAATTGGAATCGCGATTTCAATTGACCACGATGTTGAATCCTGAACACTGGCAACAAACCATTCTGGATTGTACCCCCAGGCATCCCAGCACGATTCGCGTGTCCATCCGCGTTGATCGACATCGAATCGATAGTATGTCGCGTAATCACGGTCGACATCGAACTGAAGCGTCAAATAATCATGCTTGCCGAGGTCAGCGTCGCGCGGTCGTCCGGCAAGTTGTGTGGCAGCGTACTCCACTTTGTCATTCTTGGGGACACGCGCTGAAACGTACAGATATTTGTCGTCACGGCAGAACATGACGATTGGTTGCGGTTCAACGTAATCAACACGCCCACCGAAATCCTGATCAGTTCCGACAAAGATATCTTTCTTTGAATTTTCACTTAGTTTTAACTCAATGGCTGCAGACCAGCATGGATCAATCAAGCGACCGTCCAGAACTGGAGGTGTTTTCGTTGTCCGGCATGCAATGACGGGCTTAGGTGAAAGCGCTCCGGGTCGTAACAGGTAGGTTTCACCTTTTGCTGCGACGTGCCAAGGGTCGTCGTCGTTGAGGCGTTGCAGGTAGCGTCCGTAAATTTTATCGGCTTGGCGTGATTGTTTGCGCCGACGCTGCAATGCAGCAACGACAAACTGCATTTCATCCTCTTCAAACAACCGTGGGTATGCTGCGGAAAGATCGTGAACGATTTTCGAAGCAGTTCCGTGCCAGCGACGGAGCTGCAAATCGTGCTGACTCGCGCCTGCGCTGCTGCCGTTCAGTACGCCTGGTGAACCTCCAAGGACGGGGATCAGTGCCGTTGAGCTTGATTCCACACCGTCTTGCAGGTGTTGGATCTCGTTGAGGAAACCCGCCCGAGTTGCATTTCGACCTATAATTTCAAGCGACTTCTGAAAATTTGCCTGCACAATCGCAGGGTCATTTTGAATGTGAGAGTTGCTCGCATTCATTGCTCTTAATCGCTGCCAATTCATTTCTGCACTGGTCGAGAATTCCACTAACCACAGCATCGCTTCCAGTGATTGCGGTTGTTCTGGGTAGTTAATGATGAGCTCCGAATACGTCTCTTCCGCCAGGGTCCATTGTCCTTGATTTCGGTACTTCATTGCCATTTCCGTCAATTGACGGGCGGCTTGTTCGTTGGTGAGTGGCTTGAGCATCTCTCGAAGTTGAGCGAGAAGTTGTGCTCCATGTTCTGGACTGTCGATCATCCGCTGACTCAGCGCAGTCAGTGTGCGGCGATACTTGGCTTGTTCAATGAGTCGGTCGAGGTCGATGGATCTCAATGAGGGCACAGCGCGACGGGCTTCGGAATCAATCCTGATTTTTAAATCCCCGAAAATGCTCGCTTTGGAGAGGTGAGATTCCGGAGCTGTGTAGAGAACTTCGTACCCTCGTGCGGCAACTGATTCTTCTGCATCTTTGAACATTCGCGACGCAGCTTGCAGTGTCGCGAGATCGAGAGTCGTTTCGAGATGTGGCAGGATTTCAAACGGTTTCTGAGAGATCGAACCGCGACGTCCAATCGCTCTTTCCATCACCACCTTTTGAACGTTCCAGGGAGTTAGCCCCACGTTGAGCTGTTCGGGGAATTTGGATGGATCGCGCGCCTGTGCGACCGCTTCGGGAAGAGTTCGGTGGATGAACTTCGTAACGGCGTCATCCGATGGGGGTTCGTCTAACAGAATGACATCCGGTTTCCAGGTTCGAATTTGTGCTACGAGAGTCCCCAGTAACACTTCTGGTAAGCGTTGATCTGTCAGTTTCGACCATTCCTCAATCAGCTTCGTTTCGTCCCGATCAAGACCTGGAATTGTCACCGGAAGACGCCAGTCAATAGTCGCTAGATTGCTACCAGCCATTTGAACCGACTGTTGGAACCGCACACGATTTTCACTCGCAGAATAAGAGTCAACTCCAAGGTCGCGACGCGTTGTGAGCGTGACGGCCGAGCGATATCCCGACTCCCGCGACCAACGGGTGAGGAAGCTGTATGGAACACGTGTTGTATGTGCATGAAGAGCCCAAACGGCCAGGCGGCGGTTTTTTCCTCTCGTCTCGACCCACGTTTTTCCACCGTCATGAGTGACACAAATTCGCCCAAAGACTCCGGCAGCGACCCCATGTTGATCATCACTGAAGTGGATCGTTTTCAACGGTGCCGAACCACCAGTGCGCTGTTTCTCCCAAGTTTGCCCGCTGTCGGGTGAATGCCAGATCACCGTTCCTGGTGTTCCTGCGATCCAGACATGTCCATTTCGTTGAGCGACACACTCGAAGTTTGCGAAGTCGTTCAATTTTTTCGGAAGTTCAGACGGCGGGAACGACCAGGTGGCTCCTCGGTTTTGACTCGTCAGTAATAGGGCTCCGTCACCGACCATCCAGCAGCGACCTGTTGCACTGGAAGCGATATCGTGAATTGCCTGTAACCCACCTAGATCGCCACTGCCTGGTAGAAGACCCCCGTTTGCAATGGCCGCTTGGGCACCTTCATTTCCAACGACAAGACCAGTTTGCTGGTTGAAAAATTCCGCATCGTTCCAAGTTGCATTATGGTCCGAGTTGATTGGAGCCCATGTTTGACCGCCATCGCTTGTTGTGACAATCCCAGCGGGATACTGAGCAGTTCGTTCACCAACAGCAATTCCGTTATCGAGGTCAAAAAACTGAACCTTGCGAAGATACGGCAACTGGCCGTTTGAGAGAATTTTCCAAGATTGACCACCATCGGTAGTGGCTAAAACAACGCCTGCTTGAATTCTTCCCACCGAAGAAACCGCACCTCCAGCAATCCAGCCGACGCGGTCCGTTAAGAAGCAGACGCTTTCAAACGAATGTTGCTCGAGATGAGGAGTTGCCTGAATGAATTCCCAGGTGTTTCCACCATCATTTGTTCGCCAGATTGTCCCTCGATCCCCGACGGCCCAACCGCTTTTGTTTCCCGTGAGTGTGAGGTCGTGGATTGTCGCGTCATCCTGCGATGGTGAAGCGATGGAAGTCAGAGCAGGTTGAGCAATGAGTTCTTGCGCGATGACTTCGCAATCACTCGTAGAAAGAACGGCGAGAACCACTCCAACTTTCATCACATTTCGCAGAACTTTGATTCTGTTCCGGGCATCCATGCTCGTCCTCGCGATCAACGTTTTCGGACAACAATTGAAGAAGATTGCGATGAAAATGTCCGTGAATCCTCGGTCTCACCGCCGTCTCATCGACAGGTCAGACCCAAGTTTCTTCCATCTACACCCCACAGGCTATTGCAGAATTTGCCGAAGGGTCAATATGGGTGTGATCGAAGTTAAGTGGGCCGATGAATTCGGATTGATTGTTTTCCCACACACTCGAAGTTATCGGATGATCAAAAGAAGGCAATTTGCAGCAGAATACGCAAATTCTTGATAGAAACAGCCCGGGCCGAAGAAAGGTGCCCCCCTTGTTTTCCACTCTTCATAGAAAACTCACCTTTCTCCAATCCAACGTTAGAATCGGCAAAATCGGAATGAGGGTTGAGGGATTTTCAAAGTTCTCTTGACAAGATCAGAGAAATGCCAAGTCATTCAAACAGGTGTCGAGACCATCTGCCTCTCGCTCGTTCAGCTCCCAAGTTTTCAAACCGCTCCAACTGGTTTCATTTGAGATGCATTCGAATTGGACTTTAAATGTTCACGTCGAGGAAGTGCCTGAGGCTTGAGTTCCTCCGGAAGGTCGTCCAAAGAAAGTTCTCCTCGCAAGACTCGCAGGCCACCAGGAGCATCGATTCCAATCTTCACTGAGCCCCGACTGGTCTTAATAACCTTGACAATAATATCGTCACCAATTTGAATGAATTCGTGTTGTTTGCGTGCGACTACGAGCATCGGTCTCTCCATAGGTGAATTGTACTTCAGGAAACTGAAGCAAAGGGGAAGAAAGTCGTTGGCCTCTTGCCGGTGACTTCCGAATGGATTGGAAAAGGTTGGAATGTCCCACGATTGAATAACAATCCCGCATTCTCCCTCGCGGACGAAATCTGCAAGGAGCGCGACAAGCTAACTCGTGTGGACAAAAATAGGCCAGGACTGGCCAGTGACTTGATGAGATTTCCTAATGCAGACCGCGTGCCAAAGAAGAGTTCCATCAGCCTGGAATTTTGCGTGATCGTGTTTCGGCCTGTTGTTTGACTGGTCAAAAGTTTGTTAGACAAGAAAAGCGGTCTAAAAAATTAATTCATTGACTGCCTGAGCTTGACGGTTCTCTGTAACATTGGAGATGAGATCCGCCTCTGGGATGCAAATGTTGCATAGCCCGACTCGGGGATCAGCAGTTATTGCCAGTAACCCTGTGTTCTTTTCGGAACAGCTCAATTGAGCTTGCTTCGGTAAAAAAACTAATCGAGGAGATTGTTTTCGCGGATGTGGATTTCAGAAGTCTTCAACTCGATTCAGGGAGAAGGACGCTACACCGGTGTGCCGAGCAGTTTCGTGCGTACATCTGGCTGTAACTTGCGCTGTACGTTTTGCGATACACCTGAAACCTCGTGGAAGCCGGAAGGTGATGAACGAACTCTTGAAAGCCTGTGGGGTGAAGTTGAAGCCTTTGAATGTGAACACGTGGTCATCACCGGTGGCGAGCCATTACTTGTCCCGGAAGTTGTTCCATTTTCAAAGAAACTCAAGGCGCGTGGTCATTTCATCACTTTTGAAACAGCGGGAACAGTGGTCAGGAACGTAGCAGCTGACTTAATGTCAATCAGCCCAAAGCTTGCGAACTCGACACCGGTTGGAACGGACTGGGAAGCTCGACATGAAGCTCGCAGGCATCGTCCGGCTGTGATTCAACAACTCATTGACGAATACGATTACCAACTGAAATTCGTCATTGACCAACAAAGCGATCTCGCCGATGTCGAAAAATGGCTGGAAGAATTTCCTAAAGTGCAATCCGAAAATGTCTACTTGATGCCGCAAGGGACGGAGTTTGACCAATTGCAGGCAAAGCTCGTCTGGCTCGCTGAAGAAGCAGAGAAGCGAAACTGGCAAGTTTCGCCGAGAAAGCATATCGAGCTTTTCGGGAACAAACGTGGAACGTGAAGTGAAACCTGTGTCGCAAGTGCTTTTCGTAAGCAAAGCGCCATTTGCTGACTGACGGCTTAACATTTGCGCGGTTGTGCTGGCTTCGTAACGTACCAACTACACAGCCCATGGTGTGGCATTCAATTACAGTTCTGTTTTACTTTCCGCAGAGTTTTCCTCATCTCCCCTCTATTTCATCATGTCGTATTTCTTCATTGTGTTGTAGAGAGTCACGCGGCTGATACCGAGTTCTTTGGCGGTGTTGGTTCGTGAGAAATTGTTTTTGAACAGGACTTGTTCGATAATCTCTTTTTCGCTGCCTGCCACTTGTTGTTCAAGCGACTGGTCGTCCTTGTTCTGGTCAGGACGTCCCAATCGAATGGATGGGTCGTTCGTCGGGCCGACTTGGCCTGCGAGGATATT
The DNA here is from genome assembly GCA_030626405.1 of Planctomicrobium sp. Lineage (GTDB taxonomy): Bacteria > Planctomycetota > Planctomycetia > Planctomycetales > Planctomycetaceae > Thalassoglobus. The sequence goes on from DAOUPA010000085.1 coordinate 9,747, forward strand.
GGGAGGCAGATGCTCGCGCGTCAGAACTCCATCTTTGCAGTAGATGACAGCTCGCTGCATGACATGTTCAAGTTCGCGAACATTTCCGGGCCAAGGGTAACTGAGGATGGAATCGAGCAAAGAGTCGTCAATACGGTTGATTTGGATTCCGTGCTTCTCCTGAAATTTCTGAATGAATTTCTTGCACATCGGGATCACATCCATCTTCCGCTTGCGAAGTGGCATGATCTCAAACTTCATCATATTGAGGCGATAGTACAAGTCGGGACGAAACAATCCCTGCTCGACCAATGGTTCGAGATCGAGATTACTGGCGACCACCAACCGTGCTTGTGAGGTGAGAGTTTGGTTGGAGCCAACCGGTTCGAACTCCCCTGTTTCGATCACGCGAAGCAATTTGACTTGTTGCTCCGGTGCGAGAACATCAATCTCGTCGAGAAGAATCGTCCCATTCCGAGCGGCGATGAACTTTCCTTCCTTGTCTGCATGGGCACTAGTGAATGATCCTTTGACGTGTCCGAAGAGTTCGCTTTCGAGCAGATCTCGCGGCAACGCTCCACAGGCAACATGAATAAAGGGTTCATTTTTCTGCGGCGAGGCTTCGTGAACCAGATTCGAAAGAAACGTCTTCCCAGACCCGGTTTCGCCGATCAGTAAGATGGTGACCTTATGCGATGCGGCGACCATCAGGTCTTCTAGCATCTGCTTCATTTGTGGGGAACGTGTTTCAAAATTTCTTGTGACGCCGGAGAAGATGGCTTCACCAAAATGACCGCTGCTTTTCAAGTTGTTGTTTTTGGAAACCGTCACAGATTCGTCGAGGACATCCATATCGCTCTCTGTGATCTTTCCGTCAGCTTCAACTGACTTCAGTGCCCGTTCAACCGCAGTCGTCACTGATTCAACTGAGATCATTCCATCGACAACAGAGACCGTTTCTCGTTCCAGGTGCGGTTGCAACATGGGCGGAATGTGGTTGGCGACCAGCACAACGCAAGGATTTCGTGGAGATTTTTCCTGGAATTGCTCAAGGACCCGATCAATTACCGCGCCGTCACTCAGTTCCCAGCGCTGGTCGATGACCAGCGCGTCTATGTGTTCATCGACCAGCAGCGGGAAGATGCTGGAAAGATGAGTGGAAACCATCAGGTTGTAATCGTGACCGAGAGCTTGCCTGAGTTGCAAGCCAAAATTCTCATCGGGAGTGGAAACAAACAGTGTCGGTTGAGTCATCGTGACAGGTCTTTCGCCAGATAAGCGACAGTTCGTTTCGGTGAGAGCTGTGAATGCTTCGAAACAGTCTGTTTGGCTTATTTCACGGGTTGAGTGAATAAACCTGAATGTTCATTTTCGGTGCCAGCGATTCAATAATCTTACAGATGCCCCGAAACTGTGGTTTTTTCCAGCGTTACACAGTCATTCTGCACGAAAAGTCCGTTTGCCTCATAGAAGAACTCAGTGAAGAATGATGCCCTGATGCAACGTCTGCTGGTTGCCCTGGTGTCATTTATCAACGTTGTGGACGCTTTGTTCAGACGCGTACATGGCGTAATAACACCGGCATGAGAAAGATGTTGCTGAACAAGCCACCAAGCATTGCAATGCTCACTAGAACGCCAAAATCGGCGAGTGGGACGAAGTTGGAAAGCGTCAATGCACTAAACCCTGCGACCAAAGCGAGGTTCGCGAGAACGAGTGCCAGACCGACATTTCCATGTGAAATTTCAGCCGCACAGAGGTGGTCTTTGCCTTCTCTGCGAAGTCGCAGATAAGTACTCAGGTAGTGAATCGTGGAATCGACGGTCAGTCCCATTGAGACGCTCGCAATCATTGCGGTTCCAATGTTGATTGGAATGTGCAGTAAACCCATTGTCCCGATCAAGACAAGAATCGGAAGAACATTCGGGACTATAGAAATCAGTCCGAGAGTCAAGCTTCTGAAAGCGATCCCCATTGTGAGTGTGACCCCCATGGCGGCGATCATGAAACTAAACAGTTGGTCGTTGAGCAGACTCGAAATCATATTTGCCAGAAGAACATAGAGACCGGTCGCTTCAGCGTCAGGGAACGTTTGTTGGCTCAACTCTTCAACTTTGGCGATGAGTTTCAGTTTCACTTCAGCCGGTTGCTGTTCGAGAGACCTCAGCATGATTCTCATGCGACCGAGTGACGGTTGATATAGTGAGGGTTCCATCTCCGGCTGCAGCATGGCGAGAAACTCTCGCTTCTCGTCCAATGTTGCCGGACGGAAGCGACGTAAGACGGGGATCAATCGCCCGGAGCCAGACGTGGATAAGGGAACGCGCGGAACAAGATCGAGACCATCGGTGAGCGAGATGACTTTGGTGAGCTGGGTTCCGTCCGCAAGTTTGAGTTCTCGTAGTTTCTGTGTCAGGTCACGAACGCGATCAAGTTCTTCGTTGGTCAGAACTTTCGGAGCAGAGAAACTGATTTCCCAACTCCCGACGCCTCCCATGCGGCTTTCGAAGAATTGAATCGCCTCGGAAATCGGGCTTTCGCTACGAAAATTCTTGCTGAAGTCCGTTTCGACCGAGAGTCGCCTGAGTCCTAATGCGGCTCCTGTCGCGACCGAAATTGTGAGCATGAGAATCAGTAAGGAATTTCGGTTTGACCAATGACAGATCGATTTCAGGGTGCCAACCAATCGATCTTCTCCCCACGGTCGACGTGGGTCAGAGTGAGTTTTTCCAATCAGGATTCCTGCTGGTAGAATGAAAATGCACATCAGCGGAATCAGTAGTGTCGCGAAAGTCATCATCAAAGCGAAACTACGAACGGGAACGACGCTACTGATCAAGAGTGAGGCGAACCCGACAGCCGTCGTGAGGCACGTCCAGAAAATCGGACCGGCGAGACGCTGAAACGTCCGTAAGTATGCTTCGTGGCGGGGGTGATCGACTCGCATTTCACGAAACGTGACGGTCACGTGCATCATCGTGGCGACACCGATGATCGTGACGAGTGAGGTGAGCATCGAACTGACCATACTCAGCTTCATGTCTGTCAGGGAAAGAAACCCTCTGGTCCAGATGAGAGTCATGTGTATGAGCAGAATCGGCAATACGACCCAGCGAAGGTTTCGAAACAAAACAAGAATGACGACCATTAACAGTGCTGACGAAGCCAGCCCGAGTGTTCGGGAATCTTCCTCAACGTACTGAAACATATCGTGAACCTGAAGAGGCTCTCCGGCGACCACGGCAGGCGGGTCGTGTGCCGCCGCCGCTTCGCGGACAAGTCGAAATGTTTCCCCGCGTGGGACGCTCGCTTCTGATTCATCTTGCAGACGCATGGCAATAGCAATCGTGCCATCATCGTCACTGACGAGCATACGCCGAGATTCTCTCATGATTGTTCGACGAAAAGCAGGCAGACGCATGGCGACGCGCATCCAGCCTGGCGCTCGCTCGTTTCTCAGTATCGACGCAAGGTCCTGCATGCTGACCGGGTTGATGCCGGGGATTTTGGAAAGCGTCGTAGAGAACGATTCGATATCGTCCAGGGTCTCGGAACTGGTGGGATCTTGAACGCTGTAACCGACAACCAGAAATTCATCCCCACCGAAGGAATGTTTGCTGCGTAGATATTGTTGCAGTAGAGGAGAATCGTCTGCGAAAAATGATTCAATCGATTGGTCAAATCGAAGTTGCGAGGCAGGAAACGCAAGAATGACTGAAATAACTCCAGCAAAGACGATAAAGGCCAATTTCCAACGGGCAAGAAACTCGGCTAGAGTAGACAAATTGCTCGTTTTATCAGAACTCATCGGGAAAAATCGTCGATCCAGATCAAAGAGTGAAAGTTGTCCAGTTGAATTGGAACCGCGCCACAGCGACTCTGAAACTAGTGTTTCTTCAACTCTTAATTTTGGAGTTGAGAAATTTGACGCGAGCGACAACGGAGCGGTATTCCAGACTCACAACCCCAACTTTAAGGCCTGACAAGGCATTAGAATTCAAGCGCCGAAACGGATGAATTTCACAAGTTCACATCAGTATCACATTATGAGGTCAACCGTCATCTTACAGGTCAGATGCCTTCATACACCAATTTGTGAAAGGAGAATAGTGGCGTATTGCGAAAACAACTACTGAGGCGAAGTAGAAAATCAAGAAGCTCTCAGAATCATTCGGGCAGCAGGTTTTGGCATCAGAAAAGTGATGTTAGGTAAAGCTGGGCGTTCTTGAGCCTTCACAAACTTGTGAGACACGTCGAAATTGCATGTGACATGCCACCACCCCCTTGCCGCGTCCTCATGTGCGTCAGTAGGATAGTGGGGGGAAATTGTTACCCCAAAGACGGGGAGATCATCAAAAATTCGGAATGTTTTATTTGTTGAATTTTCCGGTGTCGTTACCTCTACTGGCATGCCGCCATATGAACTTCCAATTCAGTTATCTAAGAGCGACGCTGCTCAACAGGACGAATTCAGTGAAACTGATGGTTCTCAGCATTTGCCTGTTGCCTTCGCCTGTCTTCGCAGATGCTGTCACTGACTACAATCTGGCGTTGCAATTTTACAAGCAACAACGCTGGGAACTTTCCGCTGAAGCGTGCGAAGATTTCGTCAAGAAGTATCCGAAGCATGTTCAAGTTTCGATGGCACACCTTTATTGGGGGCAGTCATTGGTCCATTTGCGTGAGTTCGGAAAGGCTCGCAATCATTTTCGGATATATCTCAACGACCCGAAAGCGATTTCTGATCGACCATTGGCGATGTATCGAGTCGGTGAGTGCAGTTATTTCCTCAATGATGCGAAAGCCGCAGAGCAGGAGCTCACGGTCTTTTTACGCGCATACAAAGATCACGAATTAGCAGAATGGGCAAGCGTTTACTTGGCTCACTCGCACTTTCAGTTGAACAAAAACAAAGAGGCAATCAGTACGTTCGAGGCGTCACTGGAGAAATACAAAAACGGGAACCTTAAAGAAGAAGCAGAGTACGGTCTCGCGCGTGCTCTGGAAGTTGATGGACAGTTTGAGAAAGCCGTCGAACTCTACCGAAAGATTTCATCTCAAAAAGGAAATTTGCATGCCGGTGAAGCTTTGTTTCATATGGCTGCGATGTACTTCAGCCAGGAGAAATACGCGGAAGCTGACCAACACTTTCAATCTTTGACGAAGCAGTTTTCAAATCATCGGTTGGCACCATTGGCGTTTTTGAATGCCGGGTATGCGATGTATCAATTGAAAAAATTCCCCGAGGCCATACAAAGATTTGAACAAGCTGCCCAGTCTGAGGCGCAGCGAGCAACCGCGAATTACTGGATCGGGCTCAGCTACAAGTCGCTCGGCGAATACAAGAAAGCCTCTCAGATTTTCAAAGAAACACTGGCTCTAGCCCCAGATCAAGCTTTGGCAGAGAATCTTACCTTCCAAAGAGGTGATGCGGAATTGCGGCAGGAACATCAAGCCGAAGCGATGACGATCTTTGAGACTGTTTACACGAAATGGCCGGAAGGAAAATACGCTGATGACGCCTTACACTCCGCTTGTGAAGCGGCGTTTCAAGCTGGGGACCTTACGAAGGCGACTCAGCTTCATCAACTCTTCAGCAAGCGTTACGCAACTGGAGGTTTGAGTCAGGTTCAGGAACTTTTGTACGGTCGAATTTTGATTTCGTCAGGTGATCAGAAGCTGGAACCTGATGATAAAAAAAGCGTTTTTTATCAACATGCAGCGACAATTCTCAAACGAGTTGTGGAGACGTCGAAGGTCAACGAAACCGGTCGGTTTGCTCGCTTCCAACTTGCACGAGCCTATGAACGCTTGGGGGATGATGCGAAGTTGCTTTCCGTTCTCAAGCCGCTTTTGGACGAGCAATCGCCAACGACTCAGCTGACTCTTGACAGTCTGCTTCTGGTTGCGAATGCCAAGCTTCGGCAGGAAGACTATGACGGAGCGATTGCCGATTATCAGAAATTCGTCTCCAATTCTGATTCCGTTGATTTCTTAAGAGCTGCTTATGCTGGATTGATTTCAGCTCAGCTCGCTAAAAATGACTGGTCAGTAATCACAAAAAATCTCAAAGAGTTAGAATTGAATGATCCGCAAGGACAACACTTCCAACGTTTGAGTCTCGCTGCCGGTGATGCCGCATTCGAAGCTGAAGAATGGAAGCAAGCCGCGGAGTTCTTCCAGATGAGTTCCGCTCGCAAAAAAAACAACGATTATTATCTCGCGGCTCGTTCCGGACTTGGTCACACCTTTTACCAGCAGGGAGAGTTTGGGAAATCAGCACAGGCATTTAGTGACATCTCTCAGTCAGACACAACAGACATGAAGCTAGGCACTCATTCCTTGTACATGCTCGGAATGGCGTACCGGCAGGCAGGCAACGCGGAACTTTCTCTCAAGGCATTTCGCGACGGGTTGGAGAAGTATCAAGTCCCATCAAAGACAGCCGAAGTTGAAGTTCAGGAAACGGTTTATAATTTAGCGAAGGGGGCAGCAAGGATTGCACGCGATTTGAAACATCTCGAAGAGGCTGATGGACTGTATCAATCTGCGTTCGATCAAATTCAGATTTTGCCACCGAATAAGAGTGTCGAACTCGACAAATTGATATATGAGTGGGCTGACATGCACTACAACTCAAAAGACTATGTTCGCGCGGATGAGCTATTTCGTTTGCTCATCAAGGAACGTCCTCAGAGTGAACTGGCAGATGACGCCGCACTGATTCTGGCCGAGAGCCTTCGCTTTTCAGATCAGAAAAGCGAAGCAGAACAGGCATTTCGAAAGTTAGCAACTGACGCAAACGTAGACGATTTTGTTCGTCAGCGATCATTCATCCATCTCGTTGATCTTGGTGCGGAAGAGCAGCAGTGGAAGCAAGTTCTCAGCGATGCCCAAGCGTTGCAAAAACAACATCCTCAAAATGACCACCAACTCTACTTGAAGTATCGAATTGCAGAAGCCTCATTACAACTCAATTTGGACAACGAAGCGAACGAACTCTTGCAGGAACTACGGACGGAAATCATTGGTCTCGCGAAGGAGGCGCCATCCTGGTGGGAAGAAGTTTGGGTGCTGCAGGCCGAGAGCTTTCTTCGTCAGTCGAGGTATCCGGATCTTGTTGAAGTCATTGAAGACCTTCGCAAGAGATCTCCAGAATCAAAAATCATCCATCGTGGAGACATGCTCGTTGGCCGTAGCGAGGAAAAACAGGCAAATTTTGAAGCAGCTCGTGCAGCTTACGCACGTGTAATTGAGTCGAAATCAGGAAATGGAACAGAAACTGCCGCTGAAGCCCAATTTCGTATTGCTGAATCTCTCCTGAAACAGAAGAATTACAAGATGGCGTTAATAGAGTATTACAAAGTTTACGCCGGGTACAATGTTCCAGTTTATGAGGCGGCTGCGATGTTCCAGGCGGGACGAAGCGAGATTTCGATGAAGAACTGGAAAGGTGCAGTGCAGTCGTTCAGAATTCTGATTCAGGAATTTCCAGAGAGCGAACACGTCCCCGACGCAAAAAAACAACTTTTGGAAATTGAGAAAACGTTTCCAGAACTGAAAAAAGAAGTTCTCTGATGGAGCGAAAACCACAATCGACTTTAGCCAGACCACGGGCATTGATGCACGGGTGGGTTTTGATGCTATTGCTGGTCACCCCCGCCTTGATGCCGGACTCGGCACTCTCGCAAGATTCGACGCCGATCCCGCTGGTGGATCCCGGAACTGTTGAGGTTGTTCCCTACGTAGAGCCTGTGTTGCAGGCTGAGGAACAACCAAAGTCCGGTGGCCTACCGACCAGCGTGATCGAGATTTTCCTGTCGTTGAACTATTGGATTTTTCCGTTCGGTCTGGCAACTCTGATTTCCATCTGGTTCACGACCGAGCGAATCGTTGTTCTCCGTCGTGGGCGCGTCATCCCAAAGCCTTTTGTGCAACGATTCCTCAAGCTTCTCGCAGAAGGCGAACTGGAAAAAGACGAAGCCCTCGAAATCTGTGAAGAAAACGGCTCACCAGTCGCCATGGTCTTCGCCCACGGAGTTCGTAAGTGGGGAAAACCAAGCGTAGAGGTAGAGCAGGCAATCATCGATGGTGGGGAACGGCAAGTCAGCTCACTTCGCAGGCACTTGCAAGTCATCAACGGAGTCGCCACCGTGACTCCGCTCATCGGGTTACTCGGAACCGTTTGGGGAATGCTGGATTCGTTCAACAATATCGCCATTGCAGGCGCGATGGGAAATACAGAACAACTCGCCTCCGGTATCGCCCTGGCACTGGTCACGACCGCAGCCGGATTGATCGTCGCGATACCATCCTTGATTCTCTACATGTACCTTTCAGGTCGTGTCGATGCTCTGGTCATGAGAATGGACGACCTCGCTCAAAAAGTCGTCTTCAGCATCTCCGCCGAAGGCCTGATCGACATCCAGCAACGCCCTCGAAAAATGAGTACCGCCAAACAACGCTCCCAAAAATCTGCCGGGTAGTATTGGATTTTCATTCAACGGAATAATATGCCGGTGGCACGCTAAGCACGTAACGATGTGAAGTCATGAGCGTGGCGAGCGAGGAGTTGACGAGCAATTTACTGGCGTTCATTCGCTCGACTCAATCAGGTTTCAACTTGAACAGAATGGACCTTAATCACCGAGCGTAGAGTAACGCTGTTACTGAAATCCGCCACGCCTCACTCTTCGCGTGCCACTCTTCTCTCTTCTCGCCGGGCCGGGTGTGACTGGTCGGCTCGGTTTTCAGAAACACCTTCTGACGCCAGTCGGCTACGGATTATTGTTGTGGCTAGCTGCTTTTGCTCATTGATAAGTAATGTAAAGAATGCTTGAGAGGAGAGCTTTTGAGGCAAATCCAGATTGTGTGACAACGAGTGCTAGATCGATGAATAATTCGTCACAACAATCCAGAAATTTAAACACCAGCCGGAAAATGCGGCACCTAGTACTACAGTTGCACTTCCCTTATTTTGCCTGAAAGTCCATCTTTCCGTTGGAACATGGCAGGAGGGCAAGGATGCCGACAGAGTTGGAAGTGACCAAGTGGATTGAAGAAGTTGACGTGGCGGCTGCGAGGATTGCACCACGTTTTTCGCGGAAGGATTTGCGTGCTCATTC
>DAOUPA010000090.1 GCA_030626405.1 Planctomicrobium sp.
CAGGATCCATATCAGGTGCCGCCTGCCCATCGTTCATCGTTCATCAGCAAAAAGAAAGAAGCTGAAGCCGTGATCGAGAAAGAAAACGAACGCGAAGTTGCCCGTCGAAAAATGCTGTATGACGAACTGGACCGCATCGACCGTGTTTACGCCGCGATGATGCAAAAGGAACCTGCCGAATGGAATTTAAGTTCCATTGAATCAGAATACCAAAGGCTCGGCAAAGGGGCTGACGAAGCCATTACGGCACTCATCCAGAAGCGGATGGACGTCATCAAACGCCGCCGCGACATCCTCAGTCATTACCAGAAATTCATCCGAGTCTCCGCTGAATCGGCACAGCGAGATCAAGAACTTGTGAACATGCAGCTAGGGACTTTGAGCGAATCGTCGCCGACAGGACTGCCTGGCGAAGGACCACAACTTCCAACACAGCCTGGGAAGACGGTCGGTTCATCCGTCACTCCTCGATTGAACGGAGCCGGAATCGTCAAAAATGTTGCTGGCTATCCTGGGTTTCCCCGGTATGCACTTGTTGCTCCTGATGGTCGTTTGTTGGCATACCTCGAAGCCGCCGAAGGGACTCACATCCGCGATTGGATCGGCAAGCCGACTGGCATTATCGGAAACCGTCGCTTCGATCCCAAACTTGGAAAAGACGTCATTCGCGTGCAGAGAGCGGTGCCGGTGAAGCTGGTTCCGTGAGCACGAGTCCGCTGTTTTACCGCACACTTTAAGTGTGCGGTAAAACTCAAGGCTCTGCGACGAAACGATATCCGGTTCCGCGGACGGAGAGTATATGCCGGGGATTGCTCGGATCTTCTTCAATGTATTTCCGCAACCGCATCACAAAGTTGTCAATCGTTCGCGATGTCACATCGGCTCCCTGATCCCAGACATCTCTGAGGATCTTCGATCTCGAAAGCACGTCCGCTTCATTCTCGATGAAGTACCTCAGCAACTGCATTTCCATCGTCGTAAGTTGATGTTTCTCTTCAGGGCTGGTGACTTCGAAAGTTTTGAAATTGATGTGGACTTCGCCGATTTGAAAGTCCTCGATTTCAACTGCATGTTTCGGAGGTGGTTCGACGCGTGGGCGTTTGAGAAGTTGCCGCACACGGCTGAGCAACTCTGGAAGCGCGAACGGCTTTGTGATGTACTGATCGGTTCCGCAATCGAATGCGTGCGATTTATCTTCGCTGAGTGTTCGCGCGCTGAGAACAATGATCGGCACCGTCTGGTCGCGTTCACGGACTGCGCGACAGATTTCGTAACCACTCATCCCTGGCAGCATGAGGTCGAGAATAATCAGATCAACGTCGTGTGAGTTTTCTTCAAAATAGCTCAGCGTCGACGGACCGTCTCCGAGAACGACCGGCTCGTACCCTTCGGCTTCCATGTTGAACCGAAGTCCGTTCGCAATGGCCTCTTCGTCCTCAACAATAAGTATCTGCTTTTTTTCGTTCGACATTTTCTCAGTTGCCTTACTGACTGAATCGCTCGAACTACCCTTCATCTGTTTGATCTGAACAGCTCCGTTCGCCGCACACTTCAAGTGTGCGGCGACTTCACTCAATGCTTACTTCCACGGAGGGTGCTCTGGCAGAAATGTATCGAATTCGGCGATGACTTTATCCTGAAACTCTCCGGCGTATGTTCCAGCAAAGAAGCGGTTGCAGGCTTCATCGAGAAAACGAACCCAGCTTTCTTCTTCGTGACCTGGGTTGATGGGGTAGAACAACGCGCCGACAGCCAAGGCGGCTTTCATGTCTCCGGGGGCATCGCCGATCATCAACATTTTCTCAGGCTCGTAGCCCATTTCTTTGCAAGTAGTGAGAGATTCCGTTTTGCTCCCGGCTTCCTGACCGCAAATCGATTGCACATACTGATCGATATCGTGTTCGGTCCATTCCTTTTGCAATGCGCCGTTGGGAGTCGCCGAGCAAACGACCAAGTCGGCTTGCTCGCCCATCTTTTGAAGTGCTTCACGAACGCCTGGAAACGGAGGAACGCCATGGACCATATCATTGACTGTCTCGTCGACAGCTTTCGACCAGGCGTAAGCTTGTTTGAGGTCTGGATCGCCGGTCTTTTCGGACTCGGGACCAATCGTTTTCGTACCGAGTTTTGATTCGCGCTCCACCCAGTCTCGGACTCCTTGCAACTGCGGAAGTTTCGCGTTCCGGCGTTGTACTTCCGGACGTTCGGCAAGCAGGTCCAAGGCAAGTAGATAAGCCGGGAAGCGATTGGCACCACGAGTTTTTGAATAGAGGTTCGTGAACTCAGTCGCCTCACGGGCGTATTTAGAAATGGGCTGCAAATCAAAGTGATTGATGAAATTCGGAATAAAACATTCCTTGTGCTTGATCTCCATCGAATCGAATGCACAGCCGTCGGAATCGATACCGATCAGAAAGTCACGTTCTTTTTTGAAATTCGCGAGTCCCAGTTCAGACACCTTACTCACTCCGCTTTATGTTTTAAAAGTTGGTTTGTACCGCAGCAATTTTCATTGTTCACAAGTAGTAGGTTATGGAAACAACGCTTCGCTTCCAAGCGATGGCGGTTGTGTTACTTCATATCAAGAAAGGTTTCTGTGTTGGAGTCTGTCTCCAGTTGCTGTGATTTGCATTGATTGTACGGCTCTCAGGCAATGAGAAGGCATCGGCGACTGACCTGAAAGGCATCTTCGTGCCATGTCCACATCGTGAAGCAGGATGGGCATGGCACAATTCAGTCGGTTGAGGGACGAGGGATTGAGGGGCAAGGGAATCCTACTCGACTTCATTTTCTCAAACATGCTACGGGTGGTTGTGGTCAATCTGTCGAGTTAGACTTTGATTTCTGAGTTTGCTGGAATCAATTGCCTCTTGACCAGATGGAACCGATCGTGTCCTTTGATGAACTCCTCAAGAAACTGGCGGCGACAGTTTTGGATGTCGACGCCTCGCAAACCTGGCCGACACAGCAATTTAATTGGCTCGCGGGGTCAGGCGTGCTGGGCTGGGTGATTCCAGAGGAGTACGGCGGGCAGCCTGTCAGTGAATCCGAATGTGTGACCGGTTACGAACGTCTCGCGACCGCCTGTCTGACGACTTGCTTCGCCCTCACACAGCGGAATGGAGCTTGTCAGCGAATCGTTGGGTCGAGCAATGAGGAAATCAAAGCCGAACTGCTGCCAAGGCTTGCCAGTGGAGAGAGCTTCGCCACAGTCGGAATTTCGCACCTGACAACCTCTCGACAACACATTTCCAAACCGATGGTCCGCGTTGAACAACAAGGTGATCATTTTATTTTAAACGGCATGATCCCCTGGGTCACTGGCGCGATTGCCGCTGACCATATCGTGACTGGTGGAACCTGTAACGATGGATTACAGGTTTTAATCGCGATGCCTTGCGATCTCGATGGAATATCGATTCGCTCCAAAGTTGAATTGATGTCATTAACTGCTGCTGAAACGACGTCGATTGACCTGAACAATGTTCGAATCTCTACAAAATACTTGCTGGCTGGACCTGTCGAAGGAGTGATGAGCCAAGGAGTCGGCGGTGGTGCCGGCTCGCTAACGACATCAACGCTTGCCTTGGGGGTTTCCGTTCGGTCACTTGCCTTGCTTCAGGAGGAAGCTGAACGGCGTCCGGATCTGAAAGAAAATGTCTCGATGTTTGAGCGAGAAGTCGAATTGCTTCGCGACGACGTCAGCAAAGCCAGTCTTGGACTCGCAGGCGACGATCCACAACTCTCAGCAACGATGATTCGGCAACGATCAAACTCACTAGCGTTACGGATCACTCAGGCGGCATTAGCTGTCACTAAAGGCGCTGGATTTATGAAAGGTCATCCGGCGGAGTTAGCCGTACGGGAAGCAATGTTCTTCCTCGTCTGGTCCTGCCCGCAACCGGTCGTGCAAGGAGTCCTCAGCGAGTTGACCTGTCGCGATGGGTTTTGAATTTGAAGTCACTAAATCATGAAAAACTGAATCGTGTTTTGCATTTTAGAATTGGTTCGGAAACATTTATCAGGTACGTTTCCGTGACACAGAGTTGTTTTATTGAATACAAATTTCAGGCGACACGCTGGAGTCAAATATGCGGATTATGATGGTCGCTTCAGAAGCAGTCCCGTTGGCGAAAACCGGTGGGTTGGCGGATGTCTCGACAGGACTTTCGAAAGCTCTTGCTGACGCCGGGCATCAAGTCGCGTTGGTGATGCCCTGTTATCGGCAGTTCATTCCGGAAGCTGACCGAGGGACTGTTGTTGGTGAAGTGCAGGTCAGTTTCCCTGGCGCTACGATCAATGCGGAGGTCTACGAAACGACAATCCCTGAGAGCAAAGTCAAAGTTCTTCTGGTCGACCGTCCAAGCTTCTTTGACCGGGAAGGTCTTTATGTCGAAAACGGTCACGACTATGGCGACAACGCCGAGCGTTTCCTGTTCTTCAGTCGAGCCGCCGTGGAAATTGCCAAGTCGATCTTTGTTCCAGACATTGTTCATGCAAACGACTGGCAGACTGGACTGGTTCCAGCACTGGTTCTCCAAGCACGGGAGAATGGTGAACCTCTGGGGGCGGCGGGAACGATCTTCTCAATTCACAACATGGCATTTCAGGGTGAGTTTCCCAGTTTGCAGATGACGAATGCTGGCCTCGATGCAAAGTATTTTAATTGGCAACAACTTGAGTATTTTGGGAAATTAAATTTGCTGAAAGGTGGAATCACGACGGCAGACAAGGTGACGACCGTCAGTCCAACCTATGCAACGGAAATATGTCAGCCAGAATATGGATATGGACTCGATCCGGCGTTGGAGCCCCGCGGTTCTGATCTTGTCGGAATTTTGAACGGTGTCGACATGAACGTTTGGAATCCGGCAGTCGATTCAAAATTGCCTGAACAGTATACGGCCGAGAATTACAGAGTTGGAAAAGCGACCTGTAAGGCGGCATTGCAGAAGGAACTCGGACTTCATGAAAACCCGAACGCCATGATCTTCGGTTTGATTTCTCGTTTGACCGATCAGAAAGGGTTGGATTTGATCACACAGAAAGCGACTCAAATTCTCGGAGCTGATGTGCAGTTTGCGTTCCTTGGAACTGGAGATTCTCGCTACGAATCAATCCTTACTGATCTTCAAGAACAGTACTCCGGCAAAGTCGCAGCAGTGATCGGATTCGATGATGGACTCGCCCACCGTATTGAAGCAGGCTCCGATGCGTATTTAATGCCGAGTCATTTTGAACCCTGCGGACTGAATCAACAGTACAGTTTGATCTACGGCACGCCACCTTTGGTTCACGCAGTCGGAGGCCTGGCTGATTCGGTTGTCGACGCGAATCGGCACACTCTCGATAATGGAACGGCAACCGGATTCACGTTTGATAACTACGATGCCGATTTATTCCTGGAGACTATTTGGCGTTCCGTTGGCATGTTCCAGCACCACAAGGAGGACTGGAACAAACTCGTCACCAACGGCATGATCAGAGACTCTTCGTGGAACCACAGCGCGCAAGAGTATGTTGATGTGTATCAATCTGCGATTGAGAAACTGGGCTAAGTTCGTCAAGCTATAGTTCCGTAGGGTCCGCTGTGCGGACCGAGAGATCGTCAGCCATCGTGTGACCACTTATGAAACCAGTTTCTCTTGCATTTTTCTGGCATCAGCATCAACCGTACTATCCGGACGATGTTGCCAATGAAACGTTGATGCCCTGGGTTCGTTTGCATTCCACGAAAGATTACATTGGGATGGCACTTCATATTCAGGATGTCCCGGAGTTTCATTGCACGATCAATCTCGTTCCAAGTTTGCTCGTACAAATCGAACGTTACGTCGCCGGTGGAAGTGATCGACATTTGGGGGTCTCGCGAATTCCAGTCGACTCGATGTCCGTCGAGGAAACAGAGTATCTGCTCGACAACTTCTTCATGGCGAACGAACAGAGCATGATACGACCGCATCAGCGGTACTGTGAAATTCATCAAAAGCGAAGAATTGGACGCGACTCAGCGGCGCAGGCTCGTCCGCGATTTTCTAATCAGGAACTCCGCGACCTTCAGGTTTGGCACAACCTGACATGGTTCCACGAACTGCTGTTTGAACAAGACTCCGATCTGAGAGAGTTTCGAGAGAAGGGGCGCGACTGGACGGAAGCGGAGAAAGACTGGCTGCTGGAGAAACAACGAGAGATCGTTGGTCAGGTGATTCCGCTTCACCGGAAGTTAATGGAGGGAGGGCAAGTCGAACTGACCACGACTCCTTTCTATCATCCGATTCTCCCTCTTCTTTGGGATAAGAAATCCGCGCGTGAAGCAATGCCGGACTGCACGATGCCGAAGTTGATGGCTCGTTATCCGGAAGATGCACAGAAACACCTGGAGACCGCAGTCGCGTATCACGAGAAACTGTTTGGCAAGCCACCACAAGGTTTGTGGCCCTCGGAGGGTTCCGTTTCTCAGGACATTCTGGGGGCGATTGCGGACCATGGATTCAAGTGGCTCGCGACCGACGAAGAAATTCTCAGCCACTCACTGGATCACATCGTTCACCGCGATGGGCACGGAAACCTCTATCGACCGGAACTGCTTTACCGTCCATGGCGTGTTGGAACGGATCAGCAACCACTCGACATTATTTTTCGAGACCACGGGCTGAGCGACCTGATCGGTTTTCATTACCAGCGGAACGATCCTCACTGGGCGGCTGAAGATTTGCTCAATAAAGTCAAAGAGATTGGTCAATCCGTAGCTGCAAACGCTCCCGAGCAGACACCATTTGTCCCGATTGTTCTCGATGGTGAAAACTGCTGGGAATACTACTCGGACGGTGGGATCGGATTTTTGCGAAACCTCTATCGACAGGCGGTTGCCGATCCGGAGATTTCGACGCTCACGGTGAGTGAACACCTCGCTCAATATCCACCAAAGGACAAAATTTCACGTTTGTTTGCTGGGAGTTGGATCAATCATGACTTCTACATTTGGTTCGGACATCAGGAAGACCGCGATGCCTGGGACCTTGTTCATCTGACCCGTGAGTTTATCGTGAAGGTCGAAGAAAGAGGGTCCGCCTCGAAAGAAACTCTTGAACAGGCGTGGAAGGAACTCTTCATCGCAGAAGGAAGCGACTGGTACTGGTGGTACGGAGACGATCACAATGGCGGGCAAGATGACCTCTTTGACGACCTCTTTCGCCGTCATTTGAGAAACGTATATACTCTTCTCGGGGAGTTGCCTCCTTCAATTCTGTTTGAACCGGTCAGTCACTTCGAACGCCCACACTTGCACACACACAAGCAACCGCAGTCGTTGTTGAGTGTGAACGTGAATGGTCGCGTTTCATTTTTTGAATGGCGACATGCAGGGCATTACAAAAGTGGAAGTGAACGCGGGACGATGACAATGGTCACTGAAAGCGTTTTTACCGACATTTACTTTGGGTTTGATAATGAACGACTGCTGATTCGTTTCGACACTCGCACAAACGCACTGACGGATTTGAGCGAAATCGAGGAAGTCCGCCTGCGATTCGTTGAACCGTACGGTGCAGAAATCCGAATTCCTTGTGCATCGCCAGAACAGTCTCTGCTGTTCATTGATGGGAAAACACAAATTACCACTGCCACCGCAGCGATTGACCACATTCTGGAGTTTGCGATTCCTTATCAGGAATTGGGAGTGGAAATCGATCAGCAAGTCCACTTTGCCGTGGAGTTAACTCGCGACGGGGAATCCCTCGAACGGTTGCCTAGTGAAGGAACCATCGATCTCACGGTCCCTTCCGCCGACTTCGAAATGTATATGTGGCAAGCGTGATTTGTCGCAGACTTTAAGTCTGCAGCGAAACATTGACTCACGCAGCGGCAGCGTCGGGGAAATGTGATTCTCCAAGGTGATGCTTCAATAGTGAATCTGGACCGATGCGGCCATCTGGAATGCCATCCCATTGATGGGCATCGACACAGTCGAGGATGTTTTGGGCAACCTGTAACGCCGCGAGTGCGTGGTCACCGCTCACCAAAGGTTGTTTCCGGTATCGAACTGATTCCACAAACGAGTCGAGTTCCGCAGTCAGAGCGTCAGTCTCGGCAGCCGTGATCTGTTCCGATTGGATAAACTCTCCAAAGACTTTAGGCTTGAGTGCATCGACAGTTTCTTGACCGGATCGAGCAATCTCAAATGGCAATCGTCCTTCCAGCATCTTTTCGCCTGGAGAAAACATCTGCACGGTACGAGTTGATAAATCTGCGAGAGCGCATCCTTCGTCTGACCAGCACTGCAACGTTCTTGAAGGTGTCGGGGAGACTCGGTTCGCAGTTAAATCTGCGACGCAGCCGTTGGGGAAGGTGAGTCGTGCCTGAACAACATCTTCGTGCCCACCAACAAGTGACACGCCAAACGCTTCGATGCGTTTAGGCATCTCTTGTGTCAAAGAGAGGCAAAGTTCGATGTCGTGGATCATGAGGTCGTGGACAACGCCGATGTCCATTGAACGAAACGCGTACGGACTGACACGTTCTGCGCGAAGGTATTTTGGTTCGCCTGTCCAGTCGGCCAATTGTTGAAACGCAGGATTGAAACGTTCGATGTGTCCCACTTGAAGTGGAATCCCATGTTCCTGGGCCAGACGTACGAGAACTTCACCATCTTCGACGTCTGCTGTCAGCGGTTTCTCCATCAACACGGGAATACTGTGACTCAGAAACGCTTCACCCACTGTTCGGTGCAAAAAAGTCGGCACAACGATCGAAACAGCATCGATTGTCTTTAATAGTGTCCGATAGTCGTTTGTCCATTCACAGTCGCACGCTTCGGCAACAGCTTGTCCTTGCTGCTCGTTTGGTTCAGCGACGGCAACGAGATCGACACCATCCATTTGTGAGAGAATTCGAGCGTGGTGGCGCCCGAGCGCGCCCACACCAACAACAGCAATTTTTAACGTTTCGTCCATGGCATCGTTTAGAAGTTTAGGGTTGAGGGACTAGGGGCGAAGATGATTTTTGAAATGATCGCCACCAATGTTTAGCGACACACTTCAAGTGCGTCGTCAAACGAGTCCTGAAGTTGTTCTGTTACGCACTCTTCTTCACTTGTTTTTTTGATTCAACAAGCGGTGTTGTTCGAGCTGCTTCGCGTGCGCGTCCCATCCGACCGGCACGTTGTTTTTCAATGGCATCCAATAAAATGACGTATTCAATGGGAAAAATTCCCTGAAGTTCTTTCTGGAAATGGTCCTTCACGAAATCGAGCGTCTTGTGTTCACGATAGAGGAATCGTTGAATCTTGCGGACTGCTTTGATGGAAGCGTCTGGAATTCCGGCTCGCTTCATCCCGATGAGATTGACAGTCCGTATCTGTGGATTATCGCTGCCTGCGGATAACATGTACGGAGGAATATCCGTCGGGACGCGGCAACCACCACTCACAAACGCTAAAGTTCCAATCGTAGTGAAATGGTGAACAACTGAATTTCCGGAGATAATAGCTCGATCATGGATGTGAACGTGTCCACCGAGCAACACTCCATTCACAAGCATCGCGTGATTGTGGATGTGACAGTTATGCGCGACATGTGAATTGGACATCAGTAAGTTGTCATTCCCAATTCGGGTGATCCCATCTTCTTTCTCTGCGCCTCGATTCACCGTCACGCCTTCACGAAATTGATTGTTGTCTCCAATCACAACTTCGGTTGGCGCTCCATCGCTATAGCTGTAGTCCTGCGGCTCTGCTCCGATCACGCTATTCGGCCAAAACCGATTTTTGGCGCCGATTGTCGTTTTGCCTGTCAATGTGACGTGGCTGTCGAGGACGCAATCGTCACCGAGAGTCACATCCGGACCAACAAAGCAGAAAGGACCTATGGTGACATTTTCACCAAGTCGAGCATTTTTATCGACATGAGCGAGTGGAGAAATTGTTGTTGACATGATCGTCATCCTGACGGAGTCGTTGGGGTGATTCTAGCCAGCAGCGCGGCGCTGGTTCGAGGAGAGAACGAGTAGGGAGGACGGAAAAGGAAGCGTTATTTTTCCGAGTGGTGGTCTCGCACGCTTTTTGACTTCACGAATAATGGCATGATTCAGGCGGTGACCCGATTGTGTGGCAATGAAGCGTCCCCGAAGATCGCAGCCTAAAAGTGCGAAGTCGCCGATACAATCGAGAATTTTGTGACGTACGCATTCATCCGGGAAACGGAGTTTGTTCTCGATAGGTCCGTTATCGCCGAAAACCAGTATGTTTTGAGGTGTCGCCCGCTGGCCGATTCCGTTTGCCTGCAAAGCTTTCACTTCTTTCTCAAGGATGAACGTTCTGCAGGGTGCAATGTCTTCGATGAAGCGCTGAGGAGTCATTTCTAGACTGAGTGACTGACATGAAATTGGGCCTGGTCCATAGTCCAGAAAGAATCCCACCTCAAATTCCGCACCACGCGGAGGTTGAGCACCTATCCCGATACATTCACTTTCCGTGACAAGAAGTGGCTGATCGACGATGACGATCTCTCGGTCTTCGTCTTGAACCACGATTTCTGCTTTTAACAATGCATCTACGAACGCTGCGCTTGATCCATCGCATCCTGGAGGCTCTGGGGCATTGATACGAACCAGGCAGTTGTCGATTTGCAATCCCGCCAAAGCAGCCATGACATGTTCGACGACAGAGACAGTTGCATCTCCATGCGAAATGACGGTACACCGAGGCTTGGGGACAATGTACTCAATTAAAGCTGGAACCTGAGGGGTATCCACCAGATCGACTCTCTCGAACACAATACCATGGTGAGGTTCAGCTGGACAAAATTCCATAGTGACATCGACACCTCCGAATAAACCAAATCCGGAAACTTGAACTGATCGCGATATTGTTTGCTGCCGTCGCCGCGGTAAATCCTGCACGACTCACTTTTCTTTCTTTGGAACGACTCGTCAAAGAGTCATTGACCGTGGTTGCATTACTAACTTAGCCAACCTTACTGAACAGGTGTCGCGTTCGGAGCCTTCGCTTCCTGCGGATTTTTTTTCCAAGCATCGTTCAGGTAGTTCAGAATGGGGTCAGTCAAGTCGTCCCGTTTTCGATGAAAGAGAACTTGCTGATTCATCCCTTCGGCAATTTTTTGCGGATCTTCTGCCGATGTGAGTCCAGCACGATCAAAGCGAAGGATCAGAGTGTAATTGTAATATCTGGAGTAACGTCTCACGGCATCGGTCACTTCAAGATAAATCTCTTTATAAAGGTCCGCTTCCTTCCGCATGAATTCGCGTCTTTTGACGAGTTGTAGCTTCTGGATTTCTGCCTGCACGGAAACCAGTTCACCTTCAAGCTTTTCAAATTCAGGTGAACCTGTCTCAAACGCCTTCATTTGCTCCTGAATTTTCTTACCAGCTTCAGCTTTTGCCTGTAATTCTGCACCACTCGCGGAAATGTCCGCTTGCAAGGCTTCGGTCAGAGCGGTGAATTTCTCGTAATTCTTGAAAACATGCGCCATATCGATCAGGCCGACCTGATGCTTGGCGGTTTTTGAAGACTGTGCTAACGCTGGCATTGCAAGAAAAGTTGCCAACATGAGAAGTGATAGTGAAATCGTAAGTTGCCGCATGGCGAGTGCACTCCTTTGCAATGCCAATCCCGAACGCTAACCCCCGGAAAGCAACTCCCAGGTTACGCATTCTTCCTAAAACTCATTGTTAAGTGAGCTTCCAGAAGATGTTTCTCTTCGAATTTGAGAGTATTCTCCAAACCAGCAGATTTGGTCAAGATGAGTTTTCAGCCAGGGGAGCAAAAATCGAAAGAGCGCATAAAGAAATCCTCGATCAGAAAGTTCTGATCGAGGATTTCAAAGATTTAAAAGAAACTCTAGAGAGTTTCTGGTGGTGGTGCTGGGGCATCTTCTGCTGGAGCAGCAGGAGCGCCTTCAGTGACAACACCTGTTGGGCAACCGCCTGCTCCACAAGGTGATGTTCCGCATGCTGATGTTCCGCATGGTGATGAGCAACGAGTTCTAACGCGAGGTGCTTTGCAGCATTTCACGCGTGCTGTTCGGCATCGTTTGACGCGAGGTGCCTTGCAGCATCGTGTTCGTGATTGACGAACATTGCAGCAACCATTTCCCGCTTCTACGGAACCTGATGTTGCTGCCATCATCAAGGCAACAACAGCAAGCATACTCAATACTTTACGTGTCATGATCTTCTACTCCATCTCAACAGAATTATATCGGGACATCACAAATATCACTGAGCCGGCCCCCGAACACAAATTCCGGTCAGTAAAGCGTGATTCTTTCGAGTCCTTCGTTCAGGCAAACATTGCCGGTCACGCCGAGTTTTGTAGTTAGGTAATCTAGGAAGGGGGTGGATGTCAAACCATAAGGGGGATCAAATTTGGAACCTGACCAGAGTTTTTCACAAGTGAGTCGCAAGGTGTGCAGATGTGCACAGGGTCTGAGTGTTCACATTGAACGAGTTTTGTTGTGGCCCATCATGTGTAGAAAACGAGGTTTAAGCAATTTGTGACGAATAATCGGTTCATGCACGCGCCATAATTGCCGCAACCTGTCTATTCCGTTTGATCGGTTGTAACACGGAACGGAATTCCACCGTCAGTCTCAACAGTAGTGCTGAATCCGACTGAAGTTAATGCCCTGTCCACGCCGACAAAGTACTTCAGGCGGTTAAATCATTTTGGTTTGGGGGTGCCATCCCCAACGATTGCAAGATGCAATTCAGCCAAAAAGGTTTCTCTGCTTAATTAAAGGGGGAGTTCACAATCGTATGTGAACATTGAAAGAGACTGACAAGACGTCAGTGTTTTTCTTTTGTTTGCAAAGGGTTGGGACTCAAGGGGGATTTCTTCACTTGTGAGTCGATTGGTGTGAATAATTTGTTTGCACATTTGGACTTCCTCTCTAATGACGTTTTGATACCGCTGCAAAGGGTATCGTGATGAGAAATCATTACGGGTATGGTGGTTGATGAACTCGTGTGAATTTACCTGAGACGACCCCAAGTACGACGCTGGTTTATGCCAAGGACCCACTGGCTAGGAGAGCCGGCCTTGTGTCGAACGAAGGGCGATGATTGAGAACAGAAGACCTGTTCTGACCCAGACAGATTTGTGATTGGAGAGCCCGCAATGAGGACGATCTTCACTACTGGTCAAGTCGCTAAGATTTGCAAAGTTGCACCACGTACAGTGAGTAAGTGGTTTGACTCAGGACGACTCCGAGGATACCGGATTCCCGGTTCCCAGGACCGTCGCATTCCCCGCGAGCACTTGATCCGGTTCCTGAAAGAACACGGAATGCCACTAGGTGAACTGGAAGACGAAGCAATGGGCAAACTTTTGCTCGTTGGCGTCGACAGTACCGTACGTGGCGGATTGGAAGGAGTACTTCCAATTGAAGACTTTAAGGTGGAACTTGCCGCCAGCGGATTCGAAGCCGGAATTCAAGCTGAGTCGCTTCATCCTGATTGTGTTGTCGTTGACTTCGCAATGGGACGCAACGAAGCTCTGATGATTGCCCAGAATCTACGCAAGAACACCGACTACACCGATACTGTTCTTATTGCTCTTTTGAGTGATGAGGACACAGCAAGCGGTTTTGATCGAACGATTTTCAACGAAACTTTTCGTAAGCCGTTCGACGCAGCTCTTCTTGCTGAACGTATCCGGACACTGGTCAGTCGTCGCAAGACGCTCGCCTAAGCAACCGGCTTTGGAAACAAAGCCGACCTTGCGAGGTGTCGGGCGTTTCGCTGATCGATTGTCATGGATGACATCCACCGGCTCGTTTGACAAGCTGATGGTACGATGTTGAGATGTAGGGATACTGTTTAGTGTATGCTTGAACCGAAGATAAACTCTCTGATTCCGTGGGTTCACAATCTACAGAACGATGGGGAGTTCTGAAAACGATTCAGGCGAGTTTGACTCCGCGTTGAAGTAAACTCTAAGCGTATCACTCACTTAATTTTGTGGCTCAGTTTGTCATCTGTTGCCAAGCGATTATTAGGATGGATTCCCGGACTCGTTTATGAGCGGCTCGACCATCAAGGCCGAAGCGACCCTTTCTAAAAGGGTCGCTTTGTTTTTTTTATCACCTGTTTTTCCATGGTTTGCTGGACTTGTTGCCACTCTCATCGTCGCAACGTCCATCGATCTCGCAGGTGATATCAATGAGTCGACTCAAGGGCCAGGTCTGACATTCGACGAAGTCTTCAACATTGAAGTCGGCGTTTATCTCGCTCGGTCATTCTCTGAGGCCGGAGTCAGCAGCTTTCATCCAGACACTCTGCAAGAGATCTACGAAAATCCAGCCTACAATCCAGATCACCCACCACTGGGTCGCATTGCAATGGGAGCGACCCATGAAGCATTGAATCACTATTTTCCCAGTGAAGGTGACCGTCCTTTTGTCGTGAGTTACGCCAGAATCGCCTCGGCAATTGAATTCGGACTGCTGGTCTTTCTCATCGCCGTTTATAGCAGGCGATGGTACGGACCACTCGCTTCCTGTGCTGCCGCGATTTCTCTCATCTGTATGCCGCGACTTTTTGGCCACGCACATCTTGCATCACTCGAAACTTGCACCGCTCTCACTTACACCGCTTTCGTCCTGACCATTGCGGACCGCTGGTGGTGGTCTGACCGCATTCGAATCGGAAAAACAATTTACCCGGGTGTTTTGCTGGGTTTGGTTTTTCTTACGAAAATTCATGCCATTTTGCTTCTGCCCGTGATTCTCGTATGGGGGCTTTGGAATTGGGGTTTTCGGGTGTTGGTTCCGATTTTCTTTCTGCTAACCACTGCCTTTGCTGTCTTCTTTCTGGGTTGGCCCTGGCTCTGGAGTGACCCAGTTCAACACCTCATCGAATTCTTCTCAAGAGCAACGGAACGTTCCAGCCTGAACTGCTTTTACTTTTTTGAGAAGTTCGCGGATCGGGACGTCCCCTGGCATTACCCCTTTGTGATGTTTGCAGTCACGATGCCGCTCGGGTTTCTTGTTGCCGGACTAATAGGAATGATCAATCGAACCGGTGATGAAAATTCACGCCGCGCTTTGGCGGATCGTCGGACTCAACTCATCTTTGGTGCCTGGCTGATGCCTCTGGCCGTTTTTGCGATTCCAGGTGTCACTGTCTACGACGGTGTGCGTCTCTTTCTGATGTCGTTCCCGCTCTTTGCAATTTTCGTTGGTTTGGGAGCCATGCGAATTTTCGAGAGTACACAGCGCCGGAATGGAGAATTTGTCTCTGCACTGTTGGTTGTCGCGTCGTTGACCGGGCCAATTTACAACATCATCACCCTGCACCCTTGCCAACTCAGTTACTACAGCGAAGCGGTTGCCGGACTTTGGAAGGCAGATGAACTCGGTTTCGAAATCACGTACTGGGGAGACAGTGTCTCGCCAGATTTCCTGACGCGTGGACTTCGCGAACTCCCCGAAGGGGCCACTCTCGAAATCGCGCCGGTTCTGCATCCCTTGCAGCTTGAATTCATGAGGCAACATTCCGGGTTGCGACGTCGGCCTGATCTTGTTTTGAAGGCGTACGACGACCAGCGCGATGACCTCTCGCCGTATGTCCTCGTCATTCGCCGCAAAGCGGACCCGTGGGATTCTCTCTCACCACCTCCGCCAGGAACAAAGCGGCTGGCCGTTGAGGAAAAACAAGGCGTCATCTTAACGGAGCTCCTTCAGCTTCCAGACCGCAGAGGGCAAGAGTCCCCCGGCGATTGATCTGGCGCATGATCCTCCAGTGCTGCTTTCTGGAGTGACAGAATTTCTGCACGGGTCGCACAATAGTTCTTCACCATTGTGCTTGATGGTGCGGCAACTATGATCGTTTCTTGGCGAATGAAGTTCGTGACGTGCAATTCCGTAATGCACGTCAGCTTCGAAGACAACAAGAGATGAAATGATCGGTAGATTGATGAACAAAAATGCCACCGGGAGAATTTTCTTTTCTCAATCGCGATGCTGTTTCGCGTTGCTCATCATCTTCAGTCTTGTTGAGACACTCCCTGCCCAAAAGAGCACAACGTCATCCGACCTCGACTTCGGCACCGTGCGTGAGACTCACGTCATGATCCCGATGCGCGATGGCAAGCACTTATCTTCATACCTCTACACTCCCGAAGGCAAAGGACCATGGCCTGCAATTTTTGAGCAACGCTATGCGAGCCTCCGAGGCAAAGGGACTCGTCTCGCTGCCGCGAAAATTGCAGAGGCTGGTTACGTTGTCGCATTTGTCAACTTTCGTGGAACGCATCTCTCCGAAGGGAAATGGGTCGGGTATCGCGCCCTGCAATGGGGAGAGTTGCAAGATGGTTACGACACATGCGAATGGCTCGCCGATCAAAAGTGGTGTACTGGGAAGATCGGAACCTTCGGCAGTTCGCAAGGAGGCTATGCACAAAACTATCTCGCCGTGACGCACCCTCCTCACTTGGTATGCCAACATATGACAGATACAGGCTTGAGTCTGTTTCAGGAAGGTTATCGCATCGGCGGCGCGACACGTCCAGAACGATTCAAAGGCATGGATGGCATCTGTCGGAACCCGAAAGACAATCAGGATCTTCTGGCGGAATGGTTTCAACATCCTCACTACGATGAATACTGGAAAAGTGAAGACTGCACGCTTCACTTTGGAAAAATGAACGTCCCCTGCTTCACAATTGGAAGCTGGTACGACTTTATGAATCAAGGGTCGATTGCCAGTTTCATCGGACGGCAACATCAAGGGGGACCGAACTCCGTCGGTCAGCAGCAATTAGTCATCGGTCCGTGGCTGCATGGTCGAACGAATAAGAGCAACCGCGTTGGCGAGATGGTCTATCCAGAGAACGCAAGTTGGGCCGTTCATGAACACATGATTCGTTGGTTCGATCATCACCTCAAAGGCAAAGAGAACGGAGCCGAACGCGAACCGACCGTTCGTTACTATGTAATGGGAGCCGTTGGTGAAACTGACGCGCCTGGCAATATCTGGCGAACAGCGAAGGACTTCCCGCCACCAACGAAGTCGAACTCCATCTTCTTACACAAAGGTGGCATCTTGTCTGGTTCGCGTCCAAAAACTGAAGACAGTTCGACAAGTTACACGAGTGACCCCTTTCATCCGATGGAGATCCCAGGTCGGAGTTTCCCTGGCGCGCGAGACGCGCGACCGTTTGAAAAACAATCCGAAGTCAAAACGTTTACAACCGAAGTTCTCAAGGAACCTGTTGAATGGACTGGTCGAGTTCAGGCGGAATTGTACGTTTCCTCCACAGCGAAAGACACGGATTTCATCGTCCGCATCAGCGATGTCTATCCGGATGGTCGTTCAATTCTGATTGTCGACTATCCACGACGTGCCCGTTACCGAGATGGCTTCGACCACGAGGTTCTGATGGAACCAGGCGAAGTCTACAAAGTCGCTTTCCCTATCGGCTGGATGAGTCAAGTTTTTAACAAAGGACATCGCATCCGCGTCACGATTGCCAGCACCGGCGCACCCCTCTACGAACCCAACCCGCAGACCGGCAAGCCATTGACGATTGAATTCCCCAAAGATGCAACCAAAGCAACCAACACGATCCACCACAACAAAAACTACGCCTCAAAGATCATCGCACCGGTCTTGAAATAACACTCGACAAAATTTCCCGAACTTCTTCAGGACTCATCAATGAAATCCTCTCAGCCCAGTCACTCGCGGCGCTGTTTTTTGCAGTGCGCGGTCGTTGCCGCTGGTTTTGTCTCACTTTCGGCTTCCGTTCGGTCAGCTCATGCCTTCGAAAATGAGAGCCCGATTGAGATCGATTCGCGGCGTGAATTGTTTGTCGATCAGGCTCTGATTCAGAAACTTACTGGAGGAGCAACACAGCGG
>DAOUPA010000253.1 GCA_030626405.1 Planctomicrobium sp.
TCGTGGCTCCCATGAGCGGGACCGTCATCGAAAAAATGGTCGTCGAAGGAGAATACGTCAAAGAAGGTCAACCCGTTTTTCGACTGGCCGACTTGTCCAAAGTCTGGCTGGTGCTGGAACTCTTTCCTGAGGATGTCGCCCATGTTCGTCATGGACAGTTGGTGGAGTCCACGATGATGTCGCTGCCGGGGCGTACTTTTACCGGTCGGATTGCATTCATCGACCCCAACGTTGACGCCAAGTCGCGCACGGTCGGTGTTCGCGTTGTGATCGACAATGAAGACGGGGCGCTTCGCATCGGTGACTATGCGAAGGCTCGCATCACTGTTCCACTGGGCGGGGACCAACTCGCTGGCGGGACGCGTGTGATAGATCATCTACTGCCACCTCAGCCCCAAACTCTGAACCCTACTTTGGTTACAGTTATTCCTCGAAACGCTGTCCTCATGGCGGCGGATCACTCTGTTGTGTATGTGGAAACAGAACCAGGGCGATTTGAGATTCGTCGAATTGTGACGGGCGCTGTCTCCGGCGACCAGATTGTGGTTATCAAAGGACTCTCCGAAGGTGAAGCAGTCGCGACCGGAGGAAACTTTTTGCTTGACTCGCAAATGCAGCTTGCTGGCAACCCTTCACTGATCGATCCCACACGCGCTGCGCCGCCGATGAAGATGATCCCAGGTTTCGATGCGGAAATGCTGGCCGCAATCCGGCAACTCCCAACGGACATTCAAACAGTTGCACTGGAACAAGTCATCTGTCCTGTGACGGACTTCAAGCTCGGTTCGATGGGAGTTCCTCCCAAAGTGATGGTGGACGGCAAGCTGGTTTTTCTGTGCTGCGAAGGGTGCCGCGATAGCTTGCTGGAAGACCCAGAAGCTCATTTGCAGAGGCTTCGTGACTATCAGGAAAATGGCGGAGGCTCGGACGAATCCTCTGAAATGGACTTCCCACTTCCACCGATTGGAAAGATTGAAACCGACTTTGCGCCCGACTCTTTCCCAGTCATTGGGGAGATTCAGAGTCTGACACCGGCGTTGCCTGAACTGGATGCTGTGCCAAGTCAATCTGCTGCCTCGGATTCTGAATCAGGGAGGATTCAGAGATGAATTGGCTTCTCAATTTTTGCCTTCGAGAACGGTTACTGATTGCGATTGCGTCTGTCGCATTGATCGCCTACGGCGGATATTCGGCTCAGCACGTGCCGGTCGATGCCATACCGAATGTCGGTGAAAATCAGGTGATCGTCCTGACCGAATGGATGGGACGTTCGCCGAAGGATATTGAAGATCAGATTACCTACCCGTTGTCCATTGCGTTACAAGCTGTTCCTGGTTCAAAGAGCGTGCGCGGCAAGAGCATGTTCGGCTTCAGTTTCGTACAGGTGACTTTTGATGACGATGTCGACTTCTATTGGGCACGTTCACGAGTTGTGGAACAACTGACGACCGTGTCTGGTTCGCTCCCAGATGACGTGACGCCTACGCTAGCTCCGGATGCCACGGCACTCGGTCAAATTTACTACTATGTCCTTGAACCTCCACCGGGGATGGATCTGGCTGAACTACGTTCGCGGCAAGACTTCTTTGTTAAGTATGCGCTTCAATCTGTGGAGGGCGTTGCGGAAGTTGCATCAATTGGAGGATACGTCCGGCAGTATCAGATCGACGTTGACCCTGACGAACTTCGCAACCATAACATTTCCCTTGATAAAATTCTCCATGCCGTCAAGGCATCGAACATCGATGTTGGTGCCAAAACTGTTGAACAGGGGGGGATGGAATTCATCGTCCGTGGCAAGGGCTTCATCGGTTATGGGAAAACCGAACAGGAGACCATCGAGCAGATCGAGCAGACCGTTGTCGTGACACGGGAGGGAGTGCCGATCACAGTTGGAGAATTGGCGACTGTTCAGGTCGGACCGTCATTTCGGCGCGGAGCGCTCGACTTCAACGGGAGTGAAGCGGTCGGCGGTGTTGTCGTCATGCGGTATGGAGAAAATCCACGCGAAGTGATTGACCGTGTGAAAGCGAAAATTGCTTCGCTTGAATCAGAACTTGACGGTATTCGCATTGTGGGAGTCTACGACCGCACGAAATTGATCGATGAGACAATCACGACATTGACGACAGCTCTGTTTGAAGAAACTCTCATTACGATTGTCGTGATGGTTCTGTTTCTCCTGCACTTTCGAGCCAGCGCTATTATCGCCATCACATTGCCAATGGCGGTGCTGATGTCTTTCATCGCCATGCACGTTTTTGGTGTCGATGCCAACATTATGTCGCTGGCAGGAATTGCCATTGCGATTGGCACGATGGTTGATATGGGTATCATCATTCTGGAGAACATTTATGATAGCCTCGCCGAATGGGAATCCAAAGGATCTCCGGGCGGCGAGGAAAGCCGAATCGATGTGATCCGCGATTCAGCGATGGAAGTCATTCCAGCTGTGATCACGGCCGTCAGCACGACGATTGTCAGTTTCCTTCCAGTCTTCTTCCTGACCGGTCGAGATCATCGTTTGTTTGCTCCACTGGCATGGACAAAGACATTCGCTCTGACATCCAGCCTCATCGTGGCTGTGGTCGTTGTTCCGATGCTGTGTCGGACGTTGCTGCGAACCACTCAGCCTTCACGTTGGAAGCGGATTGCTTCATCCCTATGTCTGGCTGCTATCAGTGGTATGTTGTGTTTCTTTGTTTGGCGAGAGTTTCTCGAACATGAAACTGGACTGGCGATCTCACTACTCACTCCGATGATCACCATCATTGGCATGGCAGTCGGCTGGTGGCTGGCAGGCGAGCGAATCCGACCGATGGAACAAAATCCGGTGAGCCGTTTTGTTCGCTGGCTGTATGGTGGCCGGCTGAGATTCGCGCTCAATCACAAGTTGCTCAGTCTGTCTTTTCCGGCCGTGATTCTGGTATTCGGTTTGGGTGCATGGATCGGTCTGCCGACAGTTCTGAAACCGTTGGAGCAATTCGCGAATTCAATGGGAGCCGACTTGAACAAAGTGCCGGGCTACGTGAATGCCAAGCACACCTTCACGGGTTTACAATCTGATGACTGGATTGCACTCGATGAGGGAAGCTGGTTTTACATGCCCAGCCTGTATCCTGCTGCGAGCTTCAGTCAGGCGATGGAAACGTTGCAAGCTCAGGATGCGATGATCAAGCAGATCCCGGAAGTCGCGAATGTCTTGGGGAAAATCGGCCGCATTGATTCGGCACTTGATCCGGCACCGGCTGCCATGGTTGAAACGTACGTGATGCTGAAGCCAAAAAGCGAATGGCGAGAAGGCATGACCGAACGCAAGATCTGGGATGAGATCAACACCGTCGCCACATTACCAGGAGTGACACCTGCTTCGCCGCTGCAACCGATTGAAGGTCGCGTCGTCATGTTGCAAAGTGGGATTAAAGCGTCGATGGCGGTCCGTATTTATGGTGATGATCTCCAAGGATTATCGAAAGCCGCCACCGCCGTGGCGGCACATTTGAAGTCACACCATCTGGTGAATGCAGGTACGGTGAATCCAGACATCGTGATGGGCAAACCGTACGTTGAGTTTGAAGTCAATCGCAAAGAAGCCGCCCGCTACGGCATGAATACCATGATGGTGAACCAGATCGTCGCAGCTGGTTTGGGAGGAGTCGATGTCACCGAAACCGTCGAAGGCCGCGAACGGTATCCGATTCAGGTTCGCTACGAACGCGGTGTCCGTGAGCATCTCGAAGACCTCCAACTCATCCCGGTTATCACGCACACCAACGAAGTCGTTTCTCTGGGTGAACTGGCCGACATCACAACAACTTGGGGGCCGGGTGCCATCAACAGTGAAGACGCACGGCTGGTCGCGCACGTTTCGTTCTCACCAGCTGGTAGTATGGGTGACTTGGAAACGGTCGAGTCGGTCATGGCGTCACTACGAACGGCCCGTTTAAACGGAGATCTCGTCTTTCCTGAAGGTAACTTCGAGTTGCAACCGGTCGGGTCATTTCAAAATCAAATAGAGGCGAACCTTCGCCTGATGTGGATTGTGCCAACCGTGCTGCTCGTCAATCTACTGTTGTTGTATTTGACGTTTCGCAACTTGCCAATTTCAATGGTCGTCTTCTCAGGGATTCCGGTATCGTTTGCTGGTGGAATGATCGCTGTGGCGATTATGGGAATCGACATGAACACTGCCATTTGGGTCGGTTTCATTGCCTTATTCGGCGTGGCTGTGGACGACGGAGTCGTCATTGCGACATACATTAGCCAGACACTCAAGAAACGTCACATCGGCAGCATCGCTGATCTGCGCGAAGCGATATTTGATGCCGGATTAAAACGTGTTCGCCCTTGTCTGATGACCACCATCACGACATTGGTTGCGTTACTCCCGGTTTTGTTATCCACCGGTCGCGGAGCCGATGTCGCACGCGCCATGGCCTTACCGGTTTTCGGCGGCATGCTGGTCGAACCGTTTACATCGTTCATCGTACCGACTTTGTACTGCGCGTATCGAGAGTTCCGCATCAACGCGGGTCTCGATCAATTTGACCATCCTAAGATTTCGTATGGTACGAAATCCTCCATTTTTAAGTCAGTCGTTTGAGGCTGCGATCAGTGTTCAACACAGCAACGGAAGAAAATCCATCACATTAAAAAAAAGAATGACTCATGTCGAACAGGAAAGTAAATCTTACCACTCTTGCTGCCGTGATCGCTTTGCTGTCACTGGTTCAATTCTCAGTAGCGGATGAAGGAGTTGCGACGCTGACCAAACGCGATCAACTGAAAATTTCGGCTCAGAAAATTTGTCCTGTCTCCGGTAAGAAATTGGGGAGCATGGGAACACCACTGAAGATCAGAATCGGCGAAGAAGAATTGTTTCTATGCTGCAAAGGCTGCAGCAACGGCCAAGTGAGCCGTGAACATTGGGGCACAATTCATGTCAACTTCGCAAAGGCTCAAGGAGAATGCCCGGTCATGGAGAAGGCCTTGCCGAAAAATCCCAAGTGGACCATCGTCAACGGCCAGATCATCTACATCTGCTGCCCTCCTTGCACAAAGAAAATTCTGGCGGATCCGAAAACATATTTATCGAAACTCGACGCGCTGTATCAAAAATCTCAAGAGAAAGATCGAGCAGCAACTCCAGGTCTCGTCCCACTCCGGTAATGCTATCACACGACCGAGCACTCGCTTCCCCCTATGGAGAGAAGCCCCAGCACCCCGGCTGTCATTCACAGTAGGGGTGTTTTCGTAGATATCTTGAATCTATTGATGATGAGTTCACATGACTTTCGTTCTCATGGCTGAATCAATATGCCTTCTGAGGCATTACTATAGAAGACAAACGAGTTGCAAAATCAGGGCAGGGCAGAGGAGTCATTTTCGGCGAACGCTCAATGGCGGTGGAAGTGCCACCACAAAACTGCCCGAGGACAGATCGTCTGACCAAAAATTGTTGGTGAATTGGAAACGCCCGCCACGGTTTCATCTTTGAGAGCAGCAGACATTGAGAATTTTAGTAGCGCCCCTGAATAAATGTGTCGTAACGACAACGATTCTCGAAGACATGCCTGCAGGAGAAATACTCAGAGGACAATTATGACAACCAAGTCAAGCGATTTGATCAGCCCTTCAATGTCGAATTCGTTGATACAGCCATTTTCCAGGGAAAAGATGAATCGGATCATTGAGTGCACCTTAAGGCGTTTCAGATCCTTTGAATGAGGATGAAATTGACTTGCGTGGCGAACGTGTCTCACGCTACAAATCCTCCTTGAATGCCATTGATAACTGCTTGAATTCCCTGGCAAGTAACAGCTGCCTCATTTACTGAAACCGCAAGAACTATGACTGCAACTTCATCCGAGAAAGAGATGGCACGTCGTGCCTACTGGACCGAGCAAATGGAGCTTGGTTACAAAATGGTTGAGCAACTGATCGAGTTTCCAGTCGATGAATGCAACGAAGGGTTCGCCTCGATTTCAGCTGAGGCTGAAGCAGCAGGAGTGGAGATGTTGTTCTCGACATCGAAAATCGCCGGAGACCTTGATCGAATTTTCTACATTCGTGAATCGCTGGTGAAGGATGTCATCGCCATTGGTCGTGCGATGAATGATCGCGACTGGGTTTTGAAGGTCGAAGAAGGTTTTCGCTCACTAGAAATGCAAAGCATGCTCGTCCGCAAACCAGAGGTTTTCGATGCCATTTTGCAAAAGTGCATCTGGGAATCAGGTGGCGAGATCCCACCGGTCGAATTCATCTTTCGTCGAGCGATCGTGATGGTTGCTAACGTTCCCAAAATCGGCACACATATGTCCGGCTCCGCCATCGATATTTCGGTGTTTCATCGAGACAGCGACCGCGAAGTCTGGCGTGGTGGACCCTATCTGGAGATGAGCGAACGCACACCGATGCAGTCGCCGTATATCAATGATGACGAATTGCAAAATCGCATCGAAATCACTGAGCTGATGGAAGCACACGGTTTCATGCATTTCCCTTTTGAATTCTGGCACTACAACAAAGGGGATGCTGGCGATCATATTCTCAACGGTAATTCGGCTCCCGCGCGTTACGGACCAGTGAACTGGGATCCGCAAACGAACGAAGTCTCTCCTATCGCTGATCCGCTGGTTCCACTCAATCCGCTGTCAGCGATCGAAGAGGAAATCTCTTTGGCGATGAAACGAATTCGTTAAGTCCGACTTTTATTTTTTGTTCCGTCCCATTCGTTGATGTAACTTGTCAGCCACTTCCAATTCCAGCTTCTTTCTGGTTCCGAAGATGTTCACATTCTCATTCGGGTCTGCATCGTGATCGTAGAGCATGCGAGAAATCAACTTCCCCTTCGCATTCGTGTATTCGGTGAATCGGAACGCGTCGGTTCGAATCGTGTCGCCATTTTGGAATCGCCCCACGGCTGTTGATTTCCATTCGGCGTCTGGTTCTTTCATTAACGTGGCGAAACTGCGACCTTGAAGATGTTTCGGCAATGGCACGCCGGCGAGTTCGCAGAGTGATGGATACAGATCAATGGACTCGATAAGACTCGATCTTCTTTGGCCGCCTTCGATGCCTGGTGCCTTGACGATGAGAGGAATTTGCATCGAGGTTTCATAGCAACTGTGTTTGCACCACAACGTATGTTCACCGAGGTTCCAGCCGTGGTCGCCCCACAAAACGACGATGGTATTGTCGGAGAGTTCAAGTTGATCAAGTGAGTCAAGCAGTGTTCCTATCAACGCATCGGTGTAACTGACGCAGGCGTAGTAACCATGAATCAGATTGCGAGCTGCTTCTTGAAAGACTGGCCCCCTGGGAGGAATTCCGGCGTAGGCACGTAACTCGCCTGATGTGTGAATCGACTCTTTGGGAGCATCTTTGGGGACATGATAGTTGTCCGGAAGTTGGATTTTCTCGTGGTCGTACAGGTCCCAGTATTTCTGTGGTGCGATAAACGGCAGGTGTGGTTTGAAGAAGCCGACCGCCAAAAAGAATGGCTCATCCTTGTCTTTCAATCGCTTCAGATTCGCAATGGCATGCTCCGCAAGCACACCATCGGCGTAGGCATTGTCGGGCACATCTGCCGATTCCCACGCCGGTCCTCGTTTCCTCTTTCCTTGTTTCTGACGCTTCTCATGCAATTCAATATTTTTCGGTTTTTGATACCAGGAAATTCCTTTCGGTCTCCAAGCGGGTTCGGACCAACCTTCGGAGTTGTCTTCTGGGTGATGGAAAATCTTTCCCAGCGAAAGAGTGTGATATCCGTTCTTTCGAAACTGAGTATTGATGGTCGCCTTGCCAGGCGCATCTTTCTCGGCCCATGCCAGGTAATTGACGAAGCGATTTCGTGCAGGGCGGATACCAGTCATCATGCTGGCCCGTGACGCTCCGCAAGTGGGGACCATACAATACGCCCGCTCAAACAAAACTCCCGATGCGGCCAGTCGGTCGATGTTAGGAGAGTGGATGTGCTGTTTCCCATAACAGGCAAGCTCAGGACGTAAATCGTCCACTGCAATGAACAACACATTGGGACGCTCAGCGGCGATGATCTGAGTTGAAGCGAGCAAAGCCAGGAGGAATAGCATCAATCGAGACATTGTCATCAATCATTTGAGGAGTCTTGAGTTGGTTTGTCGTGTTGGAGGATAAGAGGAGTCCTGCGTTGAAACAACTCCAGCCTGATGCATTTGATGCCACTCTAAACTCAAGCGTCGATGGAAACATATTCTCACCAAGTCATCAACGAGGTGTCCCAAACTCTGGCGAACTTTGATTGTTTTTTTCGTTTTGCCCGGTCGTTTTCAGAGTACCAAAACCTCTGAATCTAAATGACTTCATCATTTCCTCAATCTCTTCGTGATTCCGACCCACAGTCAGTTCAAGAATCTCAGCGTCGATGAGGCATACTCTCCATCTTCTTAAATCGCATTGTACCGGTTGTCTCGATTTAAGTGTTTGTGAGTGGTCTGAACTTTGAGAGAACTGCACGTTGCAATTTGACCACATGCAGAACGGAACTACGTTTGTGTATCAAACGAATTTGAGAACCGAAGACAGTTCGGGGCTCGCGTTCATGTGAGTTGGGGGCAAATGGAAAATGTCCACCTCAGCGAATTTGTTGAGCTTTGAATATCTGGCTGAGGTACGGGTGATCACACGTTGTTGTTTTGTTCGTTGAGCGTTTCTCGTCGTCATTACACTATTTGAGACAGTTCCTTCAGCCCCTGCCTTGGATCGTATCGCAATGTCGGTTTCACAGTCTGAAGAGTTTTCTCTGGACGAAGTTCTGGACGAAGTTCAGTTTAAAGACGAGCGCGAAAACAAAAGCTCTGAGGATACTGGGAAACCTGTCGAGAAAATTCTTCCTCCAGATGCGATCCGAGGTAACAAGCAACTCGAAGAACTCTTCGAACGAGTCCATTCTCTCTTAGGAGGTTCGGAAGAAGGTGGGCTGGATTTCAAACCCCTCATTCCAGAGACTCTCGAAGATGCAAAGGTAAATTCTGACGAAGTTGAAAAGCTGGTCTTGAAATTCCTGCTTCAGAAAGGGTCCGCCGCTGGTCGCGAGATTAGCAATCAAATCAAAATTCCATTTGGGATATTGTTTCCACTACTGAAACTGTGGAAGCACGAGCAAATGGTCACGTTTAAAAATGCCGCTGAAATGGGAGACTACGTCTTCGGCATCACAGATAAAGGCCGTGAACGAGCTCGTGTCTATTCTGCTGAATGCAGTTACTACGGAGCTGCTCCAGTGGGTCTTCCTGAATACCTTCATGCGATGGCATCTCAGTCAATCGCTGGGAAGGAAGCAACTGAAGATGACCTGATACGTGCCTTCTCCGATCTTCTCATTAGTACGGACATGTTTGAACGACTCGGCCCGGCTATCAACTCCGGTCGAGGGATGTTTCTTTTTGGTGAAGCAGGCAACGGCAAGACGAGTATCGCGGAACGAATCACCTCTTGTTTTGGTGACACGGTCTGGATTCCTCGAACGCTGGGAATCGACGGAGACTTAATTCGCCTTTTTGATCCTGGTGTTCATGAAGAAGTGGACAATGAGGACGATGAGAGCATCTTTGACTTAAGCGGAGTGGACCCGCGCTGGGTTTGCATTAAAAGACCGACCATTGTCGCTGGTGGTGAATTGACAATGCAAGAACTCGAAGTGACTCAAAACCCGCAAACAAAAGTTTGTGAAGCGCCACTTCAATTGAAA
>DAOUPA010000080.1 GCA_030626405.1 Planctomicrobium sp.
AAGAATTCACGCAACTCCTCAACGACCCGCGCGGTTGTCGCTCTCCATTGTGGAAACCGGATGGCACCGGGTTTTACTACGTTGGAGCAGAGTCCGGCACGTTCAATCTTCGCGAGTTCAATTTTAAAACCGAAGCAACAAAGCAACTGACTCAGTTCGAAGATGATTCGGTCGTGCTACCCTGCATTTCCCGAGATGGCAAGACGATTGCTTTTCGCCATCTTTTCGATCTGTACGTCTATCATCCCAACAAAAAACAACCGCAAAACAAACTGACAATCACCACATCCGGTGACGATTCGCAACTTGCTCATCTGCGAAGGAAGTTCTCGATAGCAACGAATGTTGCCTTCAGCCCAGATGGTCTCGAAATCATCTTTTCAGCCGGTGGCGACTTGTGGGCAATGGATACCGTTCTGCGCGAGCCAGTCGCGATCACGCAAACCGCTGTCGACGAACAAGAACCGGTCATGATTAAAAAAGGTGCTGCCGTTTTGTTCCTCAAAGACGTTGATGGACAAGTCGATGTCTACCGCGCCCAGCCGAGCGACACCAACCTCTACTGGTGGCAGAACAAATCCTTTGAAATCAAACGAATTACCAATGATGCCGCCACTGAAACGAACATGCAGCGCAGCCCCGATGGCGAACACTTCGCTGTCGTCAAAGAACCGGGCGACTTATGGTTGATGAAGCTGGATGGAACGCCTGTTCGCAAACTTGTGAGCGGGTTTGACGTCCCCGACTACGACTTCTCTCCAGATGGAAAGTGGATCGTCTATTCTCACGAAGATGCTTCATTCAACGATGAAGTCTGGATTACTCCTGTTGATGGATCACGCGAACCGTTCAACGTGTCCAGACATCCTGACGATGACGTTTCACCTGCCTGGTCTCCAGATGGAACGAAAATTGCCTTCCGTGGCCGACGCAGCGGCGACGAGACCGACATCTATTACGTCTTCTTACGCGCCGCCGATGAGGAACAATCCTCCCGCGACCGCAAACTCAAAGAGGCACTCGACAAACTCAACAAAGTCCGCCCAAAGAAACCTGTCACGCCTGTCGTAAAAGAAGAAACCACACCAAAGAAGACGGAAAAGAAAATGCCTCCGTCTCCTTCGAAACCAGAGAAACCTACCGCAGCAAAAGTGGTCTCGAAACCGCCAACAACGACGAAACCATCCAGCACACTCAAGCTGCCAAAAGTCGTAATCGACTTTGATAACCTCCACGAACGCATTCATCGAATTTCGATCCCGAACGTTTCCGAACGAAGTCTCTTCTGGTTCAAAGATGGGAAGACGCTCGCTTTCTCTGCTTCCATCAAGGGAGTTCCCGGGACATATACAGTTGAGATCAACACGCGATTGACACCAAAGAAAATCAGTTCGTCAACCGGCGGTCTCATTCAACAAATCGGTTCAGCGAACAAAGTGGGCTGGCTCTCCTCCGGGAAGCCTGGAACTTTAACGGACAAAGGAGCGACCGAATCCTTCAGCTTCTCCGTTCAACAGTCGCTTGCCGTTGAAGACTGGTACCGAGCCGGTTTCGATGTTGCTTGGCGATTGATGAATGACAACTGGTACGACGACAACTACGGTAATCGAAACTGGTCAGAAATCCGCCGCAAATACACCGCCACCGCTGCGAATTCCCCTGACCACAAAGCATTCGCCGAAGTTATTCAACTGATGCTCGGAGAATTGAACGGCTCGCACCTTGGCTTTTATCCGCGGTCTTCTGCGACCGCTTCCACGCAAGCCTGGAGAGACACAACAGCACACTTGGGAGTCCGGTTCGTTCCCAAATTCAAAGGACCAGGACTCAAAGTACGAGATGTCCTTTTTCAAGGGCCGACTGATCGAAATGAATCAAGGATCTCGCCGGGAGAAATCATTCTCTCGATTGATGGAACCGCTGTTGACCCTGCGATGGATCTAACGCTTCTCCTCAATGGTCGCCTTGATCGCGATATTGAACTCAAGGTCAAGAACAAAGAAGGCAACGAACGCACCGTCACGCTACGTCCGATTTCCTATTCAACCGCGCGTGCGAAGTTGTACCCGCAGTTTGAAAAAGAGACTCACAAACGTGTGGAGAAACTGTCGAAAGGCAAGCTGGGTTACATTCACATTCAGGGGATGAATCTGTCCAGCTTTCTGGAATTTGAACGACAGTTATACAACGTCGGCTACGGCAAAGATGGTTTGATTATTGATGTCCGGGAAAACGGTGGTGGTTCGACGACGGACCACCTGCTCACCATCCTCACTCAACCCCGACACGCAATCACCGTTCCTCGCGGAGGTGAAAGAGGCTACCCGCACGACCGCAAGATCTACGCCACCTGGAACAAACCAATCATTGTGCTTTGCAACCAAAACAGTTTCAGCAACGCCGAAATTTTCTCGCACGCAATCAAGACTTTGAAGCGAGGAAAAGTCGTCGGCGTCACGACCGCTGGTGGAGTCATCAGCACAGGCGCGGCGTCAGTGATGGACCTCGGCACAATCCGGCAACCGTTTCGCGGTTGGTTTCTGCTTGATGGAGAAGACATGGAACTCAACGGCGCGAAACCTCACGTCGAACTCTGGCCCGCCCCAGGCGAACTCCCGCAAGGAATCGACCGTCAACTCGAAAAAGCCGTCGAACTACTCAAGAAAGACGTCAGGAAATATCGCAGAAAGAAACAACCAAAACTCCGCAAAGCGACCGAACGTAAAGTACAACCGGCGCTGGAGTCCACCGAAGAGAATTGATTTTCCAGACGGAGGACGCTCGTGGCACCTACTTTGGAACCACTCGCCATCAAGTCTGCACTTTGTTCTTCAAATGAGCATCAAAGAAGGCAAAAGCTTCGTTTTGCATTTGCTGACTGAAGAAATGCTTGTTGTCGTAGAAGCGACCGGAGAAGCGATCTTTCACTCCTGCTTTTTCGTAGACAGATGCGATCTTGTGAACGGCCTCTTTCATTCCGCTCAACGGGAAAAGACCGTCGTATGTACATTGCTGCACGAGTAGTGGTTTGGGGGCCATCATCGAGACGACATCAGGCATATCAAGATACCGATGTACGGTCGGTGGAAAGTGGGACCACGAGTGCGTATCGAGGTGGGCGTGAATCATGGAACGTGCGGTCGACATGAAACCGACAACGTTGGCAGCGGCGATTCGTTCGTCCATACCAGCTAATAGAAATGATCGATAGCCACCCAGAGAAATTCCGTTGCAGCCGATCCGCTTCGGATCAACTTCGGGACGAGTCAGTAAATAATCGACGGTCCGCATATCGTCGTTGACCAGAATACCTTGCCAGGTGAGACCAGCATAAAGCAACGCCTTGACCAACGTCGCTTCTTTCTCGCGGCATTGACCTCTCATGATCTCTGCGACTTCCATGCTGTACTCCGAACGATCAAAGCCGTGCTTTTCTAAGTCGGCATCGAGAATCGTACGCCGTTCCCCAAAGAAGAACGCATCAATTGAGATGACGACATAGCCGCGTCTCGCGAGTGCGGTTCCGGTCGCGCGACCGTCATAGACTCGAGCATGATAAGCAGCCATCGCCGGGTGATTGCGTTCGCCGAGATCGGTGACCTTTTCCTTCCCGAACGGAATCCAACCACCGTGCGAGTGTAAATCAATGATCGCTGGAGCCGGACCTTTGAGTCCCTTGGGTATCTGCACATAAGCAGGAACGCGAAGGTCCGGGCTTGTTGAAAAGACAATTTTCTCGCGAATGATGTCGCCGAGGTCGACACGCTCGATCACTTCCGGATTGGGATCAACCGGTGGCGGTCGAAACATGAGTGCGTCCAAGACTTTCTCTCGCGACTGTTTCTTGAACTCGTCGAGCGAATCAAAACGGTCACCCAGGAACGAGTATTCAAAATCACGCCCCGCCGCAAGTCGCATGACATCTCCGTACAAGCTACCGAGATCTGCGCCGTTGGGTTTGAAATCAACTGGAATGTCCTTTTCGATTCCAGGGTGAACGCGCTGGGCTTCATCATCCTGCGCGGCAGCGGTTCCGGTTGTCATCAATCCAGCAACAACCCCAAGCCCTGCAGCCTCAAGAAAAGTACGCCGATCCGTGGAGTTCGTCAGAGAATCACCTGACATTGCTGTCCTTTCGCTGCTTACTTGTAGTTTCGGCAGGGCAGAGTCATCCCCGCCATTGAGTGCTGAGGAAGGCATGCAGGAGCATGCCCTACGAACTGCGAGGTTCGACGTCCCTTGTCACTTCTTTTTCTTCTTCGAAAATTTCGGGTCAGCTTTCGGTTCCGGAGCAGCAATCACGATCGGTTTGATGCCAGTTCCTTCGTAGCCTTTTTTAGGGTTGCCATCTTTGCCCAAGTGGCCGGTGATGTGCAGGGCGCCGCGAGCGACCATATTGAGCCAGACGTCGCTGTTCATTGTTTCGTTATGATGTCCGAGCGACGTTCCGAAGACTTTGGCTTTGCCGAATTTGTTGAGCCAGACGACGGTGTGGTCTTTCTTTGTGTCTTCTCCGTAAGCTTTCGCGAGTGGGATGCAGTTCGACCATTCTTTTTCGATCTTATAGAGTTCACCGTTCGGAGTTTTCCACTCTTTGGGGAAGCCTGTCATCACTGGATGGTCTTCAAGTTTGATGACACTCACAGCGCGATGCTTTTCATGGCTTTGAGACGTCACGCCAATCAACTCTCGCCAGGCGTTGGCGGCACCTGATTTTCGGTAGCTGTGCAAGGCGCAATGAATAAAAATGCCAGGGACTCCGTCAAAGTGAGCATCGGCGATCGACTTCACAAATTCCGGATCGGTGACTCCGCCGAAACATTCATTATGCACAATGAGGTCGTACTTCTTCGCCCAACCTGGTTCAGAGTAAACCGAAATTTTGTGATCGCGACCGCTGCCACCTTCATGCACGAAATCCCAGGTGATATTGAGTCGCTGGCTGAGACCTTCAGCGATGATTCGCTTTTGATTTTCGTAGTCATGGCAGCAACCACCTGTGATGATCAACCCTTTGAGTGGCTCAACCGCTCTGGCAGTCGCCGCCGCTCCCAGAATGACCAGAAGCCCCAGCGTGAAATTTCGCATCGATATTTTCTCCGTGATTGGAAATGTGTGCTTCAAACAAACGTCTGTTGATGAGTGTAGCAATCTCGCTGAATGAATTACTACTGGGTTGTCGTACACTTGAAGTGTGCGGCTAAATGCTAAGGCGTATCGAATCGTGAATTCTCGTGCTTGCAAAAACACGGTTTGATGAATTGTCCACTTCGTTGCTACACTGCCGCTCGAAACTTCCCGGAACACTGTTTCCCACTTTAACATTTGACCCCAATCAACTCCGCCATGGCTCGTTTAACGCAGCAGCAATTGAATAAACTCAGTAAGACGTTTGAAGAACGGACTCCTGACGAACTCTTGCGCTGGGCTGAAGATATTTTCGAAAATCGTGTTTCTGCGATTTCTGCAATGCAGCAGTCTGGAAGTGTAATGTGCCATATGATTTCTCGGCTGAAGCTGGACATCCCAGTGCTGTTTGTCGATACAGGCGTGATGTTTCAGGAAACGCTGGAAACGCGTGACCGCATGAACAGCGAGTACGGCCTCAATGTGCGGACTTTGCATCCAGAATTGACGATGCAGGAGCAAACCGAACAGTTGGGCGTGCTCTATTTAACGGTGGAGGGGCAGGAAGAATGCTGTCACAAGCGGAAAGTTGAACCGCTGCTGAAAGCGAAGGGAGAATTCGACGCATTGATCGGAAGTTTGCGACGCGCCGATGGTGGTCGCCGCGGTGTTTGCCCAATTCTGGCTATCGATCTCGAAATGAACGCCGTTCGCATCAATCCAATGGCGAATTTTACGGATGAGCAACTCGCTGCGTATCTCGAAGAACATGATGTGATCGTTAACCCATTGCACAAGCAAGGATTTTCGACGATTGGTTGCAACCGCTGCACGACGCCGGTTCTCGCACATGAAGTCAAGCGAGCCGGTCGCTGGCGACACCTCGGAACCGCCGCCGCCTACTGCGGCATCAACCCGACTGATGTGGGCGATGGTTCTGAAGATGCAATTGACCTTCCGCAAGACCTCATTGATCGTATCCTCGGTCAGAAAACCGACTTCATGATTTAGCGATTTTTGTTCGCAGCGCGTTTTTGAATTCGAAAAATATTTCTCCGCACACTTTAAAGTTTGCGGCTAAGATTAAGATGAAATCATCAATCGCTACTGCGATTCCGTCTCAACCGCTGAACTAATATTACCAACAACATACGGAAGCCAATTCGCCAATGCTTCGGCGACGACGCGATTTCCTTCCGCGCTGTAATGGTGAAATTTCTCATCCAGGAAAATCGTTTCTGAATCAAGATTTTGAAATGCTGGACGGAGATCGTGAAATGGGATCCCTTCGGTTTTCAGAAAACTCTTGAGCGAATCAGAATACTGCTGGTACTTCAGTGACGACGCTGGATCGAAAAGTTCTGGCAAGGTCGGCGTTAAGGCAACGACCATTGGGCAGTTCATCTCGTTGCAGATGCGCGAGGTTTCTCGAAGAAGATGCAGCGCGACGAACAATGCGTGTTCGTCGGCGTCCATTTTTTCGCTCGATACCATCTTCGCGATTCCTTTCGCCAGCATGCTGTGATTCGTCAGCGATTCGGCAATGGCAAAATTCTGTGAGAGCGTCTCGCCAGCCTGGAGTTTCTTCGGAACCGGGATGTTCGAAACAACGAGCGATCCATTCTCAACTTCAAATTGTGGAGTTGAGAAGCCGTTTCCGGTAAGAGTTGAGTTGAGTCGGCGGAAGTCTTCGACAATAAAAACACAGACAACGAGATCGGGTTTTAGTTCCGGAGCCGAACGCTTCAACCAGAGGTAAGATTGACCAACGGAATACCCTCCCTGCCCCATGTTGACGACTTGTGTGCCAGCTTTGAGATTCTGTTGTAGCTGAAAAGGAAACGTCTCGCGGTCGTCGACGCCATAACCGAGTGTGAAGGAATCGCCCAGACAAATCAGACGATACGCATCGTTCATTGCGTCATAGTTTTCCAGGCCGCGAAACCCTTGCGAGTTAATCGAGATCGTCATTTCAGGTCCGTAAAAGTCGGTAATAACGGTTTCTGGCTTATTTGCCCAGCCGAATTCTTCGTCGTATTGACAATGCCTCTCCTCGGAAAGAACGCCGACCTGAGCCGGTTGCTTCCAGTTCTGTACCAGATCGCTCCCAACCGCGAACCAGGTCGCAAACCCTTCGAGTAGCGTGACTCCAAACAGTGCTGCCAAACCTGCAAAGAGGAGTTTTTTCCGCCGCGACATTTTCAACTTGCCCGCTTTGAGACTCTGCTTCGACATCTATGGTTTCCTGAATCGGTGAGGCTCGGATCGTTTTGTTCCTGCACATCGTATTCATCGCAACTCAGAGGCGAAAGGACAAAAGCGAATGACAGGCATCGTAGGGTCCGCTATGCGGACCATTGAGTGGATCATCTGTTTTCGGTCCGTATAGCGGACCGACATGGATGTCACATTCACATTCGCAGGCATCCACAGGCGTTGATATAGTGAGGCAACTCACCTCAGCGAACAAGGAACAGCATCATGCGTACAAATACTTCTTCACACTCATCCCTCGCCCCTCAATCCTTCTCCCTTCGACCAGCAAGTCTCCCACTTTTTTTGCTGGTAGCAGCGTTCACGCTGGCGCTGATCAATTCGGCAGACGCGGAACCTCTTCTGGCAGGCGTTGCCAAGGTGGACAT
Organism: Planctomicrobium sp.; assembly: GCA_030626405.1. Taxonomy (GTDB): domain Bacteria; phylum Planctomycetota; class Planctomycetia; order Planctomycetales; family Planctomycetaceae; genus Thalassoglobus. The sequence continues at coordinate 7,770 of DAOUPA010000080.1, forward strand.
CACAAATCGAGACGCCGGTCCGGTCAACGATCCGCTTTTCGTGAAAGCGTTGGTGCTGAAGTCTGGCTCAACGACTGCGGTTTTGATCTCTGTGGATGCCGTGGCAATTGGAGAAATCGGACACATCAATAACGACTACTTGCCAAATGTTCGTTTAGCTCTGGTGAAGGAGCTAGGCATTCCTGCAGCAAGTGTTCTGATCAATGCCAGTCATTGCCATGGTGTCGTTCATAAAGATGTTGCGGAACGTACAATTCAGGCAGTGAAGGCCGCCGCGAAAGAATTGGTGCCGGTGAAAATTGGCGTTGGAGTTGGGCACGAAGATCGCGTCATGGAGAACCGCCGACTTATCCTGAAGAGTGGAAAAGAACTCGATGTCCGACACGCCTATTCACTCCCTGCCGATGATGAAGTTGCAGCAGTCGGTCCGGTCGACACCGAAATCGGCGTCTTGCGCCTGGACCGAGAAGATGGTCGAACGCTCGCCGTCGTTTACAACTTCGCCTGCCATCCAATTCAAGGCGTTCCCGGCGGCGCCAACACTGCCGACATGACCGGCTTTGCTTCGCAGGTCATCGAAGACAATTTAAGTGACGGAACGATTGCGTTATTCCTGCAAGGCTGCGGTGGCGACATCAACCCGATCTTCTACAAAGACGTCGACCATCCCCGAAGCGCGGAACCCTTGGGGAACATGCTCGGTTTAAGCACGTTAAAAGCAGTTCGAGGAATTCAGTGCGAGACCGATGATCGACTCACCGTCATCAATGAAATGCTGACGCTCCCGCGCGGCGACCGAACCGAACGCATCGCTCAACTGGAGTCACAACAGCGGAAGCTGATGCTCTCGATGAGAGGAACAAGCCTGAACCTGAAAACGTTTCTTCCGTTGGTCATGAAGTACAATTTATCCGAAGAATTCCCGTCGTATTACTCTCACGGATACCTTCACGACGACTTAATCGGTCGTAAAGATTTGCGACATCTCGACGCCGAAAATCGCCGCAATCTTGCGGCGTACATGAAGAACATTCATACGATGGAAGAACTGACGCGGGTGAACACCAACCTCGCACTCTTGCGAAAGCATCAGGCGAGTATGGTCGCCTCTGGTAAGCGAACCATCGACGTTGAACTCGTCGGTTTACGAGTCGGGGACTTCGTGTTGACATCGTTCCCTGGGGAACTGACAGTCCGCATCGGTCAGAACATCAAGAAGAATTCCCCGCATGACCAAACATTCGTGGCAGGCTACACAAACGGCTACATCTACTATGCGCCGACTTCGGAGCAACTCCTCAACGTCGGCGGCGCCCAGGAAGATAGCGACTGCATCCTCGCCCCAGAGTGGCAGGAGATTTATGAGAGTAAAGCGGCTGAGATTTTGAAGAAATTGTGATCAAAGATGAGTTGCGTCTCAAAATGATGCGAGCCGCATTCACGATTTAGCCGGACACTTAAAGTGTCCGGCAAAACGCTTTGCTTGCAGCTACGAGCGGAACTAGTGATTAAACGTGAGACCATCGCAACTTCCTGAACAACAAGTCATGGTGAAATAGACCCTAAAGCCCAGTCTCGCTATGATCCGTAAAACTTTGAAAACACTGTAGAGAATTGCGGAACTGGTATGGCTGAGAAAGTTTATTTGGCGATTGATTTGGGAGCGGAAAGTGGTCGTGTGATCGCGGGGATCTATGACGGGGAACAGGTGCGTCTGGAAGAAATGCACCGGTTTTCCAATGGTCCAGTGAACGTCGCTGGTACGCGGCGTTGGGATTTGATTGGTCTCTGGAAGGAAATCCAGGCAGGCTTGAAAAAAGCCGCCCAGCAGTATGGGGACCAAGTCGTTTCCTGCGGGGTTGATACCTGGGGAGTTGACTACGTTCTACTTTCGGAAAAGAACGAACTGCTGGGACAGCCGTATCACTATCGAGATTCTCGCAACGATGGCATGGTCGAGCACGCCTTAACCCGCGTCCCGAAGCAGGAGATTTTCGCTGAGTCGGGCTTACAGTTCATGCAGATCAATTCGTTGTATCAATTAATCTCAATGCAACTCAACGATCCAGAATTGCTCGATATTGCAGATCGTTTTTTGATGGTGCCGGATTTTTTCCATTGGTTGTTGTGTGGCAGCAAGGTCGTGGAGTTCACGAACGCAACGACGACGCAGTTTTATCATCCACAGAACCGAGACTGGTCGGTTGACTTGCTGCGAAAATTCGAGATTCCTGTCGACATTTTCCCAGAAGTTGTTCCGCCAGGAACGAAACTCGGTTCGTTGCGTAAGGACGTTGTTCAGCAAACAGGTTTAGGGCGAATCGATGTCGTCGCGCCGGCGACGCACGATACTGGTTCGGCGGTCGCAGCGGTTCCGACTGATCGGACCGGCAACGCAAACTGGGCTTACATCAGTTCTGGAACTTGGTCGCTGATCGGGGTTGAAGTTCAGGATGCGATCCTGACGGCGGAGGCACTCGCTCAAAACGTGACAAACGAAGGCGGCATCGACGGCACGTATCGACTCCTCAAAAACGTGATGGGGCTGTGGTTGGTCCAGGAATGTCGACGCTCTTTCGAACGCGAAGGGAACAGCTTCGACTACACGCAACTCACACACCTCGCCACACAAGCCGAGCCGTTTCAATCAATCATCAATCCGAACGATCCGGTCTTCCTCAGTCCGGTCGATATGGCAACGACGGTTCGTCAGTGGTGTCAGGAACATGGTGAGTCGGTACCTGAAACGGAAGGCGAACTCATCCGCTGTGCATTGGAAAGTCTGGCATTGAAATACCGCAAAGTCTTGCGTGGGTTGGAGACACTCACGAACGAGAAAATTGAAGCGATTCACATCGTTGGAGGTGGTTGCAACAATGAACTGTTGAATCAGTTCACCGCGAATGCCTGCGGCGTGCCTGTCATCGCCGGACCGGTCGAAGCAACAGCGCTCGGCAATGTGCTCGTTCAAGTACGAGCGACCGGAGAGATCGGAACCCTGGCGGAAATTCGAAAAGTCGTTAAAGCATCGAGTGAACTCGTGACGTTCGAACCAGAGCAAACAGAAGACTGGGATCGGGAATTCAAGAGGTATTTGAAACTCATTAAGGGTTGAGAGTTGAGGCGTGAGCAAGAATTTTATTCGCGTTTAGCCGCACACTTCAAGTGTGCGGCAAAGCTTGAATAGCACAAGATAAAATTTCAACAACGTAGAAAAGAAGACAATGTCGTTATTTGGAAAACTAAAGTCGGCGCTCAAGAAGACGAAGGATGTTTTGCGGACGGACGTTCGTGATCTCTTCAAGGCGGGAGAAATTCTGGATGAAGAGAAACTGGAAGAATTTCACCGCAGCTTGATCACAACGGACATGGGTGTCGAAGCCGCCGGGGAAGTGGTCGATTCTCTGCGCGAAGAATTCGGCGGACGAACAGTCGATCCAGATGCGATTTGGGAGAATGTCAAAAACACGCTCAAGGCAATCCTGAAGGGGGAAGATAATCTTTCCTGGGATACGAATGATCCCGTCTCTCCATTGAATATGGCTGAGTCGGGCACAACCGTAATACTGGTTTCAGGTGTCAATGGTGTTGGGAAAACAACGTCGATTGCCAAGTTGGCGAACTTTCTTACCAAGGCGAACCAGAAAGTTGTGCTCGCTGCCGGAGATACATTCCGAGCAGCGGCGGTCGAGCAGTTGACGCTTTGGAGCCAAAGAATTGGCTGCGAGATTGTCAAAAAAGAAGAAGGAGCCGACCCAGCCAGCGTTGCTTACGCAGGTTGTGATCAGGCGGAAAACTCAGGCGCCGACGTTGCAATTATCGATACCGCCGGGCGGCTTCAGACTCAGCAGAACCTGATGCAGGAACTGGAGAAGATTCACCGCGTAATCGGCAAGCGAATCGAAGGTGCTCCGCACGAAAGTTTACTTGTTCTGGATGCGACGACTGGTCAGAATGGGATTTCGCAGGCATCAAAGTTTTCCGAAGCAGCCAACTGCACCGGCATCATCCTGACGAAACTGGACGGAACCGCCAAAGGTGGAGTCGTCGTCGCGATTCGCAAGAAGATGGGAATCCCAGTGAAGTACATCGGCATCGGCGAACAACTCGACGACTTACAGATGTTCTCACCAGACGATTTTGTGGAAGCATTGTTTGAAGAAGTTTGAGGGACGAGAGTTGAGTGTCTAGAGCCTAGTGACAGACACCCTCCCTTTTCCCTAGCCCCTCACCCCTAGTCCAATTATGGCCCACGCTTATACTCCTGGATTGCAGATCAAAGAGCAGATCCGCTACCGCGTGCGGCGAGTGTTGCCAATTTCCGGCGATGTGATTGTGAAGCAAGGTGATCAGGTTCAGGATAATCAAATCGTGGCCCGCACAGAGCAGCCGGGGAATATCTATCCGGTCAATCTGGCGAATCAACTCGGAGTCAGCCCGAGTGAAGTTCCCGAAGCGATGAGCGTTCAGATTGGCGAAAGTATTCAAGAGGGCGATCAGCTTGCGATCTCGAAAGGGATCTTCGGGTTCTTTCGTAACACGTATGCTTCACCCACGACCGGAACGATCGAGTCGATGTCGGACATCACCGGTCAGGTCATCATTCGCGGGGCACCGATTCCGATTGAGGTGAACGCATTTGTTTCCGGAACCGTTGCGGAGGTACTGCCGAATGAAGGTGTGGTCGTAGAAACCGAGGCCGCGTTCCTGCAAGGGATCTTCGGGATCGGTGGTGAAACGCACGGACCTCTGCGAATCATCACACCTAGCCCTGAGGAAGATCTCACGCCAGACCGACTCACCACTGAACATGCTGGTGCGGTGGTCGTAGGGGGCTGCCGCATTCATGGTGAGACCGTTGAGAGAGCTAAAGAAATTGGCGTGGCTGCGATTATCGGTGGCGGTATCGACGATCAGAATTTACGGGACATTCTTGGGTATGATCTTGGTGTGGCAATCACCGGAACCGAAGAGATCGGACTGACACTGATCATCACCGAAGGATTTGGTCAAATCGCGATGGCGAAGCGGACTTTTGAATTGTTGAAGTCATTGGAAGGGAAACCAACTTCAGTGAACGGTGCGACACAAATTCGAGCCGGTGTGCTGCGACCGGAAATCGTCGTCGCCTTAGAAAGCAGTACAAGTGCGACCGAAACGGCCCAAAAGGTCGGTGGCGGCGTCCTCGAAGTTGGTTCACATGTCCGCTTGATTCGCGATCCTTACTTTGGAATTCTCGGAACTGTTGCGGAACTGCCGACAGAGCCACAAGTGCTGGAGTCAGGTTCGAAGGCACGAGTGTTAGCCGTTGAATGTGAAGATGGGCAACGCGTGATTGTACCGCGAGCAAATGTCGAATTGGTAGGAGATCAATAGTGAAATGTCCCATCACACCTCTGCTTCTCACGACGGTTTTCGTGGTTGGCTGCCTGTTGCCTGCGAGTTCAATTTTCGCCCAACCCTCTGCACCTCTGAGCGTCGTTGCCAGAGATCATGCGATGGATGGCGGAGAGAGAATCGATGTTGTGATTTCACTGCCGGAGGGCGCGACTTCAAAAGTTGAATATGTGATTGAAAAGTCGAGCGAGTTCAACGGTCTTTACACTGAAGTTGCCAAAGAGTCGCCCAGCGAAAAGCAACTTGCCAAGAAGCAGATGATCGTCACGACCGACAAGAACATTCGCGATGAGAAGTATTGGTTTCGTGTCGCGGCAACAGAAAAGATCGGTAAAGCAGTTCAGGAATCAGCGTTCGTCAAAACTCCGCTCAATGCACCAGGAGTCGCGTCGAGGCAACTCTTTGATGGAGGCCGAATGTGGTTAGCCATTATTACCCTGATCGTTTGCGGTTCGGTCGTCATCTTCATTCTCATGGCTCGTCAGGGGCGCGAATTGAAGGTTCGGCCCATCGCCGGGTTGGAAGCGATTGAAGAAGCGGTCGGACGCGCGACAGAGATGGGGAAGGCATGTCTGTTCGTGCCTGGCATTCAGGACATGAACGATATCCAGACAATTGCCGGGCTCACAATTCTAGCGAAAGTCGCCGAACAAGCCGCCGAGTATGACTGTCTCCTGGAAACGCCTACTTCCAAGTCTCTCGTCATGACAGCAGCTCGCGAAACGGTAGCAACAGCATTTCTGAAAGCAGGCCGACCGGAAGCGTATAACAATGACCTCGTTTACTATGTGACTGACGAACAGTTTGCGTATGTTTCGTTCCTGACCGGCAAGATGGTCCGCGAGAAACCAGCGGCCTGTTTTTACCTGGGAGCGTTCTTCGCCGAGTCTCTTATTCTCGCGGAAACAGGGAACGAAATCGGAGCAGTTCAAATCGCTGGAACGGCTCAGCCGTCGCAGTTGCCGTTCTTCGTGGCGGCGTGCGATTATACCTTGATCGGAGAAGAGTTCTTCGCCGCGAGCGCTTACCTTTCCGGAGACCCTGATCAACTCGGAAGTTTGAAAGGCCAAGACGTTGGCAAACTGATCGGCGGCGGGTTCATTCTTCTGGGAATTTTCCTCGTCACGATGACCGGGCTCACCGATTCCGAGTCATTCGCCATTGCTGCGGATTATGTAATGAATACGATTCTGCAATCCGGGTAGCATGAATCATTAGTTCATACATATTCCTGCGACCTCTGCACTATTTCTCGTCAAAGAATTCAGCCTCGCCCGACTCACATTGTTGAATTATTGGCAATGAGCGGCGAAATTACTGATCAATGTTGACTGTTGCGTGAAAGCTCAAATGCTCTGAACTAGCCAACAAGGTCTGTTTTGATCACAATTGAGAGTGGTGGCAGTCGGGTGGCCGTCACTCAATGCCCCGCGAGGAAGTTACCAACTTTCTACCGACCTCCCACCTAATTTGTTGCTCTGCATCGTCATGGAGTTCCTGTTCAGTTTTGCCGACTGTCATTCCGTGAGTTGTGCGGAGCCGAACTCAAGGACAATCCAATGTCTTCCGCGATTAAGCGTCTTCTCTTTGTCGCCGTCGCGAGTTTGCTGACGCTCTGGTCGCAATCGGGGATTGCTGAAGAACAGCGCGAAGTCAGTTTCAGCCGTGATATTCTGCCGATTCTTTCCCAGCGATGCTTTCTCTGCCATGGTCCTGACGAAGGAACACGTGAGGGTGAAGTTCGGTTCGACGTTCGAGAAGAGGCGGTTTTGAAACGTGATGGAGCGTTCATTATCAAGCCTGGCGAGCCTGATGCGAGCGACATTATCGAGCGTCTCACGACCGACGACGAAGACCTTCTGATGCCGCCGCCTGACTCGGGCCACGAACGGCTGACTCCGATGGAAGTTGACCTGATCAAGCAATGGATCAAGGATGGTGCCAACTGGTCAGCTCACTGGGCATTTATCGCACCGACGCGACCACCGATTCCTAAAGTTCAACGAGCCGATTGGATTCGTAATTCGATTGATGCGTTTGTGCTTCGTCGACTTGAAGAAGAAAACATTGCTCCATCGCCTCAGGCCGATCGAGTCACATTGCTGCGTCGATTGAGCCTTGATTTGATTGGCTTGCCGCCGACTATCGAGGAGATCGACTCTTTCCTGGCAGACAAGAGCCCGGACGCGTATGAAAAACAAGTGCAGCGTCTACTGAGTACGCCTCACTATGGCGAGCGATGGGGCCGGATCTGGCTCGACGCTGCTCGCTATGCCGACTCGGACGGTTTCGAAAAAGACAAGCCGCGCGAGGTCTGGTTCTATCGTGACTGGGTGATCAACTCGCTGAATCGAGACCTGCCGTATGACCAGTTCATCATCGAGCAAATCGCTGGCGACCTGTTACCGAACGCGACGCAGGATCAGATCGTTGCGACCGGATTTCTTCGCAACTCGATGCTGAACGAAGAGGGGGGTATCGATCCGGAAGAGTTTCGCATGCAGGCAATGTTCGACCGCATGGATACGGTCGGCAAGTCGATTCTCGGTTTCACTGTTCAGTGTGCTCAATGCCATAGCCACAAGTACGATCCGTTTACCAACCGAAACTATTACCAGATGTTTGCGTTTCTGAACAACAGCCACGAAGCTCAACCGACAGTCTTCACACGCGAGCAGCAATCACAGCGAAATGATCTCCTTCGACAAATCTCAGCCATCGAAGATAAGCTGAAAGCGGACAAACCTGACTGGGCGAAGCAGATGGCTGCGTGGGAAGCGACTGTCCGCGACGATCAACCGGAGTGGACAGTGTTGCGAATCGAGAACGCTGGCAGTGGAACGCAGCGTTATTTACGTCAGCCAGACGACTCTCTTCTCGCACAAGGTTACGCACCAACTCGCTTTGATGCACCGTTCTCGGTGACGACGGATCGGCCTGAGCTTCGTTCGTTCCGACTGGAAGTGTTGAATCATCCGAACTTGCCTGCCGGAGGACCAGGCCGTGGATTCGACGGTCAGTTTGCACTCACGGAGTTTAAGGTAAAAGCGGAAAGCCTCAGCGATCCGAAACAGTCTGTCACGGCGAAAATCATTAAAGCGACTGCCGATTTTGGTAACGCGAGAAAGGAACTCGGCGAGCCGTTTGTTGATGATGCAGGCAAGAGTTCTGGGTTCACTGGCCCAGTTCAATATGCAATTGATGGAGATAAGAAAACCGCCTGGGGTATTGATTCTGGACCATCTCGGCGGAACCAGCCTCGCAAAGCTGTCTTCGTTGCCGATAAGAACATCGCTTTTCCAGGCGGAACCAAATTGACATTCACGCTCTCGCAACATCAGGGCGGTTCGAACAGCGATAATAACGAAACATTGAACCTGGGACGCTTCCGCCTTTCCGCAACAGCTGATGAAGCGGTCGCTGATCCATTGCCAGCTTCTCTACGAAAACTCCTCGAACTCCCAGCCGATCAAAGGACAGCCGAACAAACAAAAGAGGTGTTTAGCTATTGGCGAACAACGGTTGCCGAATGGAATGACGCGAACGATCAGATTGAATCTCTCTGGCAGAAACAACCGGAAGGGACGACTCAGTTTGCTCTACAAGAACGGGACGATCCCCGCGAAACGCACATTCTTGCTCGTGGCGACTTCTTGAAACCAACGGAGAAGATCGCTGCCGATCTCCCAGGCTTCTTGCATGATTCGCCTGCAAAACAGAGTCGACTGGACTTTGCTCGCTGGATGGTGAATCGCCAGTCCCCGACAGCGGCTCGATCAATCGTCAACCGAGTTTGGCAAGCGTACTTCGGCATCGGAATTGTCGACACGCCGGAAGATATCGGTTCCCAAGGGGGAATTCCTTCGCATCCAGAGTTGCTTGACTGGCTCTCCGTTGAATTGATGGAAAACGATTGGAGCCTGAAGGCCTTGCATCGATTGATCGTCATGTCGGCAACGTACCAACAGTCGTCTGCGATTCGCCCCGACGTCTCGCAGCAGCTTGAAGACCCCGCCAATCGATGGTTGTCTCGCGGATCACGTTTTCGTGTCGATGCCGAGGTCGTTCGTGACATTTTCTTGTCTTCCAGTGGCTTGCTGAACAAGAAAATTGGAGGCAGAAGCGTCTACCCGCCAGCTCCCGCATTTCTATTTCAGAAACCAGCCAGCTACGGACCTAAGAATTGGGCCTACGAAACCGATGCGGAGAAGTATCGCCGCGCGATTTACACTTTCCGGTTCCGGTCCGTTCCATACCCGGCATTGCAGGCGTTCGACGCGCCGAGCGGTGAGTTCTCTACCGTCCGGCGATCCCGGTCGAATTCTCCGCTGCAAGCATTGACGACGTTGAACGAATCGCTGTTCGTCGAGTGTGCACAGGCATTAGCTCTGCGTGTTCTTACTGAGGGAGGAGAGAACGACAGAGATCGATTATCATTCGCTTTCCGCTGCTGTGTTGCCCGTCGTCCTACTGATGGCGAAACGAAAGTCTTACTGGACGTACTACAGAGACAAGCAAAACGGTTCGAAGACGATAAAGTCAATTCGCTGAAAGTCATCGATGAGAATAACAGTGAAGTTGCCCTCGCCACTCCAGCACAACTCGCTGCCTGGACGGTCGTCAGCCGGATCATCCTCAATCTGGATGAGACAATTACGAGAGAATAGTTGCAGAAAGAAATATCCTGTACGTGGCAAAGAATGTCTGGGAAATCACAGCCTCTTCGCCGCGTATCAAATCAGACTTTTCCAGACACGTGAGGGATGCAACAAGAGATTCAATCATGAACAACACAAAAAACAATATCTCACGACGTTGGTTCCTGGAGGAATGCGGAGTTGGGTTGGGCGCGATTGCGTTTGCGGATCTTCTTCGTAAAGACTCTTGCGCGGCAGAGCCACTCGCGCCGAAACAACCACACGTTGCACCCCGCGCGAAAAACGTAATTCAGTTGTTCATGGGAGGCGGACCGAGCCACCTGGAGCTGTTCGACAATAAACCAATGTTGACAAAGTTCGATGGGACGTTGCCACCTGCTGAGTTGATTAAGGATTACCGTGCCGCTTTCATCAATCCCAATTCCACGTTACTAGGTCCAAAATTCAAGTTCGCTAAACATGGCGAGTGCGGCGCAGAGTTGTCCGAAATCTTGCCGTACATGGCTGAAGTCGTTGATGACATTGCAATCGTAAAGTCGATGGTCACGGATGCGTTCAATCATGCTCCGGCACAGATTCTGATGAGTACCGGATCGCAACAGTTCGGCAAGCCAAGTCTCGGTGCGTGGACCGTCTATGGGTTGGGCAACGAATCACGCAACTTGCCAGCGTTCGTCGTCTTCAACTCAGGTAAGAAAGGCCCCAGCGGAGGCAACGCCAACTGGGGGAGTGGGTTTTTGCCGACGATCAATCAAGGAGTGACATTCCGCAGCACAGGTGAACCTGTGCTGTATTTGTCCAATCCAGCAGGTGTTGATAAAGAACTCCAACGAGAGTCGCTGGATGCGATTAATCAACTCAACCGCATGAAACAGAACGTCGTCGGTGATCCTGAGATTTCAACGCGGATCAACTCATTCGAAATGGCGTATCGAATGCAATCGAGCGCACCAGAATTAATCGATCTTTCGCAAGAGTCCCAGAGCACGCTTGATATGTACGGAGCAACACCTGGGGAACCGTCCTTTGCAGTCAACTGTTTGCTCGCTCGCCGCTTGATTGAACGTGGTGTTCGGTTCGTCGAGTTGTTCCATGAATCCTGGGACCAGCATGGCGGTCTGGTTGCCGACCTGAAGAAGAACTGCAAGGCGACAGAGCAAGCTTCTGCAGCGTTGGTGGCAGACTTAAAACAGCGTGGCCTGCTCGACGAAACACT
>DAOUPA010000752.1 GCA_030626405.1 Planctomicrobium sp.
AGCAAACGATGAGATTCGCACAACTGTCGTGAACGAAAGTGCGAAATCACTTCTCCGCGACCTCGAACGCGGCCCACAAAAACTCAAAACGCTCATCAGGAAAACACCAAAGTCAGACCGAGATTCACTTCTGGAAACGATCGACGAGCTGATTGACCAGAGAGTCATTGCAATCGCGAAATAATCATCTTTCACCGCTTAGTCCCCGGTGGTGAACGATGGTAACTCAAGTTGTACAGCTAAAGTTAGGCAGTGCTCGAGATAGTGTCATCGGTTGTCAATTCTTTCCTTAGTCATCTATGAACCGGCAATGAGTGTCAGGAAGCCGAGGGGAAGTTCCAGTCCACCGACAGATCACTCTCACACAAATCACAAACAAACCAACCGTCTTTGACAATGTTGATTTCATTACATTTTGTGCATAGTCGAAAGACGATGCGTCGCGTGAAGTCATCAGGATAAGCAACAGGAATGGAATCGAGTGCAGCAGCGACCGATGACCATGATTCAGGCTTGGGACAGAAACCCGTCGATTGATTTGTGACGTAAGTAACATCTCCATCGGCAGAAAAAGTAATTTCACCAGCCGACAAGACTGGCCCACCCGACGCGCAGGCGACGTGTTCAGAACGTCGTGAAGCAAGGCGAAGCACGCCAACTGTAAACGTCGCTGTAATGGCCCCATCGGTGTCGGCGTCAATGATGTTGTCTTTCAACCAATTCTTCAGATTAACTGAAGAATGAATCAAAGTTCCAGGTGGCACAGTTCGCGCGGTATCGCGAACGTGAGGCGGTCCAACGTAGGAATAATGTTGCGGTCGCATTCGTCTAAGTGAAGTTAGCGGTGGTCACACTCACACAATGTCCAGTCACGCTGCACTCGGCACAGCATCGCCGCTTGCAGTTTCTTTCTTCGTCATCATGGAAACAACAATAAGCGTCAAAAAGCCAAGTGGGATCGTCACGATACCTGGTTGGCTGAAGGGGACGTAGCCGGCGTGGTCGGCGTAGCCGTAGACGGCGGTGAAGGTGTCGCCGCTGAGCAAGATCCAGCCGAGGGAGGAAATCATTCCGACCCAAACGGCGGCGATGATTCCCTGTTTCGTGGTTCCTTTCCAGAACAGAAGCATGATCAAGGCAGGCAAGTTTGCCGAGGCAGCAACGCTAAACGCCCAGCCAACGAGGTAGCCGACGTTCATGCCTTCGAACAAAATTCCCAGCACAATCGCGATCACTCCGACGACGACCGAAGTGATCTTGGCGATCTTCACCTGCTGCGCATCGGTCAGGTCCACGCCGCCAACATTCATAATCAGGTCGCGTGTCACGGCACCCGCGGAAGCGAGAATCAATCCGGAAACGGTTCCGAGAACAGTCGTAAAGGCAATCGCGGAGATGATGGCGAAGAGCCAGACATTCATGCTTTTCGCGAGCAGCGGAGCTGCCATGTTTGTGTCGGTCACATCCATCGCACCACTCACCATCGCTCCCAAACCAAGATACAAGGTCAAGACATAAAAGAACCCAATCGCACCGATGCCGACAATCGTACTTTTGCGGGCGCTTGCTTCATCCTTGACTGTATAATAGCGAATGAGAATGTGCGGCAGAGATGCCGTTCCGCAGAACAGAGCGAGCATGAGCGAGAGAAAGTTCAGTTTTCCCGAAAAACCTGGTGAACGGATGCCTTTAAATTTTGATTTGGGATGACTCGCAGGCATCAAAACGTCACTTCCCTTTGTTGGCCTCTGGAAGAAAATTGTTGTGATGCTTCCATGCTCGTCCTTGAAGGCATCCTTATTCCAAAGAATCACTTCACTCTTGTGAAACTTCTGGAAGAATTCGACTGGTCCCAGCGGACCTGTTTCCTTTTCATCATTGGGAAGTTTGCTGATGTAGCCAACCGGATGCAGTTCAGGCTCACCCTTTTCAGTCCCTTTCTCTTCACCGTTGACGAGAATTTTTCCGTCTGCTGTTTTCGTGAAGGTCTGGCACTCGACCAGATTTGCTTCCGTCTTGTTAATCGGTTCGATGCGATAGGTGAAGATGGTGTCCCCGGACTCCAGTTTTGTTTGGATGTACCGCGTCTTGG
>DAOUPA010000484.1 GCA_030626405.1 Planctomicrobium sp.
CGCAACAGGAATCGGTGGAAAGAGTTGGTGAACCCATTTCAGGGAAGAACTTCGCGTTGAGCGTCGACCGCGATAAAGTTGTTCTCCTCGATGGAGACCAGAACCAGACGGTGAATTTCCTTGTTGAGCACCCCAGACATATCGACGTCCGGCTTGTTGAAAACCGGCCAATTTCTTCGAGTCAGCATATAAAAGATCGTCTTTTCCAAACAGCGCCGGGCGTAGCTGTGCTTCGTCATAGTCATAGTATTTCCCATCGGAGGTTTGAGCGAGTTGTTCTCGCAAACTTGGCAACTCGAAGCCAACAGAGTGTTGAGCAACTTCCTTGGCAGCGATGCCGTCAATGTCAAACCGAAGATTCGAACGAGAAAAACCGTCCAAAGGCAATTTTTTCGCCAAGTCTAAATAGCCATTTTCATTGGTTAGAGCGATACTATCAAATGAAGACAGCCCAAGTTTCCTCTCTTCAATTCTGCCGCCGATTTCAAAACCATCGGAGAGTGACTCATCCCAAACGGATTGTGATTGCCGAATGACCAAGCTTAAAGTTGTATCATATTCGGCAATTTCTCCACCCCAATCTTTTGCAAAAGCGAACCCATTACCCACAGTTACAAATGGTTCCCTAATTCCATCGAGATCCAAATCTTTATCAAAATACCAATTTGCAGTTTGACCAGCCTGGCGACCTGCATCCCGGCCCAAGCTGACACCAAACGAAAACACTTCAGCTGCGCGAGGAGTTGATGCCAAGGACTGTGCACTGCCAAACAGTAAAGACTCCTCTTCTTCCTGAATAATAATTCTCGGAGTGACCCCCAGCACCAGATCACCGACCGGATAGACCCTGGTTCCCAGTTTTTCGCTTTCTCCCAGTAGGCGATCTTTCGAGACGCCTCTGAATCTTTGAAACGCTTTCGCATCGCGTTCCAGACCTGCAATTTCACTGAGGATTTTGCGACGCAAGCCGAGACGCCAGCTGCCTGCTTTTTGCATTTGCTGTTGTTTCAGTTCGTAATTTGCATTCGTGCGACCATCGGCGAAGAACTGCTCACCGTCCCGCATTCCGAATCGTCGTTTTACTCCAAATCGCTCACGGTCGGCATCGCTTTCCAGAACAAGCAGCGACGTATACGGCGTGATGATGTGGAACTCTTCGGAGAGAGCGATGATCTGGTTCTGAATTTTCTGGTTCGAACCTTGCTGCATCAATTGATCAAGATGCCCGCGGGCCCAGAGCCTGGGAATAAACGAGTTTCCGGCTTCCGCGTCCACCAGTTCAATCTTCGCAACATACGTCACTGGCTTACCGTTTAAAGTTCCAGTCACAACGACTTGCCCTGTCTGCTCTGCACCGGTCGGCAGATAGCGACCGACGAGGATTTGCTGCGTTCCGGCTGGAATGTTCGGTAACTCCTCCGGATAAACTGCCGCGACTTTCACGCCACGAAATTCGACTTGAACATCTTTCAACCCTGGACTTGTGATTTCATTCAGTAAATTGAAAGCCGCCAGTTGTGGGGTGATCTCCCCACTGATTTGCCGCGAAGAACCTCCACCGAGCGAGGCAATTCCTTTCAGAACGACTGTCTCATAAGACGAACCGACACTGACCGCGTGAAAGCTGGGACGGTTCCCGTTCTTTTCATTTTTGAAACGCCGTTTGGCACGATTCACAAACGCCGCTGGTTCGTTTTGAGTTGTCGCAACAATCCCATCGCCGATGTAAATGACCTGCGTTTTGCTTGTTGCTTTCTTGAGCACGGCATCGATTGCCTGATCGAGATCAGTCCAACCGAGCGAAACGCGGTTGTCGAGGGTCGTTCGAATGCGCTCGATGTTTTCATCTGAAGCCGCAGAGAACTTGTCAAGAATCCAGTCTGTCTGAACATCGGTCGTCGCGACCGCAACGCGATCTTCATCACTCAGTGAACTGAGGAGCGATACGACAAAGTCGAGTTGTGACTTTCGCATTGACGAATCCATCGATCCGGACGTGTCGCAGAGCAGGATCAGTTCCAGTGGATCACCATCGGCAATTGTCTGTCGCTGCCATTCTCCGCTCTGTCCAGGCGGCATCAGTTCCAGAATGAAGTATCCGTTCTCGCCACGTTGATGCGGAATGACGACGACGTCGTTCTCGCGCTGACTGACATCGCACACGACTTCAAAGTCTTTCGTCGGTGTGTATTCCTGTGCAACAAATTCGAGTTCGGCAGAGTGGTCCGTCAACTGTGTCCGGCACGTATGTGTCGGCGATTCAACACTGCTCAGCGGAACCGTTGAATTGATCAGGCAGCGGATGCTCAATTCCCGTAGCGGATTCGTTTTCAGCATCTCACTCTTCAAGCCATAACTGTACCGAAATCGATCTCCCTGAAGTGGCAAGACCTGTGTGTAAACAATTTTGATCCGCTTCTCCGAATGTGCTTCGATTGGAAAGACACGAGCCTTAAAGATGTTGCCGCCGGTCCACTCGAGCAAACCAGGGTCACGTTTCTCTCGGAGAATCGTTTCGTAAATCTCTCTGGCACGCTGTTTCTCGACAATGTCCGCTTCGATCAATTCACCAGCAATCCACATTCCAAATCCGCTAATCGAGGCATCTTGTGGAAGCGGGAAATGAAACTGTCCTTCAAGTCGCGAGTTGGTGTGATTGACGAAGGTTTCTTCAATCGTCGTTCTCGCGATTTGATCTCGAATTTCAATGGTCACATGGTGTTCGCCGACCGTGAGAGGTGTGTTGCGTCCGTCAATTTCGACGATCAGCGATCCAATCGAATCTTCCGCTGAGGAGCCGTCATACCCGCTTAGCCAGACCGGTTTCTTCTTCAGCACCGTTAGCTTTTGATCATTCTCCATTCGGTAAATGACTTTGCCCGGCTTCTGAATGTTAACCACATCACTCCCTTGCCCTTTGAGTACGAAATCATTCGGAGCGGACTTTGAGCGATACACTTGAACGACGCCGGAATGCAATCTTGCTTCGTCTGGTGATGTGATTTCAAGCAACGATCCTGGACCGGCGATCAGTTTAATTCCAGAGAGCAACTCGACCATCACGGCATTCGCGCCGCGAGCATCGGTACGGACCCAGTCGCCGACTTGCAGCAGAACCTGCCCCGACAATGGTGTCCAGCGTCGCGCTCCGACAGGCCTGAGAGCAACGATTCCTTGTGAATCGATCACTTTTCCAATGCGGTCTGTCTCTGCAAGGTTGACCGGCACGCGAAACTTGCCTTCGTCAATCGGAACATTCCGCGCGATCAAAGCCAACTCCGCAAGCGGCGGTCCCGTACGTTTCGCTCCCTTCTTTCGAGCTGTGACAGCAATGAGTTGCCTTGAGTCTTCGTCGACATAAAAGTTCAATCGGAATTGTTGATTGTTGGTCCCGACGAGTTCGCGAAAGACAATGCAACCGCGACCGGAATAGTTCGCCATGCCGTCCGGTGTTGCTTCGAGAAGTTCGCGACCATGATTCAGTTCAAGACCCATCAGAGAAACGATATCGATCTTCCCTTCCGCACCGATCCACGGGTTCTGAGCGGTGTCGGTGACTTCCAGTTCTTTCGATTCCTGCTCTGTGATTTCCCACAATCTCGAACCACGAGCGATTTGATATCGCTGCGGGGACTCCTGCCAGCGAACAACTCCGGAATCCTTCACCCAGACATCCGCAGAGACCCCATCCCGCGTCACTTGCAATTGGAGTGTGCCAACTTCATCGAGTTTGGCGAGGACATCCCCAAGCTTCAAGGTCGAAGCTTGCGTACTGGACGTCGTTGCAAACCATCCGACAGCCAGGACAACTGCAAGTGCCGAAACGAGGGCAGTGATTTTCATCGGAGAACTTTCTCGTGAATTATCAGAAGAAGGCGGAGGGATGATAACTTGCGGGAGATCGCCGCTCGATTCTTGAGCATGAGCAGCATCGAATGCCTCGGTGCTGAGTAGTCGGATTCGAGCTAAAGCCGAAAAGTCCGGTTCAACCACATTTTGATCCGCCGAACGAATCAGCGATTCGATCGCTCGTTCATTCTCTGGCGTGCCGTCTGGCATCTCGTTGGGCATGTTGTGAGATTTGTCGGTCATTGATTTGGACCTCCGTCGTTGAGCCGCTCGAACACCTCGCGAAACTCGCTGCGAGCACGACGAAGCTTCGAACGCACGGAGTCGGACGTTCCACCGACCCGATCCTGGATTTCCTGAACGCTCAACAGATCCATATACTTAGCGACGAGCAATTGAGCATGCTCTCCGCTCACTTGCGAGAGCGCCACTCGCACAATGTCCGCCACTTCGAGTTGCTCGACAAGATGCACCGGATTCAACTCCGCCTCATCTTCCCGCAGCTTTCCGACAAATCTCGCCTGAACTGTTTCATCCTGAATCCTGCGATGGCGTGTTCGTCGCCGTAAGTACCCAGACGTTTGACGGTGTGCAATCCCTGTCAACCAGGACCAGAGTGTGCCTCGCTGATCGTCGTAGTTCAGTGAACATCTTGCCGCAGCCATAAAGACTTCCTGCACAATTTCCGCGATTGCATCGGGGTCATTCCCGATCAGTCGTGAGACGTAACTCCAGATGCCAAGGCTGTATCTGTCGTAGACCAGATGCCAGGCGCTACGGTCTCCACGCTGCAAACGCACCGCGACCTCCGCATCCGCGGTGGACGCCTCAGCCGAGTGAGTTGTGGCAGGCAGTTCAGTCAATGTGCCATCCAGCAAGGTCTGCGAACCGATGAATCATTTCATTTCTACAAGGAGTTTGCACAAAGACGACGGAATGTGTCACAGAATTCCCTCAGAATTTGAAATTTGACGAATCAACAAGGTAGGATCAATTCCGACGACCACTGGGAGCTTCAGTTGCTTTCGGCCGGTAGAACCGGCCCTATGCTCTACGTACTTGATCATGGTCCTCTGCTTTTGCGGTCGTGTCTCTTGGTCTTTCGCCTGACTCAACCTAGAATCCGCAGTGATTCAATTCATTTCGTTCGCGAGATTTAAGAGAAAAAATGCCAGAATCCGAAAAAAACATCGGTAGCCA
>DAOUPA010000242.1 GCA_030626405.1 Planctomicrobium sp.
AGGAATCCGAATTCGAGCACGGCTACATTTTGCATTTGCGACGCCCCATCTCGGAAACGGCACAACAACTCGGCGTGCCTGTCGATGAACTCGAAACGCGCCTGGAACGAATGCGTACTGAACTGCTCGCGAAACGACGAACGCGAAAGCCACTTCGTCGAGACGACAAAGTCCTGACAAGTTGGAACGGCTTGATGATTCGCGCGTTTGCCCGCGCCGGGAAGATCCTGAACCGGCAGGATTATATTGACCGCGCGTCAAAGGCGTCCCTGAATCTGCTCTCAACCCTGCGAGACCGCGAAGGTCGGTTGCTGCGAACCGCGCGAAACGGGAAAGCTTCTCTGCCAGCGTATTTGGACGATTACGCTTTCTTCGTAAGCGGCTTGCTGGCCCTGCACGAAGCGACAGAAGAGGAGAAATGGCTCAATGCAGCGAGACTCCTTACCGACAACCAAATCAATCTATTCTGGGACCGCGAGCAGGGAGGTTTCTTCTTCACGTCGCACGACCACGAATCGCTGCTAGCACGGTCAAAGTCGGCCTACGATAGTGTCATCCCTTCCGGCAACAGCGTGAGCGTTCAAAATCTCGTTCGACTTGCTCAACTGACTGGCGAGAACATGTACGCTGATCGTGCTCAGAAAACGATTCAGGCTTTCGGCCCGCAATTTCGCCAATCCCCTGGCAATCTGTCTTACTTCGCGATGGCGGCTCAGGAACTCCTGAACACAAAGAAGGAGACGCAAATTCCATCTGGGGCCGGAGGGTTATTCCAAGGTGGTGTTTCCAATCCGAAAATGCCTGCTACGAATAAAAAAGCAAAGAAGGAACAACGCGTCATCGGGCTGAAAGTCGCAACATCAGCGGTGGACCAAAAAGCGAACGTGAAAGCCGTTGGCTTTTTTGCCCTCGACGGAATAACCGCTGGTGGCAGCGTGCCAATCGTGATTGAGATTACGGTCGCCGAAGGCTGGCACATCAACGCCAATCCGGGCCGTCCAGATTTCGTCATTCCGACCGAGCTCAAAGTGACTGGTGATTCAAAACTCAAACTCGACGGAATTGAGTATCCTAAGGGGCACGACTTCAAGCTTGAAGGGATCGATGAGGCGCTCTCTGTTTATGAAGGAACGATCCGAATCAAAGGGCTGATTCACCTCCCGAAAGATGCCAATGGTGAAATCCCGATGAGACTGCAACTTCGATATCAAGCCTGCAATAATTCATCTTGCCTCGCCCCGAAACGAATGACACTCATGGGAACAATTCAAGTTCTCCCGAGCAGTCAGCAGCCGAAACAGATTAACGAAAACATCTTCAAGACTCCTAAACCAGCAAGTCCAGAAAAAGACTGAGCCAAGTCCAAGTGGTCGTGTATTGCCGAATTGGCGATCACCGTTTGCGTTTGCTCGCCTGTCGGGTTAAATTCTATTCAGCTTCGTGGAGAAGGCTTGACCGTAGAGTGCTAGAGATATGCGCCTTCAGATGATTCATCGTTCTTTTTTTCGCCAGTCTTTGGTTACCGCGATCACCGTGGTGGCATTCGTGGCGATTTCATGCCCTGTCGGGTTTTGCCAGGAAGCAGCCCCAAAGGAAAGTGAAGCACCGAAAGATCCTTTCCCGAAGATAATGCTCCTCACAAAGGATTTCCCTGGCGAGACGTGGAGTTTTTTCTCTGGCAAGAAAGACACCAAGTTGGAGGAGACCTGGAAATACACCGAGGACAGTGAAACAGGTGTCGCTTTCATTGTGTGCACAGGCAAGCCAAACGGCTACCTCCGCAGTAAAAAGAAGTTTCGAAACTTTGAGCTTGGTCTCGAATGGCGATTCCCGAGCGACGAAAACGGAAACAGTGGTGTACTCCTTTACACAACTGGAGACAATCGCATCTGGCCCACATCGGTGCAAGTTCAGTTACAGCAACCATTTGCGGGGAGCATCTTCCCTATCCCCGGGGCAAAATCGAGCAACGAAATTCGAAACGTTCCCATGTTGTCTCGGCCTGTGAATCAGTGGAATCGTTGTATTATCAAGAGCATTGATGGCACAGTCACTGTGTCAGTCAACGACCAACCTGTAGGAACGGTCGCCGACTGCACCCCGCTTGAGGGTGCAATTTCCCTCCAAAGTGAAGGATCAGAAATCCACTTCCGAAATATCTGGATACGTGAATTTCCCGGTGTTAATCCAAAAATCAGCAAACCTACGCAGCGTAAGCAAAAACGATTTCAGTCGCTATTGCAACGAAGGCGACTCGCAAAACGACCGTAAAGGCGTAGTGTAGGAAAGAAGAAGTCCTATAGAAGACGCCAGTTCAGCACTCTCTTCCAGTGCGTGTGCACATTTCTTGAGATTGACAACGATCTTACGGGACAAAGCCCATAAAAAAAGCCCTTGGTTCAGGGGAGTTGTAGCACGCCGCTCGTGGAGAAGAGAGGCTGTTAGCAGAGTGGGTTTGGCTGCAAACAAAACGTGCGACAACCTACCTGAATAAATCCAAGGGCATGGTTGGGGTCGGTAGTTGTTGGAGCAACACATGTGCCAAACAGCCAAGGCGCTGAACGAAAAACGAGAAATTTCTCCCTAGAACCAACCCCAGTAAAGACTTGCCACATATTTAAATTGTTGCATTTACAAAACAACTTGTTAGAGTTGATGCAACTCGGCGCTGACTTCGGCGCCGAAAACGAGATGGCGCTCAATATATTGGGTGAATAGTGAACTTCAGAGTACAAAAAATCTGGCTCATTTCGGCGCTGGCAATCATGTCAGCGTTCTATGGACTCATTGTTTTGTGGTTCGTCCCAACCCAACCTGTCGTTCCTATTGGCTGCCTCATCGAAGGTCACTCAAAAATTGGATCAAGAGATCGAGGCCTTGAAGTTCAAGACATTTCCGCCCTGACAAACGTAGACATTAAAGGGAACACTCCCGATGTCGGAGATCACATTGTCGAACTCGCAGGTCGTCCTATCCATTCTTTTACTGATTGGGTCCGGGCGCATCGAGATTTTCGTAACTTGGAAATCGGTTCGGAAGGCATCCTGGAACTTAGAGTTGACCCCACAGAAGATCGAAACTTAGGGAACCTATCGGCTGTCGAATACCCCGACCACTCCCGTTACGTCCGCTTGTATTTCGTGAGACCGGGTGAGAACGAAGCTCTTGTCTGTTTTGTCCCGTTGGTGCCTCAGCCAGCATTTGGCATCTCGATCACTTTAGTCTGGTACATCCTGCAATTCTTCATTGTTGTCATCGGAAGTGTCGCTTACTGGAACCGTCCGTTCGACCAACCTGTTCGTACATTTTTCGCCTTATCGGCGGTCACCTTAATGGCCTTTGTAGGTGGCAGTCACTGGTGGGTCATCGCAGCGAGTCCCTCTTTGATTACTATTTTTGCCGTTTCTGGCGCATTACTGCCTGCGGTTCTGTTGCATTTTCTGATGGTGTACCCATTCCCGTCAGAGACTTACTCGCGTTCACGTGGACTCACCCTGTTTGCAATTTATTTCATCCCCGTCTCGGGTGCTGCCGCCCTGACTACCTGCATCCTCCTCACTTGGGGTCTGACAGTTGACCGAGGTATTGGACCTTTTTCCGAAACCCTCGAAAGGATCTCCAGCCTCACAACATCAGAGATGATGCCACTCCTTCACAAGACAATTTTCGCAGTTCTCTGCATTTCAATCGCATACTTCGTACTTTGCATCTACCGGTTGGTTCGCAGCTACAACAGGGCGAGAAATCCCCTGGAACAAAGTCAGGTGAAATGGATTCTTTCAGCAGCTCTATTTGCAGTCATTCCGATTGGATACACCTTCTATCTGGCAGTGTTTGATCACGTCAATTTCGCGTTGGGTGCCGCCCGCGTTCCGATGTTCATTGCCAGCCTGGCATTCATGCTTGCATACGGAATTGGGATCGCACGTTATAAGCTGATGCTGATCGACCAGGTTGTCAGTCGCGGAGTGTGGTACTACGGCAGCAGTATTGCCTTGGCACTCATCTTCAGTTCTCTGATTGCCGTCGGGGCAATAAATGCATTACACCAGGATTTAGCTATTTTTCAGCAAACCGTTCCGCTTGCATTGGTGTTAATGACTTCGATATTGGTCCTGAGTTGGTTCCGCGACAACATCCAACGTGTCCTCGATCGAAATTTCTTTAGTGAAAAATATCAACTCGACAAAGCACTCAGCCGCATGAATCGCGTTGTCTCTGATGTGCTGGAACCTGAAGCTGTCTCCGCCAGCCTGCTTGATTCCTGTCGAGAAGTCCTTCATGTTAATGAAGCTGCCCTTTACCTTCGCAGAAAAGATCTTTCTGAATTCCGTATGGTGATGGCCTCTGGGCAAGGTGATTTCCCGCTGCACATTAACGTTGAAGCAGACGCGGATGCAGACTTGACGCAACACCGTATTCTGCAGCGCGTCTCAGAACGGAGGAGCCCCTCGCAAAAATTGATCAGGCAACTTAACGCAGAAGTGATTCACGGGTTAGAGATTCAAGACCAACTCGGGGGAATTCTCGTCCTCGGCGCAAAACCCAATCACGCCAGTTTTTCAGCTGAAGATGTTGCCTTTGTTATTGCAATGGCTCGAATCACTGCAATCGCTTTGCACTGTGCCACAGTTCAGCAAGATGTCTCGCGGCTCAACCAGGACCTACAGCTAAAAACCGAAAAAATCAACGACCAGGAAAGGCAACTGGAAGTCTTCCAACAGGAGCTTGCTGCCCTTTCAAAAGCCCCTGTACCTCAGGGTGAAAAAGAACTTTTCGAGCGATCAGGGATGATCGGGCAAAGTGCCGTCATTCAGGAACTTCTTGAAACCGTCCGCAAGGTCGCCTCCAGTAATTCGTCTGTCCTCATTCGTGGTGAAAGCGGAACCGGAAAGGAACTTCTGGCGAGAGCAGTTCACAACAACAGTCCCCGCCGAAGTGGTCCTCTCGTCTCGGTACACTGCGCTGCCCTTTCGTCAACTCTTCTGGAAAGCGAGCTCTTCGGTCACGTGAAAGGTGCTTTCACCGATGCCAAAGAAAACAAAACCGGTCGATTCCAGCGCGCCGATGGAGGGACTCTGTTCCTCGATGAAATTGGAGACATTTCGCTCGATGTTCAGGTGAAACTCTTACGTGTTCTCCAGGAAAGAACCTTCGAACCAGTCGGGGGCACCAAGTCTGTTAAAGTGGATGTGCGCATCGTCGCGGCGACTCACCGAAATTTGGAGCAGCTTATCTCAGAAGGGAAGTTTCGCGAAGACCTCTTCTACCGATTGAACGTGATCAGCATAACGATCCCTCCACTTCGGGAACGGCGAGACGATCTTTACGCGTTGGCTGTTCATTTCCTCCGTGTCGCTTCAGAGAATTCAGGCAAGCAAGTTTTGCGAATTGATGATGACGCATTAGCGGCTCTCAAAAAACATCATTGGCCAGGCAACATTCGCGAATTGCAAAACGCGATCGAACGTGCCGTTGTTCTAGCTGAAGGGAATACAGTCTTTCCTTCTGATTTGCCGAACGAATTAACTGAACCAATCGGCCCAACACTCACTTCGCCATTGACGACTCGCACAGACAATCAACCGGCAGTCACCCCCTCTCACATCGCCGTCGCCAGGAAAACAGTCCTCGCCAAAGACGAGGAAGAAGGAGCCTTGCGGAATGCTTTGGAAACCTGCAACGGAAACAAAGCAGAAGCGGCACGAATGTTAGGAATTCCTCGCAGCACATTCTTCAGCAAACTCAAGAAGTACAACATTACCTGAATTGAGAGCAGTGCTCTAAGACAAGGGACCGAAAGACGGGCAGTTTGCTCACCTCTCGGCTTGCCGCACACTCCAATTATGCGGCAAAAATCATGCTTGACCGCACGCCTTCTCCTTGTTGTTGATAACCGTACTTATAGGCAAGACGAACTTTTTTTCTCCTTAAGAACGGCAATCTCCGGGCAGATCCAGCGACGGCAAAGTTCCGTGATAGGAACCTGCTGACGAGCGGCTTCATGCCGTAGCACTCGCCAGTCAGAGATCGGAAGAAAAATCGAGATCTGCTTGCGAATTTCAGTTGTCTTCATAAGTGACCTGCTTGATAACGAATTGAAATGGAATGAAAAGTTTGCTGCCGCAGCAAGATGTTTCGTTCGGTGTTCAGCGATCCCGATTTTCTTGTCGAGAGGATTCCGTTGAACTTAACTGGCGATCTGGACTCTTTCGTTCCTCGCGTTCGGATTCATCAAGAGCAGGGTCGTCACAATCCCAGTCATTGCGGCTTAACTCTTCCGGCATGGGATTCTCATTGTCCCAACTCATTTGAACTTCTCGAACCATGACGGTTGCCTTCTTCTTGAAGAGAAATTGTATTCGCGGGGAAGATTACTTCATCCTCCGCAGCATGACGCTGCGAGGTAAAACGAGACTTCTTCATCCGAGAGCGGAATAGAAACACCAGACAGCAGGAGCAACATCCTTGTTGCGATACCCCTCCTGAGTCATGCCTGCATGCTGGTGCTTCCAGTAACCTCACGCGAACGTGCGTGTTTCCACTTCACATACGGAGCAGGCAGCGAAACCTTACAGGCAATCCAGAAAGTTCCTCGGACTTTCAGAGAGAGAGAAACTAAGGTCGTCTGCGATGAAGCTCGGTCATTTCGAAATTGAATAAACCGCGACTTCGCCACCTTCGGTGCAGATCACAATTTGATTAGGATCGGGGTGCCGCAGAATGGCTGTTGGTTTGTGAGCAATCCCGCTGATGGAGCCAAGGGATTTCAATTTGCGAGATTCTGTAGAGTAAAGGCGCCAGTCGCCGTTGGCATGTGTGATGAAATTTCCGTTCCGCAGAAAGAGTCCATCTGGTTGGTACATACCTTGAGGCAGATTCTCGAAGTGTTGCTCATGAGCCAGGCGAGGCCAGAAAACGGCGCCTCCTTCTTCAAAGAAGACTGCAATCCGCGAAAGCGTATGAGAGACACTCCCGGCCATGCGCTGAATCACGTGGTCGAATTCAATCTCTAATACGCGACCACTTTTGGTAATTTGGAGAAGTGTTGCTCCCAACGCAACGTATACAGCGTTCTCCTGCGCCAGCATCGGGATGCCCAATTTATAGTCGAACTCCCAATCGCCCGGCATTTCGAGTTGCCGGTTAATCACCGGCAAACCATCTCGGTTGAACCCCTTGAGCGCCAAGCTCGGCCACTCGACCGCCCATAGTATTCCAGAATCGCTGGCAATATTGACCGTTTCATCGGTCAGAAAAGCTGGCGTTCCAATTTTCATCGCGTCCGTGCTGTCCGGCGGCACAGCGTCGATCAGCCCAAGTTCAAAACACGAACTCCAGACAGCCAGGTATGAAGCTTTCTCGTCGAGTGCGATAGAAATCTGATCATCATGATGAGCAAGCCCCAAAGAGGACTTCTTCGCTCTCGTAATTCCAGTCGCATTATTTCGAGGTGAAATCTCTCCGCCCCAAAGACTCGCACTCAAGTAAATAAGTCCATCGTCTAAATAGCTCCCCAGCCCCAGAGCAAGCTGACCATTGTGAATATCTCCGACTGCATAAACGTGCTGATTCGATTGAGCGAACGTCCGCCAAGCGGTGTCGGCCCAACCGAGTTTCTGCATCGACTCGAGCTTGGCGATAATCAGATTCGTACTGTGCTGGCGGAGTGTTCGGCTGACCGGTGTTGGGTGATGTTGTTTTAGAAATCGGGACGTATCCCGTTTCAGCAATCGATCTTCCGGGGCGAGTTTTTCAACCAGACCCAATAACTGCCGAGCTGATTTCGGATCGGCTTGCGCTGTTTTGGAAGCAATGATTCGTGAAGCGTCTGCGGCTTGTGCTTGTGTTGATGAATCCGGATAGCTGATCGCTACGGTTCCGAGCGCGCTGACGATCGCGACCGCTCGGCTGCGTTGATACGACTCCTCGGAGAATTGATGAATCAGAGTTTTCACAGCGTCGTGTTGCCCCAGGCGCGCTTGTATCTCAAAGCTTTTCTGCAAGCATTTCTTCACATGCGAAGTTCCGCTCCAACCTGTTTCTAAAACAATGATTGCTTCACTAGGATTGTCGAGTCTGTCGTCGAGAATGCGTGCGGCTTGAACGTAGTTTTTCGTCGCGAGATATTTTTCAACTTCCCGACAATAGGCATTGTCAGCGGCTTCCTGATCTTCAAGCGAAGAGTGGAGGTTGCCTACCTTTTCGAAGTTGCCTAGCTCCGTGTAGATTTCAACTGCATCGTGCAGCAAGCCTCCTTTCTCAAGGCATTGCGCCGCTTCGCGCGGTCGGAAAAGTTTCTCCTTGTACAAAACTGCTGCTTCTCGAAAATGCTTGCCTGCGACGAGAACGGCTGCGGCTCCGTTTAAATCGCCCAGGAGTTCGGCATAGATGTACGCCGCCCGGCGGTGCCGACCGAGATGTACTTCCCGCTCCGCCAGCTCCCGATAACGCGCGTTCAATTTCGCCTGAACATCGTACGGCATGTCCCAGTAGTCCGCCGGTCCGCTGCCAAACAAATTTCGCAAGCTGAAGTCAACATTCCGACCAGTCAGCCGAGAACCTTGATAGGAATCAGGCGTCCCGTCCCCTTGCCCCATTGGGATCGCATACTTCAAACCTTCGTCCGGCGAGTCATTCAGCATTTTCATCAGCCGGTCCATCTCGCGCATTCGCGAATTAAAAAGATTCGCTCCTTTCCGAAGAATGCCGTTGGACCAGTCTTCAACTTTATTCACCCAGGTCGGCTGGCTGGCAGTTCCCGGCAACATTCCAGTGATCATCTTTGCCGCCATGGCAAATGGAGTTAGAACCAAGCCAACTGCCGCACCTGCTGCCATGCCTGCGGTTTTCTGAGCGAGACCATTCGCATTTCCCCCCAATCTTTTCCTCTTGAGCTTTTTAAGCTCGCCACCTTTGGAACCGATCCCACCGCTTCCCTCTCTGATCATTTCACCAGGATTTTCAGGCCAGACTGCCTGGATACTCAGCAACCGAGAATTGAATCCAACCCCTGCTTGCGCGGACGACCAGTTCGACCGCCCAGGCAGAGTGAACTCAATCAGGTCGGCGACCGAGAGAACCTCGTCCGGCTCAAAACCGATCAATCCAAGTTGCGGATGCCAGATCGAGACTCGTTCGGAACTGGAGAGGAGATCATCCCATTCCGAATCAGTCATCACCGGCAAGAACGTCGAATCGACGGGCGTCAGCAGTCGTGACCCCACACGCCCATAAGCTGGTGCGAGGATCTGCATCGGAATCTGCGCTCCATCCGCGAACACCACCAAGACGCCTTGCAGACCAAGGTCACCGCGAGAGTTCGGAATCGGAAAGAGATCAACGTCCGCACTGTTGCAATCCCACGTACCGATTTCGTCCAACCACAACTGCGGATCGCTCCCAGACAGCAGAAACGCACACTCCGGTCGTTGCTGTTGTTCTGAGTAACAGAGTTTGAGTTCGAAAGTATTCACCGCAACCCTCGCACAAAGGGCTTCAGGATGTTCTCCATGATTTCTTCTGCCGAGACCTTTTCCATGCCATCGATTAGGAAGTAATCGTCCCCGAACACGGTTCCGTCTGAGCACCAGCCGGAGACGTGTTGATCGTACAGGACCAGCGTGATTTCAGGAATTGACGTGTCGCTACTCTGCAAATGCAGCAGCCCCCGCGAATCAAGAATCGCCCGGCTGCCATCGTTCCATTCCGCCTTTCGAAACCGGAATTTCCCGCCTGTTTGAATCTGGTGTCGGCCGAAGTTTTTTGAGAGTAACGGCGTGAGTGATTTCCCATTGAGCAACGTGAGTCGTGATCCATCGGGCGACAATTTCAACACCAACGACACTCCCCGTGAGTTTCGCAGAATGATGTTTGGTCCACTGACCACCATACTTTGAATCTTCACCCGCAAGGACCGCTGCTGAATGGTAAGCGGCGCCATCCTCCTAAGTACATGTCCAAACCTTCCGCGGCAGTGTTTGATTATTAACTCTGGGAGTGAAACGATTGCATAAGTAGTGTAATGATACTCTTTCGTCGAAACGGACTGAAGTCGGTCAGCACTCGATATTACGAACCGAGAACCATTGGTAGAGACTTCACTGACTATGATCGGTGGCGCGAGAGGTTCGTGTCTCAAGAAGACTGGGTCAGCAGGTGGAATTTGAATTGATCCATTCTTGTGAACAATCACCGGTGAGTCACAGACTTCAGAATCAAAAACTGCGC
>DAOUPA010000129.1 GCA_030626405.1 Planctomicrobium sp.
GAAATGGAAGACCGGAGTTCCTCGTTTGGGCTGACTCCGGAATCTTTGGCTGTTGGGCGTTCTGGAATGGCTTCCACGACCAACTTTTCCCCGAAAGTTGTCACTGTTGATCGCGATGAAATTACTCAACATTTGAGTTCTTTGTCAAATTCTCCAGCGCTGGGCGATCAACTTTCCATCTTAACGAAGGATCAGGGCTCGCCAATTCTGGTCGATTTTGTTGTTGTCGATGTTCAAAAATCATGGGACCGTCTTCAAGTCCTTTTGAAGAAACATTCTGTAAAACCTGTGATTGTCGACTCCAATGGCGATGGAAGTTCTCCGGAATCGAGTGGAGATCTCATCGCAATTTATCTCGATCTCGACGAGCCAATTTTGGAATCAGTGCTGGGGCAAGTGAACGCGTTGGATGCCGTTGTCTTTCTTTCTGATGAAATTCAACCCAACGTGAGTTCAGAATACGCAGATTTACCGGGGGGAATGCAATTCGAAAAACCCCAATCGCTGGCTTTCGAGACGCCAATAAATTTGCAAGAAGAGCCAAAGAGTCAGACTTCCCCATCCCCCCCGACATCGAAGCAAGATGCGAGTCAATTTGGACGAACTGACGAAAAGCAGTTTCGTTTCGATATCAAAGAAGCGCGATTGATGCAGAAAACAAAGATCAGCAGCAATTCCTCGATGCCTGCTAATGAAAATTCACGACTGAATCGCAACGCTAACGGGTCACTGGCTGACGCCTCAAACAGTTTGCGGCAAACACTCCCTCCATCTCCGGCAGAACCGGAGCGGTTGTTAAAGATCAAGGACTCAGGTGAAAAATCAGAAGCGAAAGGCATGGCAGGCAGAAAACGTGGCACCGAGCCAACCACTGCTGCCCTTTCTGCGACAACAGGGCAGTCACTCTCCGCCGCAAAACCGCTTGATGATGCCGAAACTCCCTCTCAGAAGTTGGCTCGTGCTGCTAAAAAGAGTTCCGGGCGGATCCGCGCCCTGCTCATTCTCCGCAAAGTCGAAGAGTGATTCTCGCTCCAAGGTTAGGAAATCTTGTGATCTCGTTTGACCGCTAGGCGTTCGCGAATATCCTCTCTCTGAACCGACCCAATTTTGAGCGATGCGTGTTCTCGTATCACTCGGGCGCACACAGTGACATTTAAGGGACACAGTCCCAGCAGGAAGAGCGATGTCTGATCCAACCAGTTCTGTTCTTGAAGTGTTCGAGAATCCGTTTCCGAATCGCTCGTATACAATTGATACGGTCTGTCCGGAGTTCACTTCGATGTGTCCGATGACAGGTCAGCCTGATTTCGGAACGCTGACGATTTCGTATATTCCAGACCAGCACTGCTTTGAGTTGAAGTCACTCAAATTATACTTGCTGCAGTACCGCAATCACGGTGCCTTCTACGAGAACGTGACAAATACGATTCTCGATGATCTCGTTTCGGTCACAAAACCGAAGTGGATGAAAATCGAAGCGGCATTCACACCTCGCGGCGGAATACGAACAACTGTCATCGTCGAACATCCTAATTAGTAAGCTTCCAGTGCGTTTGACGCAGGACTGCGAGTGATTGTTTTTTGATTGACTCGTACCAGACCGTCAGAAGTGATCCATCGTCGAGTTGCACGGTTGACGGATAACCCAAGTCGCCCGATGTTGCGTCGTTGCTAATGGTAATGGCCTCGGACCAGGTTTTTCCGTTGTCAGAACTGACTCTGGCAAGGTTTCCAAGCGGTGCACGACGGTGACCATAGGACATTAGTAGCCGACCATCTTTTAACTTCAGGAGATGCGAAGGTAATCCCCAAACACCGATGCTGTGCGGTTTGCTCCAAGTGCTGCCACCATCGGTCGATTCGGACTGAAGTGTTTCGCCGCTGTTCGCTTTGTTGTGATTGCGAACGTGGGCAATAATGTGACCGTTCTCCGCTTCGACTGCATGCAGTTCATGGTAATTCTTCGGATCATCGCCATCGCGTGCCGGGATTTCCGCCAGCCAATCCCAACTGACTCCATCATCTTTCGAGATCGCAACGCCGACTCTGGGATTCTCTAGCCAAAGCTGTTTGCCAGCGTAGAGGATTCGTCCATCTTTCAACTGTGTTGGTCCATGCGGACTGTTGACAAGACAGTCGTACTTCGCGGACCAGTTCAGTCCATTATCAGTCGAACGCAACATCCAGGTCCCTAGTTGCTTCTTTCGATCTTCTTCTTCGGGAAGACGGTGTCCTTCGGCGACCCATCTCGCCATTTTCTCATCCGACCAGGACGAACTCTTTTTCGCCTTCTGGATGTATGATTCGTACGCCAGGGACGAAAACGTCGTCACAAGAATTGAACCTTTGGAAGTTTCTAGGACGCCTGCATCGCGATCATCAATCGCTGAATCAAGCAGCGTTCGCGGCCACGTCCACGTTTTTCCGTTGTCTGAGGAGGTCATCCATTCGACGGTTCCGAACGGGCAAACGTGACCTTCTCTTCGCCCAGACCAGACAAGCATCAATCGTCCAGACTTCTGTCGTGCGAGCGTTGACCAGCCGTGATAATACTCCGGCTGTCGACTAATGATGTCCGTCGAAGTGATCTCCGCAGAGATTCCTTCGGCAGAAACCATTCGAGGAAGAAGAGACGCTCCCGCAGCAACAGTGGCGGTCGACAGAAAAGATCGGCGATTGATGGAATGATTCATCCACGAATCTTGGTGTGTTGGGAGATGGCTTTCAAGTCTGTGCAAAACTGAATCCGAAGAATTGAATGAGATCTACGATTCCTTCATCCTGAAATGATGAACGAGGTCACTCACCGTGCGTCACGGAGCACTCTTCGTCGCTTTAAGGGATTTCTAAAATTCAAATGAATCACCGAATTGCGGAATGATTGGTTCTTCATCGCAGTAATCGCGAATCGTTTGTGAGAGAGCTTTGGCAGAATCCGGTTCTCCATGGACCAGAAAGACCTGACCGAAGTGACCACGCTTGGTTGATTCTTCAAACCACCATTTAAAGTCGACAACATCGGCGTGCGCAGAAAGCCCTTCCAGTTGAATAATGTTTGCTTTGCAGGCAACATCTCGACCGTGTATTCGAACGAATTCGCGTTTCTCGGCGATCTGACGACCGGTCGTATGTGGAGCCTGATAACCCATCAGAACGACACTGTTCTCTTCGTGCGGGAGAGCCTGTTTCAAATGGTGGACAACGCGACCATTTTCACACATCCCACTCGCGGCAATGACTACGAATGCTCCGCGACGTTTGTTGAGTTCGATACTTTTCTGTTGATTTTCGACTTCGGTCAGGCAGGAAAATCCGAACGGATCGTCATCGAATTTCAGGGTCTCCTGAACATCACTGTCGAGCGTGTGATCATATTTGCGGAACACATGAGTCAGTCGCGATGCCAATGGACTGTCGAGGAACATCGGCAAGCAGAAGAGCTCCCGATTGTTGATGAGCTCATTTAGGAAATAGACGATCTGCTGAGTTCTTCCAAAGCTGAATGCAGGAATAATAACCCGACCACCATTGACGTAGGCGTCACCAATGATTTTCTTGAGTTGCGTTTTAATATCCTGTGATGGCGGATGCACTCGGCTGCCGTAAGTTGATTCGCAGATGAGTACATCTGCACCTTCTATCGGAACAGGATCTTTAAGCAAGGGCATGCCGCGTCGCCCGAGATCACCTGAAAAGACAATTCGCTTCTGCTCGGTTCCGTCTTTCACTTCCAATTCAACGATTGCCGAGCCTAAGACATGCCCGGCAGGCTGGAAACGTAGGCGAACTTCATTGTTTTCAGACAGCGATTGCCATTCGGAGAAAGGGCATGGTTCAAAGTTCTCAATGAGACCTTGAACATCTTTCGACGTATAGAGCGGTTCAATCGGCGGGTGATCTCCTTCCAGTTTACGCGAGAGATACTTTGCATCTTCACGCTGAATTTTCGCCGAATCCATTAACATGATCTCGGCGATATCAGCGGTTGCATCGGTACAGAAAACAGGCCCCCGAAAACCCTTTCGGTACAACTGTGGCAAGTTTCCACAATGATCGATATGAGCGTGCGAGAGAATCACGGCATCCAGATTTTCCGGGTCGCAGTGAAAGGTCTCGTTCTTCTTGCGGGACTCAGCACGCCTGCCTTGAAAGAATCCACAGTCGAGCAGAATCCGGCGGTGACTCGTCTCAATCAAATGCTGACTGCCAGTCACTTCACCAGCGGCACCGAGGAATGTGATTCTCATACGCTCAACTTCAGGTTGGAACATCTTGCGGAATTGCGAAGGTTGCTGTGCATCTTGCCTGATGTTGTGCTGACGTGTCGAGAGCGATTCCACTCGTGCTGGACACGTCCGAAGTTATTTCGCCGTTCGCTCGCGCAACAGTTTTGCAAGATACTTCGCTGTCTCATCGGCGATCACGTTGTAGCCGGCGAGGTTGGGGTGCCGGTCGCTGTACCAACCTGGGAGGTGACCGAGGATGGCGTCGAGTTCGTTTGCCATGACAAGAACACTTGGGCCATTCACAAATGGTTTGACCAGTTCGTGAAACTGTTCCGGAACTTTGGTGAGAGGATAGCGGCGATAGTTCAGCATATTGAACCCCTTCTCCAGTTCAGCAGCGTATCGGGGATAGATGTCAAAGACCGGCAGTTTTTCTTTTTCCGCGACCTGGAGAACGAGATCGTTGATGTTTTTGCTGGTTTCTTCATTTGCAAACGGAATGACTGTCATCGGAATCAGCTTTGCCTGCGGGTGATCTTCGCGCAGCCGTTTCAACAGTTCATGGAAATCTTTCGGAAAGTTCTCTGTGAAATTATCGATCCGTGCGCGATCATTGAGACCGTAGCGGATAAAGATGTAATCCAGTCCGGGCAATTTCGCGGCGTCGCGGTCGTAGCGTCCAGAGTCAATGAGTCTGCGGATGTACTCCCCGCTCAAGCTGGAATTGATCACATGACAAGGCGGCAGGTCCGACTCTGCGGCGAGGAGTTGCTCGAGGACTTTCTCCAGATGCGGTCCCGCTGGTTTCATCTTCCTCGGAATACTCCCTTCGGTGGTACTGTCACCAAGCAGCAGGATTTGGACCTTTCCTTCATGCTCCGCTTGGGCAGCGCAGGTCATCAAAGTGAGAACAAAAGTGACGCTTAATGCGAATGAGATTTTCATGAAAATCCAATAAATAGGTGTTGGGTTTCTGATTCGATTTCAAACACAACCAAGCTGGAACTCGTCCAGGCATTTCAGCCTTTTGTCGAATTCATCAGTTCGTGTCGAAGCAAATCCAGAGCAGATTTCGCCGAGCGAATCTTTGTGATCGCCGGATTGCCGGTCCATGAGAGTAGTTCTTCAGTGCGAACATTTCGACCGAGAAGCAACAACGGGATTTCCGAGATCAAACGGTTCGCATCGTTGGTCCGAATCGCTTCCGGTCCGACAGCAAGAACGTAGTCGGCTTGCGATGATTCCAGAAGTACCCGAGCTTCCTCTTCGAGACTCATTGAGGAGGCGATGGCAACTGTT
This sequence comes from Planctomicrobium sp., assembly GCA_030626405.1. Classification (GTDB taxonomy): domain Bacteria; phylum Planctomycetota; class Planctomycetia; order Planctomycetales; family Planctomycetaceae; genus Thalassoglobus. The sequence continues at coordinate 5,526 of DAOUPA010000129.1, forward strand.
CCTCCCTTGTAGCATTCATTGGAGCCGCTTTCATCTGTATAGATCGCATGTGCAACACGTTGTGCGATCAACCCAGCGGTTGCGTGTTCAATCGTTGCGAAGGATTTGTTTATTCGATTCAACTCGCGGACGATCACATCTTCAATCTCTTCGTCTTCGACGCCAAAGACGTAGTTTTCGAGTTTGCTGTGAATCACTTGACTGGCAGTCTCAATCTGCCGAAGACACTCTGCCTCGTTCTTGCCTTGTGCGTTGATTCGCAGAGTAATGGTTGCTTCATGTGCCGTGATACCGACTTCCGGCGTGCTCCCACGTGCGGTCAACTCACCTAAAATCTCTTCAGTCGCAGACTCACCGATTCCAAAGCAGTTGATTCTGGCTCTGCGAATGACGACCTCACCTCCCGGTAAGCGTGGCTTCACTTGTTCGTGATACATCTTACGCATTTCAGACGGAACACCAGGCATGGCCGCGATGATGCAGGTTGACTTTCCATCGCGAGGAATCTCCAGCCAAATTCCAGGTGCGGTTCCAACCGGATTTTCGATCGGTGTTGATCCGGCGGGAAACATTGCCTGAATTCTATTTCGTTCCGGCATTTCGCGACCCCGGGTCACAAAGAACCCTTCCAGATGCTCCATCGATTCGGCGTGTTCAATCAATTCAACATCCATCAATCCGGCTACGGCCTGACGCGTTAAATCATCGAGTGTCGGGCCAAGTCCACAGGTCACCAGAATGAGATCAACACGTGCCGCTGCGAGTTTCAAGAGATCGATATTTGCCTGTAGATCATCGGCGACTGTTGAATGGAATTGAACAGGAATGCCAAGTTCAGCGAGTTGCAGACTGAGCCACTGGCTGTTCGTGTCGAGCTTGGCTCCGGAAGTTAATTCGGAACCGATGGCAATGATTTCCGCGAGCATTCTATTCGCTTTCCAAGTGATCAGTAGGGTGGGTGAAGTTCGTCAATCCAGATGAAACGGTGGGCTGCGCAAGCAAGAGTGGAAGATCGGAATTCGTTTTTTAAGGTAGTGCCGAGAACGTAACTCACCTTTACTCACTTGCCCTCCAAGTGGTCAAAGGCGGTGGTTCGGATTGATGAAAGGAGTTGGTCGAGATCGGTTTCGTCGGTCAGCGGATTCATCACGCAAACACGCAGTGCGCCGATTCCGTTGAGATTGGTTTGGACGATGTAAAATTCACCCGATTCCATTAATTGGCGACGAAGCTTTCGATTCAGCTCCCCGATTTCCTGCTCAGATAAATCATGTCTCGAAGGTGGAAGATAACGAAACACCTGAATGTTGCACTCTGGTTCGTGCAACGGTTCGAAGTCTTCTGCTTCACGCAGTTTTTCGTAGAAGAGCCGCGTGGTGGCGAAGGTTTCGTCAATCAGGTCGGAGAATATCTGCTGACCGAAGAGTGACCAGACGCCCCACAATCCATAAACCGCTGCTCGTTTTGTGCATTCAATCGTGACCATCCCACTATCAATGTTTGCCATGCCTGGTGCGGAAGGGTCAAAGAGATAAGGAGCATCTTGCTGGAACGTTTCGAATCGGTGTTGCTTGTCTTTATAAAAGACAAAGGCGCAAAGTGCTGGTACGAAGAGCGTTTTATGCGCGTCGCAAATGAAACTGTCGGCGCGAGCGATTCCGTCGATCAGATGACGGTGTTTTTCGCTGAAGGAAACCGCTCCGCCATGAGCGGCATCAACATGCATCCAGACGTCGTGTCGTTGGCAAATATCAGCGATCTCGTTGAGCGGATCAAAGGCTCCAATCGGAGTCGCACATGCAGACGCGGAGACAGCGACGATGGGTGTTCCTTCTCTCCGCAGTCGAGCGAGAATGTCCTCGAGCGCTTCCGGTTTCATTCGGCGTTTATCGTCGAGAGGAACTTTGATCACCTGTTCCGTGCCGAGTCCCAAGATTCCCGCTGAGCGAGTCATACTGTAGTGTGAATCAGCATGTGCCACGAGCACCGGCAAGCGTTTGCTTTTTCCAAAGCCTTTCGACCAGGACTCATTGAGAGAAACATTTCTGGCAGTCAGTAGTGCAGTCAGGTTCGCAAGTGACCCGCCGTGTGTCACCAGACCGGAAAACGTACCGGGAGTCAGTCCCAGAACTTCACCCCAACGTTCGATCAGTGCCCGCTCAACCGAAGTTGCCCACGGTCCCATTTCATAGACTGCCATCACTTGATTCGTAATGGAACCGAGCGCGTCGAACAGACCTGCCAATGGAATTGAGGCGGGAACCTGATGACCGATGTATCGAGGATGATGAAGATTGTGTCCGTGCCTGATGGCGATTTCGATCAGTCCTCGGAATCTTGAAAGCAGTTCCTGATCGTCCCCTTCGGTGCTTAGTGTTTCATGAGCTAACGAAAGGTTCTGGTCGGGGAGCCTCCAGTTCAAGACGACTTCATCTCGCTGTTGCAACTGACTCATATGTTCGCCGAGCCGCTCGATCAGGTACTCACCGAGTGTTTCGAGAGTTTGCGGAGAATAGGCGCGATGGATACGTTGACGGGAAGTGAGTGGTGTCTCGCTGGACATGCTGCGATGAACTTCTTTCGTTTGAGTACTCAGTTAGTAACAGTAGGCTGGGGCTCGTCCCAGCATTTCGGTCTGACGTCAAACGTGGTGCTGAGTTACGCAAAAGGCTAACCCGGCCTACAAAAACAAAGAATCACAAGGGTCTCTATTTTGGAACCGGGGCGCGCCAGTAGTGACCATTCCGAGAGAGTAATTGATTGCCACCTTTAGGTCCCCATGTCCCGGCGGGATACAGTTCCGGTCTGTGATCTTCTTGCGACCATTGTTTGAGAATGGGATCAATAAAATTCCAGGCGGCTTCGAGTTCATCACTGCGCGTAAAGAGCGTCGAGTCACTTCGCATCACATCGAGAAGCAGGCGTTCATAAGCCGCTGGCAAGTCGACAGCGAAGGATCCTTCAAAGTCGAAGTCCATCTCCATCGATTGGAGTCGGTACTGCATCCCTGGTCGTTTCGTTGAAAATGAAATTGAGATCGCCTCGTGTGGCTGAATGCGAAAGACGAGCATGTTCGGCTGGGCGTTAGCTGGCTCGCACATGCTGCCTTCACATTCGACTGTGGTGAAGAGATGCAGCGGAGGCAGTTTGAACTGAATCGCAATCTCCGTGACGCGCGTCGCCATTCGCTTCCCCGTTCTTAAATAGAATGGAACACCGGCCCATCGCCAATTGTCGATTCGAGCTTCAATGGCGGCAAATGTTTCCGTTCTCGAATCGGGATCGATCCGTTCTTCATCCACGAAACCTTTGACCTTCTCACCTCGAATCGAACTGGCTGCGTACTGTCCTGCGACCGCCCATTCGTCAACGTGACCGCTTCGTCCCGGTTTCAACGTTTGCAGAACCTTTAGTTTTTCGTCGCGAATGTGCTCGGCCTCGAAGAGTGATGGTGGTTCCATTGCCACCAGGCAAAGTAACTGCAAAGCATGATTTTGTAGAACGTCTCGAAGTGCTCCTGATTTGTCGTAATAGCCGCCGCGTCCTCCTTCGATTCCCTGAGATTCAGCAACTGTTATTTGCACATGGTCGATGTGATTACGATTGAACAGCGGTTCGAAGATCGCGTTTCCGAATCGGAACAACAGGATATTCTGCACGGTCTCTTTGCCAAGGTAGTGATCGATGCGGTAGATCTGATCTTCATTGAGCAGTTGGCTGAGGTCCTGGCTCAATTCTCTTGCAGATTCGAAATCGCGACCGAACGGCTTCTCAATAACAACTCTCATTTTCTCTGCATCTGACGGAATCATGCCGACTGATGAGAGATTTTGAATCGATGGCAGAAAGAGACTTGTCGAGGTCGCGAGATACACAACGCGGTGACCTGGTAGCCCGCGCTCGGTTTCCCACTCGCCTATTTCTTCCCTCAAGGATGCGTAGTCGGCCTGATTCGTCAGGTCCACGCGGGAGTAGTGCAGCATCGACGAGAATTCATTCCAGTGATTTTCCATCACCTCGTGTGGAATTTCCTCTCCGAGTTCCGTTTTCATTTCCTTTCGGAAGGATTCATTCGTTTTCTCGCGACGTGCGACACCCACAATCAGGCAATTCCCTCCTAGATAGCCATTTTTGAAGAGGTTAAAGAGGGCTGGGATTAATTTTCGACCGGTCAGGTCTCCAGAAGCTCCGAAAATCATGATTGTGACATCATCGATCCGAGTCGGTGTTGGATTAGAATTCGAATTCATGGTTCAGCAATTTGCGTTCAATGGTGGAAAGTTGAAGGCCTGAGAACGTATCTTTACGTATCTGAGAAACAATGTCAGCAGACACTCGCTGGCGAATCTAAGAAGATGGTAAGAGTTATGAGAGTTGCAAATTGGGTTTCCAGACTATTATTGCTGGTCTTGGTGACAAGTTCAGTGGCAGGGTGTGGTCGAGCAAAGTATGAAGAGCGTCTGAAAGCTTCTTCTGAGTTTTATGAATACATGCAAACGGTGGAAGCGAATCTCACATCACCTATCTGGGAACGCTCAGATTTGGGGCTGAAGTGGAGGCTACCAACGCCTTTCCGTTTTGCTATGCAGCGTCCTGAACTCTTGCAGGATGAAGAAGGGAACACGTTCTATGGGGAAGACTTAAGACATCCAGAAGTTTTGTTAGGAATCGAGTTACCAGGCATTATTGAAGCGTGGCAAACGCTGTTGCCAGGAGAATCGGGAGAGCAGGTTGATTCCCGGATTTACGTACTGACCAATCACAGCCGGTTCGTTCTTGTCGATGGTGCTCTGGTTGAAGAGCCAATGGACTTTCTCGATGATCTTGAGAGTCTGCTGGGGACCGTTTTTAATGTTGTGATTCCGGAAGGTGAAGCAGATCGCCCCGCCGATAACATTCGATATGGAATTTCTCACCCTGTTCCAGGCAGCCCACACTCCAAGTACATCGATCCGAAGAGTTACTCAGTCATTCGTTTTGTTTCTGAAGAACCGGTCAACGGCCAGCAAGTACAAGCTGTCCTCTATGAGCATCTGGCAGGCGATATACAGTCCGCTGTGCTAATTATTGGACCGAAGTCGTTTTCCTCGCAGTTTCGACAGCGAGTCGACCTCGCGCTGCAAACGTTTTCGGTTCAACCGCAAGTCTCATCTCAAATTGACAAAGCGACTGGAACGTCCACGACCGGCGGTTCTTCCGGGTTTTAAATTCTCGTGACACAGGCATTCCAGCCTGTGATTCCCAGGCTTTCACACGGACAGAAATGTCTGTGCTTCTCAACCGACCTTTCCATATTTCTTCACAACATTATTGGAGCCAGTGGTGACCAAACAAACTTTGCTGACTTTTGCTGCGTTGTGCCTGACGGTTCTTTCGTTGCCTGCCGATAGTATTGCCGCTGAACTCGCAAAAACTCCGAACATCGTCATCGTATTCACTGATGACCAAGGTTATGCGGATGTCGGCTGTTTTGGTGCTCAAGGTTTCAAAACTCCCAATCTGGATCGTATGGCCGCTGAAGGTCGAAAGTTCACTAGTTTCTATGTTTCGCAGGCAGTCTGTGGAGCGTCGCGGGCGTCGCTTTTAACTGGCTGTTACTCCAACCGAATAGGAATGCTGGGTGCACCGAGCCATCGCTCGACACATGGAATCAATAAAAACGAAGTCCTGCTTTCTGAGATTTGCAAGCAAAAGAATTACGCAACCGCGATCTACGGCAAGTGGCACCTGGGGCATCACCATCCGTTTTTGCCTCTGCAAAACGGCTTTGATGACTACTTCGGTTTGCCTTACTCCAACGATATGTGGCCTTACCATCCGACGAGTAAGGCGTTTCCTGATCTGCCGATGTTTGACGGGAACAGAATCATCAACTCTCAGGTGACGCCTGCCGATCAAGTCAACTTAACGACCTGGTACACAGAACACGCCGTGAAATTTATTGACGATCACCACGACGAACCATTCTTTCTCTATGTCGCGCATTCAATGCCGCATGTTCCTCTGTTTGCTTCCGAAAAATTCAAAGGGAAAAGCGAGCAGGGGATGTATGGCGACGTGATTATGGAAATCGACTGGTGTGTCGGAGAAATCCTCGGAAGACTCAAGAAGCATGGAATCGACGAAAACACGCTGGTGATTTTTACTTCGGACAATGGCCCTTGGCTCAGCTATGGAAATCACGGCGGCTCGGCAGGACCTCTTCGTGAGGGGAAAGGAACGTCCTGGGAAGGAGGAGTGCGGGAGCCTTGCATCATGCGTTGGCCCGGTCAAATCCCCGCAGGCACAACCTGTAACGAGTTGGCAGCGACGATTGATATTCTGCCAACCGTCGCCAACTTGATCGGTGCTGACCTTCCAAAACACGCCATCGATGGTCTGGACATCTGGCCGCTGATTTCCGGTGAAGACGGAGCAACTTCGCCGCACGAATATTACTGTTATTACTGGGGCAATGAACTGCAGTGCATTCGCTACAAAGACTGGAAGCTGCACTTCCCCCATCGCTACCGTAGCCTGACCGGAGAACCAGGCCGCGACGGGCTTCCGAATGGATACACTCAAGGGAAAACCGAACTCGCGCTCTACAACTTGAGAGAAGACATCGGTGAAAAGAATGATGTCAAACTTCAGAATCCTGAGATCGTTGCACAAATCCAGGAATTCGCTGAAGCAGCCCGCCAGGAACTTGGCGACTCCAGAACAAAAACAAAAGGCACTGGATTTCGCGCACCGGGTAGAATCAGTGTTGACGTCAAGTAGGTTGTTTGAAAAGTGAATTATCCCCATGAGTCATCACTGTCGAACTCAACTTTGCATCGTCCTGCTTGTTTTTGCTGGAGTGAGAAATTCATTTGGAGATGACCTTCACTGCACACCTGCATCGCAAATTTAAATGGCAAACTTGTGATCTGTCGGTCAGACCAAGCAGCAACTGTTTCCTCCAATCACTTGTTAATTCATTTCCATGGAGATCCAGCGACTGTTAAACAAGCATTTTCTCGATGCGATCTGAAGGCAGTTTTGGTAGTCGTTAATTTCCTGAGCCTATCTTCGGCGTATTCGAAACCCTTTGAAATGAGTGCCGATTTGTTTCAGAAAATTTTTGCAACAAACAAGTTGTGCGGTCGGAAAGCCTGCTGGGAGAGAAACGACGAAGCAGTGGCAACGTATTACAGTTTCGTCGTTTAGCGCTTGTTATGGATCGATTCGAGAGATCCTCAAGTCTCCGTCATATTTCTCTCAAATCGATGCTGTCATCACACGCGGTGAAGCAGTTGTGAGACTGTTCAATGGAATGCAACGAAAAGTATCGGACTGAATAGAAGCTGGAAGATCATGAGAACATTTATTTTTGCCGTTGCACTTGTTCTCCTCGCAACGCCTGGATCGGCGGAGACGATTTTTGTTGAAGCGGAAACCTTCACACCGTCGTCGGACGGTTGGAAGATCGCGAGCAACCCGCAAACGCGGCCTGCTTCACGTGTCAAAACCCTGAATGGTGCCGCAGGTGCCGCTGAGGCGACCGCAACCAAATCGATCGCGATTCAACAGGCTGGGAGCTATCGCGTTTGGGTGCGTCACAACTACCACGCCCGCTATCGCGGTCCATTTCGGCTGACGGTGTCCAATAAAGAACGCGAGCTCGCAGGAAAAGATTTTGACCTCACGAGTAAAGCTGACACTGCAAGCTGGAGCTACGTCTGGGATTTCTATGATGTCGACCTCCCAGTAGGTGAAGCGACTCTGTCACTCAGCAAATTTGAGAACAAAAACTGCCTTGGTTATGTGCGGCATGTTGATTGCGTCTTGCTCACCACGGACAAATCGCTGACGCCGGATCACCTGCCGTACGGCCCGCAGACGTGGTTGCGGGTTACTGTTGGAGACGTGTACGAGAAGCCAATTCAGATTCATGTTTTTGCTGACCATCATCGCGCACCGTGGTATGGGCATTTCTACTTGTGCAAATCAGGAGCGCATTCGGGCCTTTATCCGAAGAAGGATCAACTCCTCAACAACGGCGAACAGACGCCGTGGTGTAACATCACTCCGATGCTGTATCAGGACAACGGCGCGATCCTCAACTTCACTGCCCGCTACACATACCATCAACAGGCTAATCGCCTGCAAGCTCGTTTCGAATTTGCGTCTGCGCCGAATGAGGAATCCATCGTCCGCACGATGGATGCGGACAGTACACCGAACGGAATGGTCGTTGTCGCGCCGCCGGATTTAACGACCGCAGAAAACCGCAGTCGTCTGATGCGGGATCGCGAGTTTGCTGAAACGACTGGAAAACGTGCGGACCGGTTCCCCTGGCCAACCATCGGCAAGAAACCAGAACAGTTTCCGTTCTTTGTCAGTGTGCAAGTCGGTGGATACGGGACGAAAGTTGATCAGTCGATTATGGACCGCGAATGGAAAACGCTCGACTATTTTGGTTTTTCGAATCGGAAGAAAACTTACATCTCCGGCGGCATCTGGCTGATGAAAGATGGCTCCTTTTGTCGACCCGATCTCAAACGGATGAAGAAAAACATCGTTTCCAGAGTCGGGGCTTTTCATCAAGAAGGAAAAAAACTCGACGATGTCGTCTATTGCTTCCTGACTGATGAACCGACCGGTCAGCCTTCGGCATTCATGGCTGGCGATGACGCCTACCACGAGGCCTTTCGCACTTGGCTAAAGAAACTCGGCAAGACACCCGCGGACCTGCTAGTTACCGACTGGGACGTCGTGAAACCGATTGCCGAAACGGAGCGAAATCAGTACCCCGCCTTGCACTACTACACTCAGCGCTTCCGAACTCGTGCCCTGGGGGACTTCATGGCTGTGCAGCGAGGAGTGATCGAAGACGCGTAC
>DAOUPA010000324.1 GCA_030626405.1 Planctomicrobium sp.
ATTTGGAGCTTGGAACCACGGTTAAGAAGAGGCGTTGTCAAACGAATTCAACTTCAAAAAAGTGAGCTGCTGGCGCTCAGCCCCGATGGGAAATACTTTGCAGCGCGACCTGGCGAAACTTCGATCATCGGTCTCTTTGATGTCAAGAAAGGAGAAGCAATCGGGCAAATTGAGCACGAATTTACCAGAGGGGAATCGGCTTCACTCCTCTTTGCCGCCGACAATCGACTGATTCTTGCAGATTCAGAAAACGTCAACGTCTGGAGCGTGCCGGATCTCAAATTGGAACGGGACATTCGTGTCGAAAGTTCGGCGCTTCGCGGTGGCTGGAACCCTGGCTATCCATGGTCAATCAGTCCGGGAGGTCGATATCTGGCAGTTCCAGGAAGTCGAAGTTTTGACTACGAGTTAAGATTCTATGACCTGACAACCGGCGAGACCGCTGCGAAAATCAGCTTCGCAGGAATGAGGCACGTCAGTTACGTGGCATCGAGCTTTTCGAAAGATGGAACCAAGCTTGCTGTTCTCGTGGAAGGTCCGTGGAACACTTGGATTCAAATCTGGAACGTTGCTTCCGGTCGACTGACTGCTTCGTACACAAAAGATGCCAGTCTTAGCCGAGCCATTGATGGTGACAGAGAGTACCAAGGCCCTTCGATAGACTGGTTCCCTGACGGCAGGCGCGTTCTGCTATACGGCAAAGGGGTCTTCGATACAGATACGGGGCAAGGAACGAAACTGATTACCTCAACGGTTCGTTATCGAGTCAAGCCGATCGGTGGTGATAAAATTGCCGTACTGCAGAAAAAACAATACGTCGCGTACGATCTTAAGGAAATACCAGAGAACCTGACTCGCTGGGAAACGGAAGCTTTGAAGTCCGAGTCAACCGTCGTTGATAACCCTTTTGCAGTTGTTCAAAAAGGAGGGAAACCAGCCCCGCTCTCAGTTGATCGGTCGGGCATTCAAAACATTTCGGGGCAAACGGATCCGATCTGGAATGTCTCAGCGGATCCTTCATCGGCAGCCCCGATCAGCGATTCAATTTCCATTCCAGAATTTTCGAACGAACATCTTTACAATGCGAGCATCGCCGCTGACCACTCAATGTTTGTCGCTGGCTTTACCAGCAAAAGTCCGCGAATCTGGAATGGCAAAGTCTCTGATTTGGACGAAATGAAAGCCTGGATCGAGTACGCCGACCTGGAGAGTGCCACGCGGCCGGTTAAGTTTGAGTTTTCCTTCCCATGTGGTTTTCAAGCGGTGTCGCCTTCGGGCAATCGAGTTCTGACGCGTGATTTCGATGGTTTCAACCGATTTGATATTTGGGATTTGGATTCGAAGAAGCATCTCGCAGGCTTCATCCCCTACTCTCAAGGACGTAGTGACGGTGGAGCACCAATTCTCTGGTCCGAATTTATTGACGAAGACCGGATACTCACAATTACTGCTGGTCAACTGACATGCTGGAGTGTTCCCGAAGGGAAGGCGATCTTTGAACTCGCAATTTCGGCGCCATCGACCTGGCCGGTTTTCAGCCCAGGGCGTCGCAATCTCGCGATCATTCAGGGAAGTACACTGACAGTGATTTCAACCGAAACAGGCGAGATCGTTGGTTTTCAGGATCAACTCGGTTTGAGTGGTCCTCTGAAAGCGGTCGCGTTTCGTGCAGATGGTCAGGAACTTGCTGTTCTCAGTTCTCCAGTCGGAGGTGGTGAACTCGCAGTCATTGGAATCGAAACAGGACAAGTTGAAATTTCGTTCCCTCTTCCACTGACCGGAAAAACGATCGAGTGGTGCAACGACGAGTTCATCCTGATCGATGGGGGGTATTGCATTTCACTTGAGAAGACTGCCATCGCCTGGATATACCATCTCGATGGAGTGCGAGTGCAATCTGGACCAGGCGAAGTGCAATTGTTCCTCAGTAAAAAGGACTATAAATCTCCGCACACTTTGATGTCAGCGAAGCTGCCGACCAGTGAAACGCTCAGTGCGGTCAGTACATATGAACCTCCCAACGATGTGGTACTGTCAGCTGGAGGGAACATCGCGCTTGATGTCCAAATTCCATCTCCGCCGGGGCGAAGTAACTTTTCAGAAGAAGTACGCATCGCCCTCGCGAGACAGTTCATGGATAACGAAATTTCAATCGCACCTTCAGCAGCGTTGACTTTGGTCGTTCGCGGCAATCAAGATAAAACCGGAGAAGGTATCAGCCTGAGCCGATTCGGTTCGGCGTTTGCAAGAAATTCAGATCTGGACGAAGAACGAGTCACATGGACTTTATCAATCAAGCAGGAAAATCAAACGCTCTGGCAACGATCCGTTTCGGCACGCAACACTGGAAGCGTCAAACTTGATGAAGGCGTCACCGGTCAGGCGGCGATCAGTCAAGCGGCTGAGCAACTCAAAGAGCAAATGTGGAAAAGAGCGGCAAGCAGCCTGCTCAACTTCAAAGTGCCCAAATATGTCTTCGGTCCCAAGGCAGGATCGGGTCTCGGTTCAACAAAGCTCGGGACACCATAGCGCGGCAGGAATGCCGCAACCAAAGATAAAGCGTGCCGCGGGCCGCTTGGATTGAGGGGCAAGGGTAAACGAATCAATGCCTTTCATTCCTCGGACTTTCACATCGAAGTCGAACGATTGTTGATGTAGAAATCCGAGACTGCGAACTGCGTTAAAGAAAACTGTCGATACTGATGATGACGAACATGATCAGTCCGATGGTCATTTTTCCCGCTGTTCCGAGCAGCCGACCAATCAGGGCGCCTTTACCAATCTCGAAACGCTCTGCGTGAAGGCGTTCAGACTCACCAATGTAGGCACCGAGAAACCCCCCGACCGCTCCCCCACCGATTGCTGCGATGACGCTACCAATGACTGGAATCGGAATGCCGATAATTGCCCCAGCGATGCTTCCAATAAACGCCCCCAGCAGTGCGAAAAACGCTCCTTTTTTACTTCCACCTTTGGTTGCCGTGCCTGCTGCTCCTGCAGCGAATTCAATGATTTCTCCGAAGATGGCCATCAACAATGCGATGCCCACAACAGCCCAGCTAAGACGTGGTTCATACTGTTGTGGTAAAAAGTATGTATAAAACGCAGCTAAAAGAACCATGATCCAGTTGCCAGGCGCCATCAGCAATGTCGATGCCCAGCAAAAGAGATTCAGGATGAGCAGGAGTGTCGCGTAAACGAAGACCATAGCCTCTGTGTCTCTGATTGAATGACGTAGGACCGGTCCCACCGGCTGAATACTGATGATTGGAAAACCGACCTGATCGGTCTTGATTCTTGCAGTTCAAGTCACAGATGCAAGAGTCTGTCGGTAAGCTTACAATCCATTTCTGTATTCGAAATGTTTTTCAAGATATTGATTCTTTCCGATATTCATGCCTGAAATTGTTCTCACCACATTGAACGCCCGCTACTGGCACAGCTCTTTTGGGCTGCGCTATCTGATGGCGAATCTCGGTGAGTTGAGTGAACATGCAACCATGCTGGAATTCGGGATCAATGAAAACTTAACGGAAGTCCTGGAAGCGATTCTCCTTCAGGAACCGAAAGTTGTGAGTGTCGGAGTCTACATTTGGAACATTGATGTCGCGACGCGACTGGTTGCCGATCTGAAGCGATTGCGGCCAGACATCACCGTCGTGATCGGTGGACCTGAAGTCAGTTATGAAAGCGAAGATCAAGAAATCGTTCGGCTGGCAGATTACCTGATCACAGGCGAAGGTGATTTGGCACTCCCTGAATTATGCCAACACATTCTCAACGAGAAACGTCCCAAAGAGAAGATCATCAGCGGTGGCGTTCCACCGCTTGGTCAAGTGCAGATGCCGTATGACCTGTACACCGCAGAAGACATTCGCAACCGAGTCATCTATGTCGAAGCATCGCGAGGGTGTCCGTTTACCTGCGAGTTTTGCTTGTCTGCACTTGAAATTCCAGTACGGCAATTTGATGTCGACCAGTTTCTGGCTCAGATGCAATCTCTTTTCGATAGAGGTGTCAGGCAGTTCAAATTTGTCGACCGGACATTCAATCTCAACATGCGTATCAGCAAAGCGATTTTACAATTCTTTCTTGATCGCTACGAGCCGGACCTGTTCCTGCACTTCGAGATGATTCCGGACCGCTTGCCAGAGACTCTTCGAGAATTGATCGCAAAGTTCCCGGCGGGCGCTCTTCAATTTGAAATTGGCGTGCAAACATTTAACGAGAGCGTCGGAGACCTGATCAGCCGCAAGCAGGACAACAATCAACTCGCCGAGAACTTTCGCTTCCTTCGCGAAGAAACAGGCGTTCATATTCATGCCGATTTGATTGTCGGGCTGCCCGGCGAAACGGTCGAGAGTTTCGGGCAAGGCTTTGACCGGTTGCTCTCTCTGGCTCCACAGGAAATTCAGGTCGGCATCCTCAAGCGCCTGCGCGGAACACCGATCACTCGTCACGACGAAGAGTGGGAGATGATTTACAGCGGTCATGCTCCGTATGAAATTTTGAGTACCAAACTCGTTTCGTTCGGACAAATGCAACGGATGCGCCGGTTCGCGAAATACTGGGATCTTGTCGGCAATAGCGGCAATTTCGTTGAATCGAAAGAACTCATTTGGAACGAAGGCAAGTCGGCGTTCGAGGAGTTTCTCGCCTTCGCAGACTGGCTCTACGAGAGAGAGCAGCAAACTCATGGAATTCCACTCACGCGACTGGTCGAGCGGATCTTTCACTTTCTCACCAACATTCAAAAACACCCAGAAGAGCACGTAGCACGGTCGCTCTGGAGCGACTACACCCGCAGTGGTCGCGAAGACCGCCCGAATTGTTTACGAAAATTCGACTTGCCAAATCCCCGAAAAAGAAATGCTGCTGGTTCATCACTTCCACAGCGACAGTCGCGGCACGCTGTGACAAAGACCGAATCAAACTGAACCAGTCGAATTGAAAATTCCACCAGATCCACACTCTATCAAATAACCACCGACTGCTATTATTCGCAAACACTTTCTGACCATTCCGAAATTGATTCACAACTGAAATTGCACTCAATGACCATCACCCCAGAACTTCACAACTCTCGATTTATGAAAGCGGCTCGCTGTGAAGCGACCGATTGCACGCCCGTTTGGATTATGCGGCAAGCCGGAAGATACCTTCCGGAGTACATGGCAGTTCGTAGCAAAACGACGTTCATTGATCTCTGCAAAACACCCGAACTTGCTGCCGAGGTGACGTTGACTGCTCGCGAAGTTCTCGGTGTCGACGCCGCGATTCTTTTTGCCGATCTTCTGCCAATTCTGCAGCCGATGGGTTTCGACCTGGAGTATGTGAAAGGTGAAGGACCGGTCATTCATAACCCGCTGCTCGAAGCCAGCCAGATTGATCGCGTGAAGCCGGTCGAAGATGTCAGTGTGCTTGGTTATGTCTTCGATGCCGTCAAGCTGATCCGAAAGCAATTGCCAGCGGACATTCCACTTCTCGGATTTGCAGGCGCACCATTTACGTTGGCATCGTATGCTATCGAAGGAGGCGGATCGAAGAGTTACATCCGCACAAAAACGCTAATGTACACTGACGAAGACGCGTGGAAAGCTTTGATGGACCGGCTGGTTGAATCGCTCTCGCGGTATCTGCTCGCCCAGATAGAGGCAGGCTGTCAGGCGGTCCAAATTTTCGACAGCTGGGCAGGTTGCCTCTCTCCAAGCGACTACAGACGCTATGTACAGCCATATACAAAGAAACTGATCGATTCAATTCCAGACGAAACGCCGGTCATCAACTTCTTAACCGGCAATCCGGCACTGCTGCCGGATCAAGTTGCCGCCGGAGGGCAAGTTGTTGGTATCGATTGGCGGATTGATTTCGCTGACGCTCGCAAGATCATTGGGGACAACCGAGCGATTCAGGGAAACCTCGATCCGATTTCATTATATGCCGATTTGAAAACACTCGAAGCACGCGCCAAAGATGTTCTTGATGCGAATGCTTCACACCCGGGGCACATCTTCAATCTGGGACACGGCGTTCATCCGGATATGAATCCGGATAACGTTAAAGCCCTCGTCAAGATTGTTCACGAATTGAGCGCGAAGTAGTTTCTGGGAACAGCTTGCCGCACACTTGAAGTGTGCGGCAAAGCGTGCGACTTACTATCTGTAATACTTCGAGCGCGGGTCGCTGCCGGACAGTAGGTACGCCATCAGGTCTTTGAATTCCTCTTCGCTTAACGTATCAATCAAGCCGAGCGGCATTTGCGAGACTTTGGACTCTTGCATCTCTTCGACATCTTTTGCGTCGATAACCTTCACAGTTGCGTTTGCATCAGTGAGGTAAATATGCAGCTTGCCATCGATTTTCACAACGCGCCCATTCAAGACTTCTCCATCGGTTGTCAGGATTGTGTGAGAACCGAACTGATCGGAAACAATCTTGCTTGGCGTGATAATGTTATCGAGCAAATCCGGTAGCGGGAATTTTTTGCCGGCCAAAGACAAGTCGGGACCAATCGCTCCACCTTCACCGTTATAGCGATGGCATCGTACGCACGAAGTTGCATGATAGAGTTCGCGCCCACGGTTGAAGTTACGTTTTGTGAGTGGAGTTTCAAGGACTTTCAGTGCCTCCGCTGTCGTCCATTTTCGACCTGGTCCTTTCGGGGGATCAACTTTCGGAAGTGGAGCGATGAGTGCGATGCTCGCGAGGTCATCGAGAATCACTTTTTGATCCGCAGGCACGTTTGCAAATGCATCTTCACGAAATTGCATTAAGAACTTTCCAAAGCTGTTGCCGCCTGGATGCTTTGCTGCTGTGAGGAAGAATTCGAAGTAGCGGCGGCGGTCTTTGAGCGTCCAACCTTCGGTTGCATTGCGTAAGATAAACGCAAAATGTATCCCACGCATCGGCGGCATGTTGTCGAGAAGTTTGTTGACAGTCCCGCCATAGCCAGCGTGACGCTTCGCGATTTCACCCCAGTCAGGAATCGGTTCGTCGCTCAGGTTCTCCATTAAATCGAGCGTTTTGCCGACAACTGTCGGGGAATCGAGATACACGAGTAGTTGCACAAGCTCCGCGTTTGCGGCATCGCTTTCGTTCGGGTAAACGGCATCGAACTGCTTCCCCAGTTTCGTTTTCCATTGATTATTCGGTTCTCCCAAGCGGATGAACGCCAACTGGTACGTACGAAGAAGTGATAAAGTTTCTTCGTTTGATGAACTTTTTAGATCAATTGTTGAGAGTGATTCCAAAACAGAATTCAAATGCTCCGAATCACCTTGGCGACAGAGTGCCAGCAGTCCAGCGATTCGCCCCTTCGTATTGAGACCATCTCCGTTGACGACCTTGCCTGCCCACTTTTCAAGTGGTTGCCACTCCAGTGCGATGCGAGCAGCGTAACGAATGAAGCGGTCGTCACTCCCCAAATACTTGAAGATCAAATCAAGATCGCCGTTCGAGTGACCATGAAACGCTTCCAATTGATGCCGCAGACTGCGAGCCTCTTTGCCTTGGTCATTGTGTGGGTTGACCGATTCGGTCGAGGCATCGCCTTGATAAGTGATTCGATAAAGTGCCGATAGTGTTCCTCGACCGCCGACGGTGAAGTAGAACGCACCGTCTCTGCCAACGGTCGCATCGGTCACTTGCAAAGGTGCTGCCGTGGCGAAGTCTTCCTTCACTGCTTTGTAGCTGGACCCATCTGGTGTCATGTGAATTGCGAAAATCGTGCTGAAGGTCCAGTCGAGGATGAACAGCGACTTCTGATACTTCGCCGGGAATTTTGTTCCATATCCAAACTCAATTCCGACAGGCGAACCTGGACCAATGTTGACGACCGGTGGCAATGAGTCTTCATAGTAGGTCGGCCATTTTCCGGTTCCGCTGCGCCAGCCGAATTCACTGCCACTCGTCGCATGCGTCACACGCGTCGGACGATACCAGGGCGAGCCGAGATCCCATTCCATGTCCGCGTCGTAGCTAAAGAGTTCCCCGTCGGCATTGAAGGCGATG
>DAOUPA010000787.1 GCA_030626405.1 Planctomicrobium sp.
ATCCGCAGTTCTATGGTTCAATTGCTGCGAAATGGGCAAAGATTCCAGTGGTCATCAACAGTCAACATGGTCGCGGTTGCGGACCGACTCGTACGGCGCTATGGCAATTTCGAATTGCGAACAAACTGACAACACGCATCGTCGGCGTCTCCGCTGATGCGACCAAACTGTGCCAGGAGCAGAACAGGTCAAACGCCGACAAGATGCAGTGTATCTGGAATGGAATCGATCTCGACAGGTTTCGCTTTTGCGGCCCGAAAGATGAACTGACAGCCATTTCGGTCGGACGACTCTCTCCAGAAAAAGATTACGGCACTTTGCTCAAAGCAACGAAGATTGTTTCTGAAGCTTACCCAACGTTCCATCTCAAACTGATCGGTGACGGCAAAGAACGAACGGCTCTAGAAGCTCAGACTGACGAATTAGGAATCAAAGAGAACGTCAGGTTTCTGGGCGAGAGAAGTGATGTTCACGATTTGCTCGGTTCCGCCGGGTTCTTTGTTTCCTCATCCACGACCGAAGGCATCTCCCTGACGTTGCTCGAAGCGATGGCAGTCGGGCTGCCGATTGTCACCACTGCCGTGGGAGGAAGCCCAGAAATTGTCGTTCCTGGTGAAACCGGAAAACTAGTTCCGTCGCAGCAACCGGAAACGCTCGCCACCGCGATGATCGAAATGATTGACGAACGCCCTCTTTGGCCTGATATCGGGCGTGCGGCACGAGATCGCGTCGAAGAAAACTTCAATGTTCGCACAATGATTCAGCAGTACGAAACGCTGTACCAAGAACTTCACTCTCAAGTTTCCCAACAGTAGGGTGGGTGAAGTTCGGAAGTCACTAGGAATGGTGGGTTACGCAAGCCAACGTGAACGTCACTGTATCATTCATCGAAGGTGATACCGAGAACGTAACCCACCAATTTGCATCGACTTACTTCACCCTCCCTACGTTTACTTGACAATTAGATAATTAACACAATGTCAGAACCAACTCACAAATTGAAAGTCGCATTGCTTGGCTGCGGACAAATTGCGGATGCGCATCTTTCGCAAATTGCACGAATCGAGAGCGTTGAAGTCGTTGCTGTATGCGATGTCTACGAAGACCTCGCCTATCAGGCAGCAGCTCGATTCAACGTTCCGAAAACGTATACCGATCTGGATCGAATGATTTTAGAAGTACAGCCAGACGTCGTTCACATTACGACTCCGGCTCATACGCACGCAGACCTTTCGACCAAACTCCTCAGCGCTGGCTGTCACGTTTACGTTGAAAAACCATTCACGCTCGACGCAACTGAATCGGCAACCGTTCTCGCAGCGGCGGAACTCGCGAACCGTTCGATCTGTGTCGGACATGATCAGCTTTTCGATCCGATGTGGATTCGCTGCCGCGACTGGATCAAACGTGGACTAATCGGAAAGGTAGGACATATCGAATCGATTCTCGGCTATCCTATCGCTGGGAACTTCGGTGCGTTGGTCGCTGCAAACCCGAACC
>DAOUPA010000179.1 GCA_030626405.1 Planctomicrobium sp.
CTAAGCCACGGACTACTAACCAGACGCACCGATACCCAAAACCCTGCAACTGGGAGTGAATCAAATGCTAAAAAAAGAGAAAATCGTGTTCTTCATGCTACTCGCCTTCACCTTGGCAGGCTGCCAGCGCGGAGCAGAGAGTGATCGCGCTGAAGCGAATGCGGCAGCCGAAGCTGAGGACGAGAAAAAACCGCAGGGTTTCTCCAAACTGGAATGGAAAATCGTCGACCGCAATAAGGCGCTTGAAGAAAACCCGAAGCTTGTTGAAGTTGTCAACGACACGAACGCTGGTGACCCCCTCTCTGCAATCATGCAGGCAGGACACTCTGCGATGTCCAAACTCAATACCAGCACCATGGAATACAACGCCAAGCTCCAGTCTTACATCAACGCAGATGGGGCTGAAGACCCCAAGCCAATTTCCTTTGAAGAATTCAATGCGGCCGCCAAGCTCAACAGTAATAATGTCAAAGGACTCTACAAATGGCAGACATACGCTTACGATGAAACGACCGGCAAAGTAACGATTCTTGAAGATCGCGAAGAGAAGAGGCGCATCTACGAAGCATCGGGGCGTGAATTCAAAGCGGACGATTAGCGGCACCAGGCATAGCGGACGCGTTGACGGCAAACACAAAGGCCCATCCAGACCAGGCCATGAAAGATATCATTCGGCAGGAAGTTGTTGCTGAGGCGCGTACCATCGTCGTGAAGGTCGGGACCAACGTTCTCTCGCGCGATGACGACCACCTTGACGTTGAACGAATCGAGGCACTGGCCGACCAGATTCATCGGATTCGCCAGACCGGCCGTCGTGTCGTTGTGGTTTCAAGCGGTGCTGTAGGAGCCGGTCTCGGATTGCTCGGTCTGGCAGAACGCCCACAAGATCTCCCTCACCTTCAAGCTGCTGCCGCCACCGGCCAAGCAAGTCTCATTCGCACTTACGATGAGGCCCTGAAGCGCCACGGCTACCACGCTGCACAGATGCTACTCACGGCAAACGATTTCCGAAATCGGGATCGGTACCTCAATGTCCGCAATACGCTCAACACGCTTTTCGAATACGGAGTCGTTCCGATTGTCAACGAGAACGACACTGTGAGCGTTCGCGAAGTCAAATTCGGAGACAACGATCAACTGGCTGTCATGGTTAGTAACCTATTAGAACGGCCCCTGCTGGTGATCCTCTCAGTCGTGGACGGGCTGTTCGATGGCGACCCTCGCGACGCAGACAGCCAGCGAATCTCAACGGTCATTCACTGTGGTGATGCAGTGATGAATTACGCCAAAGACATTAAAAGCTCACGCGGCACCGGAGGGATGTCTTCGAAGCTTGAGTCAGTCAAGATGGCAACGGGGGTCGGTGAATGCGTGTTGATTGCAAACGGGACCGACTCAAAGATTCTCGACAAGATTCTCGCAGGAGACGATGTTGGCACCTTGTTCACCGCCAAGGGCCCGCTGATCCCAGCCTGGAAGCGTTGGATCGGATTCACCGTCAAGCCAAATGGAACCCTGCAGCTAGATCCCGGTGCCGTAAAAGCGGTAGAACACAACGGAACATCCTTGCTACCCATCGGGATCTCCTGCGTGGAAGGGAACTTCAGGCGAGGAGAACTTGTCTCACTGTGCGACAATGAAGGAATCGAGTTCGCCAGAGGTCTCGCGAACTACGACGCAGGAACGGTTTCAAAGATCGCCAGGAAGCGAACCGAAGAAATGGAATCAATTCTGGGTGAGGTCACATACACCGAAGTTGTCCACAGAGACAACCTGTGCGTGATTCGCTAACCCACAAACTCAAACACTTGAAGCGGATTCATAGATGGATTTTTTGCAACTGACCGGAAAGTCAATTTTGGTCATGGGAGCTGCGAACAAGAAAAGCGTCGCTTATCGTGTTGGAAGACTACTCACCGAAGCAGGCGCTGATGTCTTGTGGTCAGTGAGGAGTGAAGCCCGCAAGGAACAACTCCGAAAACTTGTGGGAGAAGCACCTATTTATGTGTGCGATGTCGAACATCAAGACCAGATCGACAAACTCGCGGAGGCTGTCCGTCTTGACCGGGAAGGAATTCACGGCATTGTTCACTCAATCGCGTTCGCCGATTACTCCGCAGGTTGGCTTCCGTTTCATGAAACACCACGCACCGCGTTCCTACAGGCGATCGATATTTCATGCTTCTCGGTGATTGCTGTCTCCAATGCCTTCCGTTCGTTGCTCGATCTCAAAGATGGGAGCGTGGTCACAATCTCGATTTCCACCACTCGAATGGCCGCCGAGAACTATGGCTACATGGCCCCGGTCAAAGCTGCACTGGACTCTTCGATGTGCTTCCTGGCGAAGTCATTTTCGAAGTTTTCAAGAGTCCGTTTTAATGCTGTTTGCCCCGGATTACTGAAAACATCGGCCTCAGCAGGAATTCCAGGCTATGTTGATTCCTACTTGTTTGCCGAGCAAGCAACACTTCGAAAAGAGGCCGTGCAGACAGATGAAGTCGCAAACGCCGTGGCTTTCCTGCTGAGCCCCAGATCCTCAGGTATGAACGCCCAGGGGCTTGTCATTGATGCCGGGATGGAAACAAACTATTTTGACGAGAGCCTTGTGAAACAAGCCATCGACAACAGTTGATCGATTTAATGAAATCCTGTCAGAAAACCTTCTCAGCCAGTGAATTCATTAGAGAAAGAACGGTCCTGCTAAAACAACTCCGGCTTACCAATCATTACGAGCCTTGATTGCACTGGAAGATATCATGACAACTTCACCACTTCCCAATTGAAAATAACTCACCCTGAGCCTGCCTTAGGCTGGCCCGCTTGTTGAATGGAGACCAAACATGAGTAACGCATTAACTGAAAACAAAATTCAGATCCACGTTGGACACAGTCCGGATCCAGACGACGCCTTCATGTTTCACGCTTTGGCGAACGACAAGATTGACACCGGCGAATACCAGTTCCATCATGAATTACAGGACATCGAAACACTCAATCGTCGAGCGTTTTCTGCTGAACTCGAGCTCACAGCAGTCAGCCTACACGGCTACGCTTACCTGACGGACAAGTACGCCCTGTGTGCTTGCGGAGCAAGCATGGGAGATAACTACGGGCCGATGGTTGTCACCCGTGAGCCAATGGAAATCGACGACCTCAAAGGTAAGAGAATTGCGATCCCTGGAACACTGACGACTGCGTTCCTCGCTCTCAATCTCTGCCTTGATGGAAAGCCAACAACATCAGCGAAGGAACCTCACACGACTGGGGACTGCGGGGCGTTCACATATGAAGTCTACGAGTTCGACGAAATCCTCAACGTTGTGGAGCGAGGCGAAGTTGACGCAGGACTCATCATTCACGAAGGACAATTAACCTATGGTGACCAGGGCCTGCACCTGGTTGTTGATCTCGGCAAGTGGTGGATGGAGAAAACTGGTCTGCCCTTACCGTTAGGGGCCAATGCAATTCGCAAAGACATGGGGCAACCGCAAATGGATGAAGTGACGCGGTTGCTAAAAGAGAGTATTCAGTTTGGCTTAGACCACAGAGAAGACGCATTGACCCACGCTCTGAAATACGGTCGAAACCTTGACCGTGCCAAGGCTGACGAATTCGTTGGCATGTACGTCAACGATTGGACTATCGACTTCGGGGAACGTGGACGCGAAGCTGTCGCCCTGTTACTCCAGGAAGGTTACGCAGCGGGAATTATCCCCGAGCCTGTCGAACTGGAATTCATCTCCGGATAAAACATCAAAGTCGATCGATAAAAATGCGACCGGCAACCAAATTTTTCATATCCTTGTCTCCACGAGGCAGAACGTGAACACAATTTGAAAATGTCATCGCATCGTCGATTAGGAATTGCGCGAGAATAAAGTGCTTCTTTAACAGCGAAAAAGCCCGGCATTTCTAAAATGCCGGGCTTTTCACTTGGTAACTTAACTTCACGCGATTCCTTAGCGCTACTATTGAGGCTGAGGCTTCGGCTTACTCTTGATGACGATGTCAAATTCGCCTTCGCGGTTGTTTCCGGTTTTCTTGACCTCCCTGTTGTGGGAGCCAAGAGACGCCCACTCCGCTGGCACCTTTTTCAAATCCTGGGCCGAGCGGACTTCCATCCAAAGCTTCCCTTTTCCGACGGGCGCCCCTTTGATTCCGTCAAGGTAATAAAAAGTGTAGAACCCTTCCTCGTCCGTAATCCCTGTCACCGTTCGGACTCGTTTTGGACCTTCTTCTGGATTTTCTCTGACGTCCTCATTCAGCGTGAATTTCACTGCCACACCAACAAGCGGTTTTCCGTCCACCGTGACTGTTCCAGAAACATTGCCCAACTCGGGTAAATCGATCTTCGAGTCTCCTCCCATATACCAGAACAATAATCCAATACCTACAAACGTCCCGATCACATGAGGGGCGAATCTTTTAAGTTCCTGCTTGAGTCCTGCGAAATCAAAGTCAATGAGCGGCTTTTTTTCTTCCACGGGCATTGAGGCTGCCCGAACTCGGCTCTCGTCGGCAGATTTCGAGAGCAAATCGCGGGCGTTCGCCGAAGCTGTCGTATTCGCCTGTGGGTCTGCCGTGTCTGCTGCTGGTGGAGAAGCAGATGCTGAAGACATGGACGCTGCCCTGGCCCGAGAGCCTCCACGACCAGCGGAGGGCTTCCCCTTTGCAGCACTTCCAGCTCCTCCCTGAGCCTCACTCAATCCTGCCGATGCCTTAGGACCGGGACCATCTTCCATAAGAAAGGCTGCGGGATCAAAATCGTCTTCTTTCCCACCTTTTGAGGCCGAAGCTTTAGATCTCTTTTTGGAAGCCGTCTTTCCCTTACCGGAGCGGGACTCCTTCTTAGAGGAGGCCTTGGAACTTCCTTCTTCTGTAGATTCGTCTTGATCTGCTTCGTCGAGAGCGGGAACAACGAACTTGGTCTTGCACTTCGGGCATTTGCCATCCGTGCCGGCGAGTTCGTCTTTAATTTTCAATACGGAGTCACATTCCGAACATTGAAAGCGAATCGTCATTTTCGCCAAACCTTTCATCGAGGACTGCGAGCAATCCTCTCATCCTGAAGTAAAACACGAAATCCAAAATCTACAAAAAAAAGGTGACCGTACTCGGTCACCCCTGTGAGACGTTCCACTGATAACCATGGTCGGAGATGAGACTAGTGTTGCTTCAACTCTTAATTTTGGGGTTAAGGAAATGAACGGGAGCGACAACGGAGCGGCATTCCAGACTCACAACCCCAAATTTAAGGCCTGACAAGGCACTAGAAAGTAACGCTTGAACCCTGCGACATATTGCCAAGATTATTCCAGAGGATAAGGTCAATGTTGATACCCATACTTCGAGCACTGGCATCTCCGAGAAGAACATTGACAACACCTGGGTGGTTGCTGCCTGCTTCACTGAAGTGTCTCGACGATGGATTCACGTTCTGATTTGTCAATTGAATCTTACCAGAGAGTTCCGGAGGAAACTGGGTCGAGAAGAGTGTTGCGGGTCCTCCATAGGCCCAACCATCGCTGCTGCGTTCCTGTGGGCGATTCGGGCGAGGATTCTGAATAATTTGACGTTCTGCAACAATGATCACATTCGTGGTCCCGTCGGTAATGGACGCAATGTTTGTTTTGCTGTTCACTCCGAAAATTCCAACGTTCGTCTGATCCTGAGCGAAAGGAGAATTCGCCGTCAGCTGCCCGACGATGACAGTCGCCGCAAGCTGCGTTGGCGTCAGGAAGTACGTCTGCTGCTCCCCGTTCACGTCATCTTTAAACGCAATCCCAGAACCAGTGCAGCCAGCATAGTCATTTCCACCACTGGTCCAAGATTGATGAATGCGATTGGTTTTTGCATACTCAGCACTGGTTTTCATATTATCTCGTCGAGACGGGCAGTAAAGCGACTTGATCGTCTTCTTCGCTGGAAGCTCTGGACGAGCGTCTGCATTCAGGAACAGTGGTGGAAGTTCTCCATTCTGTCGAACGTTCGCATCAAACGACCAAGCATTGTAAATGGGACCTCCATCCATCATTGGAAGGATGTGCAAAATCCAACTCGTTCCATGCGCACCGAGCCGGAACGGTGTATTGTTATTGGCGTTATAATCTCTTGCTTCATCAGGTGATGCGTACCGCCCGATGTTATCTGTATTGAAGTAGGCGGCGATTTGTCCAGGTGGGAAGACAGTATGAGTGTCGTGGTAATTGTGCAGAGCCAACCCAATTTGCTTCATATTGTTCAAACACTGCGTTTTCTGTGCCGCCGCACGAGCTTGCTGAACCGCAGGAAGCAGCAGCGCGACCAAGATCGCGATGATTGCAATTACGACCAGAAGTTCGATCAGAGTAAACCCTTTTTGACGCCGTCTCATGGCAATCTCCTTGAATGAATACTAAACCCGACAAGAATCGTAAAATGGTATGATAATTCAATGCGCCTCTGCGAAAGGTCAAGGCAATCTTTCTTTCAGGATCAACTCACACTCTCGAATCAACGGGCAACCGAGCTGCGATCACCACTCAATCGCACCAGTGCTTTTAAAATCTTAACAACATTATGAGTCCGATTGAAACACAATAGCAAGCCTGCTACGGAAAAACCGTTCTTCGATGGTCAATCGCAATGGACCTTTGATCGCCAGGGTCGGTCGGTTCTTCAATCTTTCCCAACACTCTTCTACGCTTTAAACTCAGAGACCGATTGGTTGAAATTCGCATTTTCCGCTTCTTCAGAGAAAACGTCTGGCTGGTTTGTACGAAAAAATTGTTTCGGGAAGAAGAGACGACCTCTTATTAAAACGGTTGGAGAGATAGATTGGTTCTGCCCGATTGCTTCCATATTTCCGTCAATACCTGTAGATTGGCTGTGACCACGCTGGGCTGTCATTATTGAAAGAAGGTTTTGAAATGAAACTTTTCCCGCGTACTTCGCTCTTACTATCCCTGGTCATTGTGGCCACTTCGTATTCTGCAACCTGGTCAGCGGATACCACCTCTCCTCCAAAGGTTGGCGCTGAAGCACCAGACTTCGAGCTGAACGAACTATCTACCGGGAAGAAGATTTCCCTGAAGGAAAAGCTTCAGAAAAGCCCAGTCGTCCTGGTGGTTTTGCGAGGCTATCCTGGGTATCAATGTCCACTTTGCTCTCGTCAGGTTGGCGGGTTGATTCAGAAGAGCGCGGCAATCTCCAAGGCAGGTGCAACTGTGGTGATGATCTACCCAGGACTGGGGGATCAGCTAGAGCAACGGGCCAAAGAGTTCTTCAAACGTCACAAGCTTCCGAAGAATTTCATTGTAGTCACCGACCCTGACTATCGCTTCACAAACAGTTACCACCTTCGCTGGGACGCTCCGCGTGAAACGGCATATCCGTCAACATTTGTGATCGGCAAAGACGGGAAAATTGGCCACGTTCACATTAGCAAAAGCCACGGGAACCGTACCAATCCCAAGGACATCGTGAAGGCTCTGGAATCACTTTAACGAAACCGATTTCCGATAGGCGATGACTGTACAAATCGACTACTTCTCAGAGAGCCCTTCAGCGAAGGCTGCTTCAGGAAGCTCTTTTCCGGTAATCGCCTTGAACTGGGCGGCAACTTGCTTCGTGTAAATTTCCGCTGAGTTAAGAGTGCGCGCCCCACGTGATCGAGCTTCCGACATCATTTCGGTTTCGAGGGGCAAGTCGCTCAGGTCGAGGATTGTCATCTTCGGCTGAATCACTGATGGGTTAATCCGCCCATGCTGCGTTCCGACTTTGATGTTCGGATCCGCGACAATCATCACATCGACTAACGTTTCGTATAGATTCTGATATGGAATGAATCGACACCCGTGCTGCGAGGCCGTCCTCTCTGCTTCTTTGTCGTTCGGGCCACACACGCTGACCATTCCGTCACGCTGCGAGACGGCATAAACCATCGAATTTGCGATGCCACCATTCCCGACGATTAAGATGCTCTGCTTCTTCAAAGACTCGCCTTCCTCACTCAAGGATGAGTCGAGCGCTTTGAGCCCGCTCCTCCAAAGTGTGTTGTAACCATGCCAACCATCGCCGCGTTTGAGGAGTAGGTTAATGTACCGACTTTCTGCATCGTGTTGATCGACATGCTCGGCCAACTCAAGAAGTGCCTCCCCATGCTTACCCCCGACGATGATCGCTCGGATTTTTAATATGTCGAGCATCTTTTTCAGTTCATCGACTCTTTCAAGCTCGATGGGCAGGCAGCGAACATTCAGCCCTAACTCCAGAAAAGCTGCGTTGAGAATTCGAGTGGTGATTGTCTGGGCTTCACCAAAACCAGAGATCGCTACGAATATTGTTTTCCGATTAATGTCTTTGCAGTGATAGGTTTCATTCAGCTCGAAAACAGTGGCCTGACCTTCGTGCGCTTCCATTCCTTTCTCAAGTGCCGCGTAGATCCACGGTGAGTTGTACTTCCGACCTAGCAACGAGAATGTCAGCTCTGGTCTTCCAAGACCCATTCCGACAACAGGCAGCATTCGTTTCTGGCTGACCGCCGCCAGCAACGGCCAAGCTGCACCGAGCGTGGGAGTCGGCCAAGTAAATTTCACAACATCCGCTTTTGCATTTGACGCTTCATCGAAAATGCTGTCGATATCCGTCTCTGGGCGATCCATCCGCGTAAAACTGATCACTCGCTGAGTCTCCCCATAGCGAGGAACATTGTTGGCAATGTCCAGATCGAGTTCGATGTAAGCGGGACCAGCGACAATGGCTTGCCTGAGAAGCATCAGGCGTTCTTCTTCGGTCCCTTGCCATTGACCACCATCTTGAGGCCGACGACATGAGACAATGACCGGCTTGTCGATGCACGTCACCAGATCTTTGACGTTCGGCTCTTTCGAAAAATGGTCCAGGCACAACTCGACAATGTCGCCATGACGGGCGGCGTTGAGCATGTCGGCTTTGGCGAGCGTACGGGACTTGGGAGTAACTGTGATGCAAATCACGCTTGTACCTCTCTATTGACTCAGTCGAATGGGAGCCGGAGTTTAGGTCACGAATCTTAACGACTCAACTTCAGTTTGTCCTGTAATGACAACCGAGCCGCCGGACATTTCACGACAGCTTTGCTCACTTTGGTATTCCAGTATTCTCTGACTACCGAGTGAAGATCGACTCGGTCCCTTTCAATGAGAACGATAAAACTCGTTAGCGGCTCCCACACCGGAGCCAGCCGTCGCACAGTCACCAGCGGCGAGCAGGCAGTTCTCAAGTGCTGCCAGGAACAACAAAACGTTTCGCTGTGTGCAGGCTTCACCCATTAAACCGATACGCCACGTCTTGCCAGCCATAGGACCGAGTCCGCCACCGATCTCGACCCCGAAGTCATTAAGTAACTGAGAACGGACAGCCTTGTCATCGACTCCATCTGGAATCAACACTGCATTGAGCATCGGCAGGCGATCCTCTTTCGCAACAGCGAACTTCACTCCCATCGCTTCCAGGCCAGCACTCAGAGCAAGGTGATTGCGATGGTGCCGCGCAAATCGGTTTTCGAGGCCTTCATCGAGAACATCTCGCAGTGCCTGATGAAGGCCGTAGTTCATGTTGATTGGTGCTGTATGATGATAGGCCCGCGACTGATCACTCCAATAATTGCGAACCATTGTCATATCGAGATACCAGCTGGCAACTTTCGAATTGCGAGTTTCCATGACCTTGACTGCGCGATCACTAAACGTGACAGGCGAGAGACCTGGCGGGCAACTCAGGCACTTCTGGGTCCCAGAGAAAGCTGCATCAACATTCCATCGATCAATCTCTACTGGCAAGCCTCCCAACGATGTCACGCAATCGATCAACAGCAGCGCGCCAGCATCGTGTACGATTTTCGAGATCTCCTCGATAGGCTGGAGTGCCCCGGTTGATGTTTCGGCATGAACAATCGCGACGAGCTTGGGGCTGTATTCCTTAACGGCAGTGGCAATTTCGTCTGTGGCAAAGACTTCCCCGAAAGGGCGTTCGATCGTCATGACTTCACCGCCACAGCGCGCCGCCACATCACTCATGCGGCCTCCAAAGACACCATTCACGCAGACAAGGACCTTGTCGCCAGGTTCGACGAGATTAACGAAACAGGTTTCCATTCCGGCACTCCCTGTCCCGCTGACGGCCAGAGTCATTTTATTCTTCGTCTGAAAGACCTCCCGCAGCATTCCCTGAACTTCGTCCATTAAATTCAGAAAGTACGGATCAAGGTGCCCAACAGTTGGAGCAGCCATCGCCGCGAGCACATGCGGTGCAACATCGCTTGGACCAGGCCCCATGAGAACGCGACGAGGTGGATCAACGGGTTTGGGAATCGAGGCCGCCATGAAGATGTCCTGTAATTTTCGTGAAGGAAATAATCTTTAATGAGTAGTTTAGATGAGTTGAGCCTGAATGCCAGCAAAGTGACTTGCCTTTGTCGTGGAGTCTGCGAACACTCTACTTTTATTGTGAGTCAGACAATCTGTGAAGTAGATTACTGACCACTTCAAGTCCAGGTCTAGAATTCTGATTCGATCAGGTTCAACCCTGAAATTTCTTTAACCACAAGGAGTGATTTGTGAACACACGTGAAGCGTTAAAGCAGTCTCTTGATATGGGGGAATTCGTCTCCATGGGCTACCTACAGGATCTGACGGATGAGGAGATGATGCATCGGCCAGCGGAGAAATCGAATCACATCAAATGGCAACTTGGGCACCTGATTGCCGCAGAGAATTTTCTTATTGAAAAGGTTTCCCCAGGGCAAATGCCAGCCTTACCGGAAGGTTTTGCAGAGAAGTATTCGAAAGAAACCTCATCGGGCGACGATCCGGCAGCGTTTGACTCAAAAGACGAACTTTTGAGTCTATACAAAGCGCAAAGAGAAGGGACACTCAAAGCTCTTAAAGCAATGGGTGACGAAGACTTCGACAAGGAGACTGGCATCGAGTACGCCCCAACCGCTGGCGCCATCTTCTCGATGCAAGGGAGTCACTATCTCATGCACGCCGGACAATGGGCAGTCATCCGCCGTCAACTCGGTCGCGAACCGATGTTTTAAGCACTTCACCACGAATGTGGTGATTTCACGTTTGACAGAGTAAAGCGAAAATTCGAAGCCGCAAAAGAAACCCGTCCAACCACCAAATGTAAAACGAACTCAGGGAGGCACAACTTGTTGTGCCTCCCTGAGTTATTGATCTGTTGCTGTCACTCAACCACCATATAGTTGGGAACAGTGACTCCGAAAAACGCTAGACGCTTGCGGTGTTTGTGCTGCCAGATCTACGTCGGCGTCGGTATCCATATCCACCCATCGCAACCAAGCCAATTCCACAAAGGATCAGGCTCGATGGTTCAGGCGTGACGACGAGTGCATCTGCCGTAAAGGTGCCCACATTCGAAGTTGACCGGAGAACGAGCGTGTCAATACTGCCTAGAACCGCAGGATCAAAATCAGAAAAGAAGAAATCAAAAGTCCCACCGAAAGTATTGTTTGGAATCACAATGGGAACTACTGAAGTTAGCATCAGTGATCGAATTTCAATTTCAATTTGCAAATCCGAGCCTCCCTGCCAGTTTACACCCTGGAGCTGAAAACTGAGGTTAGCTGGACTTGAATTCACAGGTGGCAGAATGATCCCGGTGCTGAAATTGTTGTAGAGTAAATCGAAAGAACCTGGAGAAAAGAACGTTCCAAAAGCAAAGTCGCCAGGAGAAAGCATGACCTCGTCAATCCCGGAAATCCCTGCGCCAGTCGTGGTCAAAGTTCGATCAGCATTGAATCCAAAATCTCCTAGTGGCGTTTGGCTTTGAGGAAGACCATCGTCAGACTGAGTGCCATTGAAATCATCAATGATAAAATCAGCGTTCGCCGTAGATGCTACGACAAACGAAAGAACAAGCCCGAGTAGTATTTTTTTCATGGGAGTAACCCTTTTAAAACTGAATTAATGAATGAATATTTTGAGCAGCAAAAAATATTAGCCCGCTTCGCCTTAGCACTAATTTGACTGGCGCCCAACGGTAGCTCAGGCAATTCATCCAATAGGTGGCCGGAAGATCCCACCTGAGAAAGGTGGAGAAATTTTCAATTCAGGCTCCGAAGCCAGATAACTGAAAAGGAGACTTTTGTAGAGAGCCTTTGCGCCCATGATCGCAGCCGGGGCTGCGCCAGAACCAAAACCAGAAACATTTGTCCCACCAGCGGAGGCCCCATTACCTCCTGAACCAACAGGCTGGGCGAGTAAGCTTTTAATCAGGTGCAACTCATCAGGTTCCACTGGAGCATCCGCAGATTTCCCAGAGGTACCAGAAACCGCTCCAACGCCTTCAAAAGTCGAAAAAGCCAGCAATTGTGAAGTTGAAAAGCTACCAGCCTCGGCAGCAATAAACCCAGCCTCGACAGACTGCCCTTGAGAAATCCCAAAGAGCAA
>DAOUPA010000220.1 GCA_030626405.1 Planctomicrobium sp.
CGCGCTGCCCCTTTCATTCCTCTTTTCACTTTTTCGCGAATACCTTTGATAAGCATACGAGAGAGTAACCCGTACATTGTGATCAGCAGGTCGCTGTTGGGATCGCTGAGATCGAACGCATCCGAGGCACCAATCAACCGCTTGTTCATTCGTTTTGACAATGACGCCAGTTTCCACCACTCGATTTCGTCGCGGGAAGCACGTGTGAAATCGTCGATGTAAGTTGTCTCGATCGAGTGGTTTTCACGATGGCTCAGGACTTCTTTGTACACACTGTAACCTTGACGAGACGCGTCGAGGCCAGTGACCGAGTAATCCGCAAAAACATACTCCCAAGGAACAAAGCGGTTTTCCTGATGTGCCTTTTTAAGACAATTGACAGTTTGATCCAAAATGGAGTTCGTATCACTGTTGTCACACGAGTAGCGGTCGTAGTTCCCCGCCAGCTTCGCGACAAATCTTTGAAATGGGAGAACGTTATCGAAATTCACTTCACCAGTTTGGTGGCGATGCTTGAAATCGGCCACCATCTCGCTGAGTATTTCGGGAGTCGGTTCTGGTAGTAAATTCGCATCAACAAGTTGCGGCCAGAGTTGACGCTGTTGCTCCAAATACGTTGTTGCGAGTTTTGCTAAGTCCTTATCTGGCGGCAGACCTCGTTCCGACTTTGCCTTTCGTCGTTTCCGCTTCGGTCTCGGTAACGGTGGGTTATTGATGATCTTCGCATCGTCAGTGGATCGTCCCTCTTTTTCGTTGTTGTCTTGTTGAACGTTTGAAACATTTTCTAAGTTGGTGTTCATTACGAACTCTCCAGGACAGGTGGTTAAAAACCACCGGTGGAGAGGATGTGGGAGTTCTTGTTGCCGAAGCGGGTTTACACTGAGGTGTTTTCCGCTCCGAGCTCAATGAACTCATCTGCCGTGAAGGCAAGAGTTTGTGACAACACAAGTTGCCAAAGACTCGTTCCCACCGAGTCGTCAAGAAATGTCCATCGCCTGTCATCCCGACTGAGGTGTTACCTGAAGTGTTACCTGAATCTCCAATCACAATCTTTACCGAGCAAGGCCATGAAAAACTTTGAACGTTTCGAAAAGATTTGGGGTGTGGGTAGCTTTTTGCTTGTTTGTGTCGCAAATGGCCTAGCGTTCACCAGAGATGTACTCGACCCTACCTACCGTTACGCAGTTTTCGTTGCCTGTGTGATTTCGGCGGGTGTAGCTCTCGCACTCTCACTCGGATCAAAAAAGAAGTCAACAAGTATCACTTCTTCAGACACTGGTGAGTTGTTTGAACTGAAAGATCGATCATCTACCCCAATATGGGGAGGAGTCCTTGTTGTCTCCTTGGCACTGCTTGGCACGGACCTTTACATTTCAGGTAGTTCAGCATTCAGCTTGGTTTCTATTTCTGATCCAAAATTCTTAGATGCTTCGCATTTCACGGAAGACGGTTGGCCGCAACATTTCCTTGAAGGGAAACTTACGGATGAGAGCGCCTCTCAACTGTACGGAATGCCATTTGAGGGCATGGCTGAAGCTTTTCAATTCTATTTGTTCAAAAACCCGAATGTCGATCAAGCAATCATTCATCAAATCGTGGTCACAGTCGAGAGTTTCCGCACGATTGAACTTTACGACATTGAAAAAGCTTCAAGCTGCCCTACAACAGTAGTGCTTCAGCAGTCCACCGAGCCTGGTTGAACAGGCAACTTCCATCAGCTTAATGGTCTGCCCTTCTTCCGGTGGTTGTTCCCAGCCAGGCGGCAGATTCTCTCTGGCCGAGTGGCCACACTCGTTGTCGTACCAAGCCTGAGTTTCACGACAGATATCATTGAGGTGTTTTTCCGAGACGACCACGAACTCGTTCAGCACTTCGTGCTTTAATGACTGGTAGGTCACAATACTCATTAAATCCTTCAACTTAGGACCAATTTTTTTGCCAGCCGGATGAGGCGTTTCCGCTCCTTTCCGGTCGTGTAGATCCGATCTGGTAATCGCTCGCGGAGAACCTTGTTTTCATTTTTCAAATATGAGATCTGACGGGCCATTTCTTGTCGTATAAGAGAGCCCAAGATGTTGGGGGTTTGGAGAAGGCACAACTTTCAAAAAAGACCCAACAACGCTCTACGTTTTGTTAGCTTAGAATGGTCATTTGCGCTCTCTAGAGAGCTCTCAGAGTTGACTTTACGTTAACCCGTAGGCAAAAGTTCGAAATTCGTTGAAAACGTCACCCTCGATCGATTATGGCGCGAACTCGCTAACTGTCTATTTCACTTTCACTTCGGGAATATCAGCGCTCTCTCCGGGGTTCGCACTGTAGTCTTGTACGGGGAGGTCGCTGTTTTCCCTGTAAGAATGGTCCAACGAACAGAGAGTATTGACAACCATGTCTCCGTCAGAGTATTTCTTTGGCTGTTACAAATGCGAAATGAGTGCCAGGACAATGAATAACGAGACCGCTCCACTTCCAACAATGCATCGGCGCCGATTCCTGGGAACTGCCTCAGCAGTTGCTGGCGGGCTTCTCTTGCCAGGGATCAGACCGTTGAGCGCAGAGGACGCCAAAATTGGCTCCACCGACCATTTCTGGTATCGCCTTGCGCCTGCGGGACCTTACATCGATTCGCAGCGTGACCACAAAGCCTTCGGCTTCGGTGATGCGAAGATTTTTCTGTCGGAGGATAATGGGCTAACCTGGCCACACAGCAGTCCGTTTCCGAACGCGGAGAACATCACTTTCAGCTGCATCCAAAAGAATGGAAACATTCTCTTCGCCACGCGAACTAAACTTTACCTGAGTACAGACCAACTCAAAACGCACAAGCAAATCATAGTCAAAGATACTGACGGCAGCGATTACATTCCTCACTCGCCACTCAACCCGGGCCGTCCTGGCTGGTATTTCCATTCGCTCGACGGCGTTCACACCTGGGACGTTAACGGATCGGAGATGATGGTCTGGGGCAATTATTGCAATGTTCTCGGCGGCGCGGTGCCGGCGAACATTTATTACTCAACTGACCAAGGACAGACAGTTAAAATTGCCTACTCCTTTGGAGTCAGCCCACAGTTCCAACAGCCAGGGTCCAGTGATGCCAACCTGCTGGGCAATCCCGATAACTCGGTCGTTTGCCGCCACATCCACTCCGTTGTTTACAACCCTGCAGAAAATGCTTTTTACGCCTGTACCGGCGATCACGACCGAGGCTCCGTTCACGAATGCCATTGGTTGAGAGGGACCTATGATGCGAAACAGGATGCCTGGGACTGGGACGTACTAGTTTCCGTCAATTCCAATTCGCGCTACAAATCAGGTGGCATTAACTTTGTCGATGGACAACTCTACTGGGCCGCAGACGCAAATGGAAACAACGGCACTCTGCCCCACGATCGCGGCATCTTCCGCTGCGACCCGGCGGACCTTGCCAATCCAAAGAAGCACACGATGTTATTCAATCCGGAATACGAATCCGCAAACATGATCATCGAAGACGACGTAATCCTGTCGGCGCACTACGCGCCTGCCTCGCCCTACAACACAGGGATCATTTATTCCCCCGACATGGGCAAGACCTGGGCGCAGTACGATCTCAAAGAATTCGGCAAGAGATCTCCTGTTCGCTTTCACAAAAAGAACAGCGATGGCTGGTTCCGAGTCGATCTGAGAAAAGGATGGATTGAGCGTGGCGAAGTTCTATTCATTAAACCGAAGTAGTCGCGTGATTGAGTCTGCTTAACACGCTCTACTGAAAACGCGGTTGAATGGGCTCTGGAACCGAGTAAGTGTGAGTAAGAGCAGACCCAGTGAGCCGTGGCACACGTAATTCCATTGAACCGTTTCGGAGATCTCAGTCGACTCTTATCGGTCCACTTCCGCTTTCAGAGACTCTAACGCTGCACGCAGTCCGGCTGCTTTGTGAAGTGTTTCATCGTATTCGGCTTGCGGTTCTGATTGAGCGACGATACCGCCTCCGACGGGGAACGCGAGGTTTCGACCGCGCTTGGTGATAGTTCGAATTAAGATATTGCTGTCGGCGGTCCCGTCGAAACCGCAATAGAAGAGACTGCCGCAATACGGACCTCGCGCAACTTGTTCGAGTTCTGCGATGATCTCCATCGCTCGAATCTTTGGAGCACCGGTAATTGATCCGCCGGGAAAGGTTGCTTGTATGGTGTCCCAGATGGAGATATTTTCTCGCAGTTGTCCGGTGACTTCGGAGACGAGGTGAGTGACCGTTTCATACGCTTCCACCGTACAGAGTTCCGGAACACGAACTGTTCCTGGCTGACAGACTCGCGACAGGTCATTGCGGAGTAAGTCGACAATCATGATGTTTTCTGACTGATCCTTATCACTCTCTCGAAGTTCATCTCGTGTATATAAATCGGCCTCCGGAATTGATTGGCGTTTACGTGTCCCTTTGATGGGACGCGTTGATAGTTGATTTCCAGTTTTTTGAATAAAACGCTCTGGTGACGATGACAGAACAGCCCAATCCTCGAATTGTAATAGCCCTGCGAACGGGGCAGGGTTGTGTTCTCGCAATGCCAGATAGATTTGTACGGTCGAACAGTCTGTTTCACCGAGTAATCGCTGCGAAATATTCGCTTGGAACAAATCTCCAGCAACAATGTAATCGATCACACATTGAACCGCTGCCTGATAGGATTCTGCCGAAAAATTACTCGACATTTCGACTGCTGGATCGACTGAGTGCTGAGATGTTTCGATCTCTATAGAACGGTTCCGGCACGGCGAAGCTTTGGGAGACGCAATCGTTTCAGCAGTCATTCGTTGGAGCAGGCGACCGAGAGTAGACTCTGCTTTTGCAGTTCGATCTGAAGATGTCGCCTCCGGGAAGCCATGCGCGATGACCCAACACTTTTCCTGGAAATGATCCCATGCAATCACCCAATCGTAAACGCCGATCACGCTCGCTGGGATTTGAAATTCATCGTATGGCGATTGTGCAAGTCGTTCCCAGCATTGCCCGAGGTCATACGAAAGCAAGCCTGCGAAGCCGCCTTGAAACGGTGGGAGGTCCGGGTGAGTAGGTGCCTGGAATTTCTCGGACCAAATTTTCACTTCGGAGAATGGGTCTGTGCCATATTCGGGCGCCTGCAACACACTCGTACAGATCGGGTCTGCGACCAGGAAGGAGTACCTTCCAAGTCGTTCGTGACGGCGAACGCTTTCAAACAGAATCAGTCCTTCAGCATCGCTGAACTTCTTGAGGACGTCAGGGACCAACGGAGCAGGGGAGACTTCACGGAATACAGGAAGTTCAGACACCGGTCCCCCTGTCTGCTTCTTTTTGCACTGCCTTTTCGCGTCGTCGACGTTCGTGCGGGCTTTGTTCTGGAATGGTGAGAAATCCCCAGTTTAACGCTTGATCTTGGCGAAATTGCTTCCCCAATGTGAGTGAGGTAACAGCCTTGGCGAGTTCATATCCCAAGTAAAACGCATGGCTGAGATCGAGCTTCGAATCGTGCTTAACGAACTGATCGAAAATTTGAAATGCGTCGGTTCCGGTCCAGTATCCGTTTCGATTCATGACATGAATTTTTCCTCGCTCCACGAAGATGCGGTAATTCGGATCGCGAATATCTGCCGCCATTCGAGTGAGTGTTTCTTCTCCCAACTCCACGCACTTGGAATCGCGGAGCATCACCAACTCCGACGAAACGTGCTTGGGAAGCGTTTGATTGTCGATCGAGTGCTTCATCAATCGCCGGGCAATGTCGAATTCTCGCACTGCCGACCGGCACCATGGAATGACTTCTGTCGTGAGCACACTTGTAACTGAAAGTTCCTGGCAAATCGCCGCGAGGAGAACGTTTACTCCAGTGCTGTCGGCCTCCGTCATCTCTGTGAGGTTTCCGATCCCCATCATGATCGGAATGTCAGGAGCACGTTTCCGAGCTTCATAGTACCGCGCGAGTGAAGCCGCAAAGCCGAAACCAATCGGTTCGAGAATAGGATCGATGCGATACGAGCAATCTGTTCCTTCAAGACGCTCAACCGTCTCCCACATCGTTTCTATTTGGTTTGGATCATCAGGGATCACAACAACTTCCGCATTGAGCGAAGAGAGCCATTCAACGTTACTTGAGTTGCAACTTAATACAAGTTCCGCGCCTGCCTCGACGGCTGCTTCCACTTCACTGCGATCAAAGCTATCGATGGAAACACGAAAGCCTTCCTGCTGCAGAATTGAAACAACATCTCCGACACGATTCCACGTCTCGCCAGGGATGCAACCGATATCGATGAGGTCGGCACCATCTCGGCGGTAGCGCTTCGCGAGTGAGAGAATTTCTTGATCACTGAGACGCGAAGCATGATTGATTTCCGCGATGATCTCGATGTCGTAAGCTTCTAAATCTGGTGGAGTTTTGCCTTCACGACCAAAGAATTCGGCGAGATCGATAATGTCCTTCGGACCACGGTAGAACGGGACACAGAATTGTTCTGTGAGCGGTAAAAGGTCTCCCTGTAACCAACCTGGCACGAAAACGCGGTCATAGCCAGTTGGTTCATCGGTGAGTTTTCTAGAGAGCCATTCTGCGTGCATGAGTGCCGCGACAGAGATTCCAACAATAGTCACGTCTGCGGTGAAGCCCATGTTTTTACTGACTTCCGCGACAATGCGTCGCGTCATTTCAGCCGCAAGTCGACCAGTGACGAAAAGGACTTTCTCGCCGGGTTGAGGAACGTTTTGTTGTTCTGCTGAAGGCATTATCGTGAGCGCATAAAAAAAGCGTGGTTCAATCCACAAGAGTGAGATCGTACCACGCTCTGCAAAATACGCTACAGATCAGCCGTCAAAGTTTCCACTTCACAGTTTCACTGCACCGGAGATTACCATACCGACGATCTTGGAGTGAGAAATGGAGCGATCGGGTGGTATGGTGAGTCGCAGTATCGTCGAACATTATAAATAGACTCTGGATGGTCGTAACAGAGTGGAGGCGATTCGTATTCCTCTCTTGTGAATTTCGGGGCTGGCACAAAATCTTCCACGCAGACAGTCGTTTCTGGTTCACTATACTCGGCCTCTGCCTCGATTTCAGGAATCGCTTCGAGAGCTGGCATCGGAACTAAAAGCTCCCCTCGGCAGCGTTGAGGTGGGCAACACCCCCGTTCAATGACCTGTTTCGGGAGACAATCGTGACAGGGAGTTGGCAGAATCTGTCGCTCGATGATGATTTCATCAGCGGGAGGACATCCGTTTTCGCAAGGAGTTTCGCAAGGAGTTTCACATCCTTCGTAGATCGTTTCGAAATGAATGACCGGCTCCTCACAGTCTTCCAGAAATGCTGATCCAGCCGTGAAGGCTTTACAACCACTGAAGCCACTGTAGCTGTACGACTGATTGATCGAGCGGAGGCTGTCTCCGAGATCTTTGTACTCTTCAACTACGGCACCGCGCACATGCGAAAGACCGGCAACCATGCCAAGGACTCCGAGTGTGGCGACCAAAACCAGTTCAGCGGAAATAATCATTCCACAGTCATCTTGCCATAAGGCTATTGCTAATTTTTTCATTGCTTTGCTCCACATTGAATCGAGGGCAGCAAACAGGCGGGAGTGTGAACATCGATCTCCTTTCAAAAAGGAAATTGAAAAACCTCGCTCAACCAGGGGCAACGTCTTGCAGTGACGCGTTCAGCTTCTCGCAAGGACATGCCTGCCTTGCAAACTCACCGCTAACGCAGCGATGAGCAGAAGTTGACCGTCCCCTGGTATTGCGAGGATTCGGGCAGCAAGCTGCCCATGGCGAGGTCTCAGGTCGCCACACACGCTCTCACACGTTCCGGGATGCATAGTGCCGCCGTTGCATGCAGTCAGCACCAACACTCCCGGACGCTTTTCTCAATCCATCTCCAATAGGGTTAAAACTGATAGATTCGTTGAAATCACTTCAATCGATTCCATCCTGACATTCCCTACAACTGGCACAACCCGTACCACTGGAGGCAGAGAGCGTCCTCTCCCGGAGTGCATGTAATTTGGTAACCTTTGTGACAATAAATGGTTACGAAGAATGGGTAATTTTCTGGCGACGCCTGATATTACTGAATGAACAGCTTGTAACGTTTGTAGGGATAAACGCAGTTCTTACGTTTGTGTCAAGAATGCTGAACGTTACGTGGTCGTACCTGATTGAAACTGTAGGTTAGGCTGCCCGTACATCAGGGGTCCTTGAGTAAAATTCCACAAAAAGCAAATTTGCCGACATGTTTTTTTCAAAGCGGTCGCAAATATTCCGCAATCGCTTCAAGCCGCACATTCCGCCAAGTCGATGATTGAGTCATGTCTCTATAACCACGACCTGATCCTTTTCACTCATTAATTCCATCAAGACCAAGTTGCCCGGAACACTCAATCCTCCCAATCTCAACAAAATACAAAGACTGCACGGACCATTTCAGAACGCTTTTAAATCTGCAATTGAGAAGATTCACTTGTAATGTTGTGTTAGTTAATGACCCACAAACCAAAGTTTGAGATGACTACGTGCAGAAATTCACACCGAATGAGCTTTACGAAATTACTATCTGTCGTATTGGCGATTTTGATCGTCACCAATCCAGTCACGGTCACCAACTTGCAAGCGCAGCCGGTCTCGGCTCAGTTCAAGGTTTATTCTCTGAAAAGAGTCCAACCGAGCGAAGCGCGACGCATGTTGACAGATCTTCTCGGTGAAAGTGCGCGAACTGCGAGAATCGTGGCGGATGATCAACAGGGCGAAATGCTGGTTTCCGGCACTGAGGAAGTGCATCAGCTAGCCACGCAGCTAGTGGAGCAACTCAATCGGAACGAACCTCAACCAGTCACTGCCCAAAAAGAGCCAACGGTCTTACGGTCTTACACTTGTTCAAGCGACGATATCCAAGGATGCGCTGCAACTGTTAAAAGGTTACTCGGCGAATCCGGGAGAATCTCTGTTGATACAACTCGAGGACGGATTATCGTTGTCGCTCCTGAAGCTCGGCAGCAACTGGTTCAGCAAATTTTCAATCCCGCCGTCACCACGAATGCCTCAATAAGCAGACCGCCGGAGCGACCTCTTTCCAGACCGAACTCTGTACCTGCGATTGAATCAAGTGACTCGACACTCACTATTCCGCAGGCAACGAGATCGACAGAGCCTTCCTTCCCACACCGGTCAGGCTTCCGTACACATCCTGATTCACCAGAACCTCTGTTCTCAAAAGAGATGAGACTGGCACAGACCGAATCAATTCGCACAACTCCTCAAGACGTTGTGCCAGCTCAATATCAGATGAAAAATATCACGGTCGAGCAATGTCAGCGGGCGTTGACTCTGCTCCTTAATGAGAACCTCACGAAAATTAGTGATCAGCGTTTCACATATACACAACAAAGCATCGGGACCGTTCTCCTTCAGTTTGATATTCAAGCCAACTCTTGTCTACTGGATGGACCGGAGACTCTCTCGCAGCAAGTTGAAACTCTTGTGCGACAACTGGATGAATCTCAAGGCCGAGAGCCGGGTGAAGCATTTCGTTTTGTGCCATTGCAGAACGTCAATCCGGAGGTTCTGCAACAAGCAATTCGGCTGTGGCGAGAATCTTCAACGGGGAATGCGACACTTTCGAAAGAGCATAGTCTGCTTTCCCAAAATCGCGGCAATATCCAACAAACGGCATTTTATCAGGACGCCGCAACCGCAGGTAATCAGTCGGCAGATTCTTCCGCGCAGGGAGGAACCCAGCCGGGAGAAGATATTCTCAAGCGTCCTTCATCAGATGTTAGCGTGGAAGCCCTGCCTGATCTCGATCTGTTGATTTTGCGAGGTCGCGATCCAGACATCGCGGAATTGACACGAATTATCCGAGAGATCGAGAGGCTCAGTGACGAAACTGCGCCGCAGATTGAAGTCTATCACCTGAAACATGTTCAAGGTGACGCACTACAATCGTTGATCACGCAAGTGCTTGACGATTTGACTGGGCCGCTGCAAGGACGAATCTCAATCACGCCCCTGGTGAAACCGAATGCGTTGTTGTTCATCGGCTGGGGCGAGGCGGTCAAAGCAGCTAAGAAACTAGTCGAAGAGCTAGATCAGCCGGTGCATCCTCAAACTCAAATGCAAATTTTCAACTTAACCAACGCACTCGCAGCAGAAGTGCAAACGACTATCGAGCAGTTCCTGAATGGTCGCGGAGGGCTCGGACCCGATGTGAATCTGACCGTCAATCAGCGAACCAATTCGGTGATCGTCAACGCTTCACCACGTGACATGAAAGAAGTTGCGGAACTGGTTGCTCGGCTAGATGAAAAGACAACTGGACCGTTTCATCAGGCGAAATCCATCAAGTTGAAAAACTCACTCGCGAGCGATGTGGCAGCTACGATTACAGCAACAATTGCAGCCGCCAGAGGTGGTGGAACAGGCGGACAAAACAGGGCTTTGGAAATGCTGCTCGTCGATCCGAACGGCAAACGAGTCTTGAGATCAGGCCTACTCGATGAAGTAACTCTGACTCCAGATGTTCGAACGAACAGCATCTTTATTACAGGACCGGCGGAATCTCTTCCGCTTGTGGAACAATTGATTCTCAGTCTTGATGAATCTCCGACCAATGACGCGCAGATCAAGATTTTCCAAATCGCCAACGGAGATGCCAGCGATTTGGTCTCGGTCCTCCGCACACTGTTCCCTGAAGCAGGCGCTTCAACCGTTCCGCAACTCGCAACCGCTGAAGGTGAAACATCGCTGGTGCCTGTTCGATTCTCTGTCGATATTCGCACGAACAGTATCATC
>DAOUPA010000502.1 GCA_030626405.1 Planctomicrobium sp.
CTGATGATAGTCCAACCCTACAAAACGTGTTACGCTACTCATGCTCGTTGCTCCAGTTAGAAATTGAAAAGTACACGAATCAAAGTCTAACACTCCACGAGCAACGAGCCTTTCATACCCATCTGCGTTGAGGAACGCGGCAGGAAATCACACACCAAGTTTTTGTTCGGTTTCGGTGATCCACTTTGCATCAACAGGGAATGGCATAGTGCAGTCCGCTTAGTGACATAACGTCTGAGCTAACCGGGTGTCGGCCAGCGACTTGGGATCTCAGAACACGTGCCCAACCGTCGCTCCGGTTGAGCGTCTTGTTAAGTGCCTCTGCATTCAGTTCGAGGGCGCTTTGTGCGGCCGATTATCGTTGGCGGCTCCAACTACGGACTGATTGGATGAATTCAGAATAGATCATATCGTTGGCAAACGAACGCCGTGGGATGATCATCCCAACATCAGACATGATGAAAACATGACATTCCGTGGCTGCAACATACCTTATATATTCCCATTTTCTTGAAGTTGTCCCGGCGGGACCGGTGATCTCAATTTCATGCGATGTTGCCAATACGGTCCTCCTGCCGAGACTCGCTTCCTGTTCTGTAGAGAGGACGTCATCTTTCGAATCTTTCGTGATCAAAACAGCGAGACGGGGCAGCAGATCGTCTTTATCACGCCTTGCCATATAGATTGCTAAAACGAGACCAACGATCGCACCGAACGGAAAGAACGCGTTTAGTTGCGTCTCCCATTGCGCACCAGTCAGCCAGACAATCAAGTAGAACGCTATAATTACGGCGAGTCCGATTCCTGACCCGATGATCCCTGTCACCGGGTAGAGGATCCAACCTCGGAGCACCCAAGATGCCCAGTAGAATCCGGTGTAGGCAATCACATCGTCGCGACTCAATTCATATTCGAGAGTGAATTCGTGAGCGGTCATTAGTATTGATGCGATTGAGTTTTCCGAGACAGCCGAAAGACAAACAGACTCGTCATCACCTAACTTGAATTAGACTGAATTAATTCCGTATAACCCATTAACGGTAGAATTCTCGCAATTCTGTATAACCAGGATCGAAATTGTCAAGAGGGAAACACGGAAACCATCGTTCGCCAACGACTTGTGGCGAATTAACGGATTTGTGAATGGCAGAATTCCGGTTCAGTGAAGAAAGACCGAAACTGCTTGAGCAAATACAAACAAACGAGCTGCTTCCGGCGAACCTGACTTTCTCCCGCCCCTTCCCGCTCGAAGACTTCCCACAGATTCTGCCCCTCGGCACGCAGCAGAATCTTGCAGCCTTTGTGATCAGTCGTTGACATCGCCATTCTCCATTTCACTCGCGACCAGGACCGCCAGGTAGCGAACCACATCGGCAGCCGACTCGACCGGCTTGTCATTGGGCAGCGTGGCGTTTGCCGCTCGGAATCCGGCATGGATGTGTCGGAACGCTGGGAGCTGTGTTTGCCGATCGAGGCGGACGTCAATATGCCCCCGCCCCTGGCCGATGTAGGAACCCTCTTCCGGATCACAAATCGGGACCTCGATGATCACTGTTCGGTACGGTGGTGAGGTGGCTTCTTCAATTCGATTGCCGGAAGCTGATTGACGGTCATCGTCAGCGGCGTTTGAATCACCACTTCCTGAACCCCCTGCATTTGATTCAGTTGATCGACTGTATTCCGAGTCGCCTCGATTGCCGACACTTGGGGATTCACCACTTCCGGGATCGCTCCCTGAATCATCGTTCGATTGAGCATCCTGTTCATCCCCTTTTGCAGTCTCAGGATTGTCAGCGCCTTCTGGAGCGGACTCAATCCACGACTTGATGGCATCAACATCCCAGCCTTT
This sequence comes from Planctomicrobium sp., assembly GCA_030626405.1. Taxonomy (GTDB): domain Bacteria; phylum Planctomycetota; class Planctomycetia; order Planctomycetales; family Planctomycetaceae; genus Thalassoglobus. The sequence goes on from DAOUPA010000502.1 coordinate 1,850, forward strand.
CCTTTCACGCGCGGGGAACCCCTCGCTCTTTTTGAATTCTTCGAATTCCTCAGCAGAAAGACCGAGAGCGATTTCGATTGAAACTACAACACAATCGAGAACATCGTTCACAGGTGAGACACTCCGATTTCTGCTGGCAATCACGCTAACTCCGCAATCACGTACGTCGTCTGCGCTCGCCAAAGAAATCGAAGGTGACTTCCTTGCCGCCACTGGTGATTCACGCAATTCTGAAGCACCAAATCACGTTAGTGTTGCAGGCATGTGTTAATCCAAAAGGCCGCGTTTTCGCAGGGATGATTTCAGGCGATTCAAAGTTGGGTGATTCCTGGTGAATTCAGCAGCATGTTCACGAGCAATCAGTTCGCCGTCTGCCCCACCAATCGCCTCACGGAGATCTGCCAAGATCTCTCGGCTGCAGCTTCATAATTCTCGGTCCCCCGAGCATCGACAAGCTTCTGTGTCTGGCGAAGCCAATGTTTGGGGTTATTTGACATCTTCTTCATTCTTTTCTTCCGTTCCCGTTCTGTCTTTGCTGCTTCACGTTTTGAGCAGCTTCGCGCTTCTGTCGCTGTTCATTGTCATACTCGGCGCGAAGGATTTCTGTTTGATCCAGTATTTCGCCCAATGTGCGTCCCAATGCGATACTTGGCCAGACCAGCGATTCACATGCAGCGCCTATTTTCGCTAAAAGTTTTGACTTGACGACTGAAGTCTCTCCGAGAATCAATTCGCGCAGAAGTTGTTTAGCGGAAGACTCGTCCAACTCATTGACCCAATTGGAGATTCTCAGTTCTTGTCTTTGTTGGGCTGGTGATTCAGGGGTCCCGATAGCCGCGGCGGTCAAAGTCAGCGGATCGAGATCAAAGAATGCCAGAAAATCACCGCAGGTTCCCACCAACTCATAAAGCCCACTCGGAACTGGTGGCTCGATGACATCACGAAGTTCGAAATTATCGTCAAGAGCGGAGCACAACCACAGGATGTACAGTGCTCGTAGGTCGCCGCCAATCAACCGCTCGCGAATTGCCATCACGTCATTCATGTACTCTTCAGGTGATAGAATCTCGTCAAAACGATCGGCATCACGATATGGATGGAGTTTCAAGATCCCACCCTTGCCCTTTGAGTCCTTGTTCCAAGTCAGCGAATCAGTCCCGGTGTACTTTGACCAAACGGACTTCGGAAAAGGCAATCCAGCACTCAGCCTGATCCCCACTGATTGAATGCCGAAACTGGCGTAGTGCAAATGAACATCGTATCCATGTCGCAGCAGTCCATCGGCGTCGCCGTGAAAGTCACCGAAATGGTACTCGTTTTCGAATGACCAGCGAGTGATCTGCGCTCGTGTTGACTGTCTTCGAGCAAAGTCCAGTTGCTGATCAGTCAACGGACGATCAATCGCTCGAAATGCGATGTATTGATATTCGCTCACACGACTTTCCTGTTTCTGATCCGCGACACATGCAATTCCGTCTTCAGTGGACATGAATTTGAAAGTAACTGTCAAAGTTGAAAGTTGATTGAGGAAACGATCACTTGTGCATTTTCGAATTCTTCCAGATCGACTTTTGAGCAATTGAGACCGCAGGATTCATTTTGAGTCACCATCGAAAAATTACAACCCTTCCCTTGTATCACTTCAACTTGATGCATCCATTGCTTCCTGTTTTTTGGATGAAGCGAAATGTCATCTCCAGTCAGAGTTGATTTGAACAATGCGAAGTAATCGACCACGGCTAGAAGCCGTGGCTTTGGTTGAATCGACGCCGCTACTGCACAGCCAACGATTCCATCAAGCCAGTGATTACCTGCTACACTCAACGCGAATCTCTACTGATAATCACCGAATTCCATATTTGTGGAATGCAAAATCCCGGAGGACACAACATGATGTCTAAGAGTCTCAAGCAATCCGTGATCCTCTCGCTCGTTCTCTTGATAACTGCAAGCGTCTTCGGGGAAACGAAACCGAAGAACCTTGATGAATTGCGAGCGGCTCGATCCGAGGCGGCGCGGAAGCGTCGACTGATCTTCAACAACGATGGCAACGAGCCGGTCTATCTCTGTGAGGACGATGTCTCGGCGGCGGGGCTGCTCAAGCATCGAACGACGCCGCTGGCTGGGACGCAACTCGACACGCTGTTCTATTGCACATGGTCCTCGCCGTTCGGCTGCTTCACGCACAACACGCAGATCGGTTCGTTGTTTACAGCCGATCAAGATGGTTTCAGTAAGAACCAGACGCAGGCGTTCATCGACAAAGATCTCGATCCGTTGACCATCATGTCCGATTTCAGCAAGCGAAACGGGATAGGGATCTTTTGGTCCATGCGGATGAACGATACGCACGACGCCTCGGGAGCCTGGTACGGACCACTCATGTTGGCAGCCAGTCCTGTGAAGCAGCAGCATCCCGACTGGCTCGTTGCAACTGCACAGAAGCGAAGCCGAGTTGGGGGTTGGACGGCTGTCGACTATGGTCGCGAAGAGATCCGGGAGCTGGTGTTTCGCTACTTCGAAGAAGTCTGCAACAACTACGATGTCGACGGTATTGAACTCGATTTCCTGCGACACTCAGTCTTCTTCAAATCCCATGCACACGGAGGCACCGCGACTGAAGAGAACCTGGAACAGATGACCGCCCTCATTCGTCGCATTCGTCAGATGACCGAAGAAGTTGGCTTGAAACGAGGCCGACCGATCCTGGTTGCGATCCGCGTGCATGATTCGGTTGATTACTGTCGCGCTGTCGGGATCGATCTGGATCGCTGGCTGAAAGACGAACTGGTTGACATGCTCGTGGCAACCGGATACTTCCGCCTGAATCCCTGGGAGCAAACCATCGCACTCGGACGCAAGTATGGTGTGGCTATTTATCCTTGTTTGAGTGAGTCTCGCGTCCGTGGCGAGGATCGATTCCGACGCAATTCAGTCGAAGGCTATCGCGGCCGAGCTGCCAACGCATTAGCGGC
>DAOUPA010000754.1 GCA_030626405.1 Planctomicrobium sp.
CCATCAGAAACTCGCCAGCCGGAATCAACGTCAGCTTCATTCCGATGCCGTTCGTGATCAGCTTGTCACGCTCCAGCCAGACCAACTGTAAATCCACAATCCCACTATTGATGTAAGTCACCGTTAGCCGAGACCGCCCGTTGGTCTTGTCACGAACCATCTGACGAACTTTCCAATTCATCCGTTCTGCCAGTGTGCCTGCCGTCCCATATCCATTGGCAACATTTGGACCAACTTGATCCAGAAACGCCTTGGTAAACGCACCATGTTTCCAATCATCATGCTCAAATGCCTGTCCATCCCGCGAACAGGCAAACAGAGCCGCCATCCCTTCCGGAAGATCGGCAGCTGTTAATCCCGCTCCAAACGCAATATGCATACGACGAAAACGAGCAGCATTCGGGTCTTTCCGACAACAGTCCGACAACATAATCTTATTCTTCGCTGGAGAGAGCGTGAGTGCATCAAGCAGTGACCTCATCGAAACCATCGTCTCCGGATCCGGTTCCAGTATCAGTTTGCCATTCTTATCGAAAAGATTTCCCTGGCTGTCGGTGACACCCCGAGCGGATGTGTCAAAGGGGCCAAAGTAAGCGTTTCTCCCATACTGAACACCATGCCCAAACAACCCAATGAGCACGACCCCGTTCACATTCCCCTCTTTAGCAACACGCTTGAGGGCTGCTTCAACAGCTTTTTTAGTTGCCTGCTTTCCAATCAATAAATCAACGGAGTAACCAGACTTTTTGAGTAAATCCGCCACAGCAGTCGCATCCGCTTCCGGATACTTGAGTGCACTCGCATTCATCTTCGCATCGTTGTACTTCGTCACCCCAACCAGCAGGGCGTATTTCTCGGCAGCGGTTGCGGAAGAGATCAACGCCGGTGAAAGGAGAATCAGAGCCGTGAGGAAAAAATGTTGCATCGCTGCCCTTCTTGTTCTGTCGAGAATAGCCACAAGTGAATTTTCAGTATCGAGGAATTTTTGAGACCTGCCCAGCGGTAATCGTCAGTCTTGAGAACGAAGACTGGAGACGATTTTCCCCGGAGTTTTGAAAACGGATGAAATCTACTGAAATATCGCTCCGGATCATTTAGGAAGATGCGAATCCACTCTTCGTTCTCTTGGATAAGGTGACATCAACGATCTTTTGAAAGTGAGAGATACTTTGGATTGACCCAACCTTCGACTCTCTGTTGTCCGACATTCTGTGAGACACCGGCCCAACCGTTTGTAAATTTGAGAAGTCGGAGTTGAGTTCCATTTTGCAATCGCGTCTCGACGGATTCGCCAATCATCAAGGGAGCTCCCTCTTCGATCACAACGACTTGATCTCCTGGCTGCAACTGGCGGGAGATGTCAGAGAACCGTTCTGCCGAATTCAACCGCTGATTGTTCTGTTCGGTTTCTTCAAGTTCTGATTTGAGAACGATTAATTCGATATTCGATTTGAGTGTATTCGCATCGAGTTGGAATCGTAGATCCATTCCATGCAACCAATCCAGAAACGGAAAGCGATATGTCTCTGGCACTGCATCAATTTCAGAATACGATGACGTTTGCCAAGCGGAACTGATCCATGGTGTTTGCTTACCCTCTTGTTTCATTTGGTATGTTCCATTCAGAGGACAGATCAGTGTCCCTGCGAAGATCAATTCCGAATCGCTCAGCGATTCTTCAGCAGTCAGGTCTAGTTGCTGCCTGATGTGATCGAGAAATTGTGCATTTCGTGCAGATGCCTTTCGAGACTCAAGAAACGTATAAGCACGAATATAATCACTTGCCTGCGATTGATTGACATCTGCTAGGTGCATCCACACTTGAGATTGGTGCTGATCATTTCTCACGGATAGATCCGGCGCAACTTTTTCACGTACAGATTTACTTCGCGAGAAGACTGACCAGTCTTTCCAATCTGTCACTAAACCCGTCTTGAAGTACCAAATCAGGCTTACAGTTTCGACTGGCTCAACGAGAAAATAGAGGGTCCATTTGACACCCGTTGCGAGTGCGCTCGAGGTCGGTCGTTTTTCGATCAGTTGAAACTCTTCAGCAAATGACCTGAGCTGGTGGATACTGTCGTTTCCAC
>DAOUPA010000177.1 GCA_030626405.1 Planctomicrobium sp.
AAGGAAACAGGATCTCTGCCATCTTCGAGGAATCCGAAAATCGGTCCCGAAAATGCAACCATAATCGCTGCACTTGTCCCGAAGAACCATCCGATCCAAACGCCAATTGGACTGGCTCGTTTGAAGAATAGAGCAAAGAGAAACAGACAGAAAATCGGAACGGTCAAAAGATTGACAGTCTTTTGTGTGACGGCCATGATGTTACCGGGAACCTGATCCACCAGCATACTGCCGAAGAGTACAATGATTCCGACAATGACTGCCAGCCAGCGAGCAAAGCGAACATGTTCCTGCTCCGTCATCGGCTTGTTGAAGAGGCGGTCTATGAAATCGGTCGTCACCACAGCACTGATCGAGTTGACTCCTGAATCCATACTCGACATCGCGGCAGCAAGAAGTCCGGCAGTGACCAGACCGGAAACAACCGGTGGCAAATGAAATGCAATGAACAAAGGGAAGACCTGATCAGCTTGATCTTTCATGGAAAAACCGACCGGTAATGAATCTGGATTTTGCTGGAAGAATCCGAGCATTGCCAGACCCGCCAGACCGAGTGTAATTCCGACAATTGCTGAAATGATCAACTGAATGCCAATCGCTTTTCGAGCAGCCCCGACGTCGGTTGTCGACATGAACCGCTGGATGGAAACTTGATCGCCTGCTGAAGTTGCTGTGTACCAGATCAGCACCGAAAGGATGGACCCTAACATTGTAATGCGAGTGCTGACATCAAAGCTGAAGACCGGTTGTTTGTCCCAGTTGTCGTGCCATTCGGTGGGAAACCAGCCGAACCCACCCATCTTGATCGTGACGACAACAACAACGAGAACCGCTCCACCGTAAAGCAGGATGGTTTGCATCAAGTCGGTGATGACCACTGCGCGAAGCCCGCCTAGCGAGGCGTAGATCAAAGAGATCGACCCGATGAGGACAACCATGTACAGAACCCACTCTTCTCCGATCTCAGCAATACTGCAGAAGGCTTTTGTTGCAGCCAGAATCAGCAGAGACATCCACACCAGTCGCAACATTAAGAACATCGTAGCCCCGAGAAGCCGAACACTCAGGCCCATTCTTTCTTCGAGTAACTCGTAGGCGCTTGTGACTCGATGGCGCATGTAGACCGGTAGAACCACATATCCAATGATCCAGAAAATCAGCGGATAGGCGAGATAGTTGACTAGGAAAACAGGCCCTTTTCCGACAATCTCTCCAGGTTGCGACAGGTAGGTAATTGTGCTCAACAGCGAGGCAAAAAGCGAGACTCCTATGAGGACCGGATTCATATTGCCGGAGCCAGTGAAGTACTCCTTGGTCGATTTCTGCTTTCGTCCGTAGTACCAGCCGAGAAATATCGTACTGGCTGCGTAGAGGATGATGATCAACCAGTCAACTAGAGTAAGGCCTGTATTTGTGTTCATTGTATGTAATGTTTCCGACTTTTGGACGCTGGATATTTCGTGTAAAAGCGTGTTTGAACATCCCAATCACTGCCGCATTGCGGCAACTTTAGTCCCCTCACCCAAACCCTCTCCCTGGGGGGAGAGGGTTTGGGTGAGGGTGAGGGGCGAAGCTCAAATGACAAACAGATTCTTAGGTCGAATCAGGAAGTCAAGACAGGGCTGGTTAAATGGTAGTGAGTCTTGTTCATGTTTCTCGCCTATCGTTGACAATAGCAGACGGAGTGCGGAATTGCCTTACGTTGCCCAACAATCGTTTTGTTCTCATGGACGAACATCGAAAATTGCCATCGTGTCCAGCCAGGTGAGCTGGTAGTTCCTGGTGGTGTTTTGAAAGTGCTCGCCAATACCGTCGATGTTCAAAAATGTGACAAGGACGAATCGCTCTTGCAATGGGATCAATTCCGGACTGGCGAAACCTGAGCCGTATGGATGATTCAATTTCAACAATCTGAATTCGCGATCATCCAGTCCGTAATATTGCATCCCGACGATCTCAGGATTGATGAATCCATCCACGTACGACCAGTCTGCGACATAAACGGGAAGGTCTTCATCGGTGTTGTTTTGAATCCACTCGACGACATCCGGAAATCCGCGACGATTTGTGGCAGTTTTCATCGTTTGAGGAAGCATCAGCATGACTAAAACCACTGGTGTTGCGATTCGTAGCTTTTTTTGGAAGAGTAGTTCATTCGCAACCAAAACGAGCAGCAGTATTGGGATGATGACTGGGAGACCATAGCGAGTGATGTAGACCGGTCTCCAAAGAAAAGGGATGATGAAAGCGGGAACGACAACTCCGATAAAGATCCAAGCGACGCACAAAGCAATTCCAAGTCTGTAATGAGCCGCTTTGTTTGAAGTGGAATCGTTCTCCGGTAAACGGTTCATCAGTGTTTCAGCCGGTGACTCATCTAAGTGAGACCGAGTCAAAATTGCACAACCCAGGGAGCCAATGATTCCGGTTGCGAATAGCAAACCCCAATTTGGAAGGCCGAAGAGTTCACCAAAATATCGCCAGCTGATGACATCGTCTATTGTCGGGGTATGCAGCCAACCGCCGAGTGTTGCTGGTGCCCCATTGAATACGATTGTCGAGAACCGCCAGGTTGCAGGAAGCATCAACAAAGCTATCAGAGTGAGCACTCCCACGAACCGGCGGCGCAAATGAAGCTCGAAATGCCTTCTTTTATGAACTGCAACAGCCGCACAAACCATCTGAACAATGACGTAGAGGAAACCATAGTAGTGCGTGTTGACGAGAAATACTGAAGATACGATCCAAAGGAACATGTCACGTTGTCGCCGGTCTCGAAGCCAGCGGAAGAACGCTCCCATCGACAAGAGAGACAGCAGCACGAACAACGAATACGGGCGTGCTTCGCGCGCGTACTGTAGAAGCAAAGGGTTGAGTACCATTAAAGGCAGGGCCATTCCCGCAACGTTTCGACTAAACAGCATCGATGTCAGCCACCAGGCCGTTGGCATGCAAAGAACGGCGAAAAGGGCTGCCGGAAACCTCAGTACCCACTCTGAGTTGCCAGCAACGGACACAAGTGGACGGAGCAGTAACTGATACAAAGGAGCTGCGTAGTCCTGTTGTTGAACAAGGCTGTCGTAAAGCGGCATCTCTACCGTAATGAGCATGATGACTTCATCGGTCCACAATGGCCTTGCAGACAGAGAGGTGAAGTAAATGTTCGCTGCGACGAACATCCAGATGACCACATACAGATGAGGCGGACAGAGGCGCCAGAATGTGGACCACGGCTCATTCATTGGCGAAGAGATGGCAGTTTCTATCTGTGTTTTGGATCGGTGAGGGTCAATCAAAACAGAAGCCCTGTCAACAGTGGATGGTGATTCCAGGAACTCTCATAGAGTACGCTTCCGAGCAGGTTTATGTTCACAGAAATCCAGACGACAACCCAAGCCCCCCAATCTTGAACAGTGCGTAAACGCCATTCTCGCATGACAAGTGGGACCGCCAGTAGTGGGATGATGGGCACGATCAGTCTCGGTCCGTAGCAAAATCCTCCCTGCCAATCGCGCCAGCAAGCCATGATGACAAAATAGATCAGTGCTCCAGAAAGAATGAGAAGACCGTGTTGCTGATGAGCCCTGATAAACGCCGGCCACAGCGCGAACGATAGAAGAATGATCGGGGCGAATGGAATCAAACCGTGGTCAACAGAAAATATGAGGCCCATGCCACCGTCAACGAGATTTCCCCATTGCCATTGCTGCGGCATGTTCATCACGCCACCAAACATCTGTTGATTCATCGCAAGCTGAACAAGAATCATTGACGCAATCGGAAGGCAGAGCATCCAGATTTGTGAAAATTTGCGATTCCAAATCAAGACAACTCCGAAAGGAATTGCCAGAACCAATAAAGGAGGTTTTACCAACGCCCCCAATGCAAGGGCGATTCCTGTCAGGAAAGGATGATTCAACTTCAGAAACGAAAAATACGCGAGGATGACATACATCAAGAGGTGGATCTCTGAGAACAGTGACCGGCTGTAATGAAGAATCGGCGTTCCGAGAAAGACAACCGCAACCACGATGAGAACTCGTCTCACATCAATGGAATACAGTTTCAGTAAACTGGCGAAAAGAGACATCCCGGCAACCGCTAAGACCCAACTGCAAAGAATTGCGGCTGGTTCAACGTATGCAGTCCCTTCAAGCGGAAACAGAAACGCAGCGAGGAACAATGCTGATCCAGGTGAATGGTAGGAGTATTCGTGAGTGGGAATGAATTCTGGATCAGCACCATCGTGCAACGTGGGAAGAATGTTTCCATCTTTGTCTCGATCCCACGTCTCGTCATAACCGCGATAAAGGTGATCCCATCGAACGACTTTTCCGTCAACGTACCAGACAGAATGATGGTCGAGTCTGTAGGTCGTGGCACGAAGACCAGCATCAAGTCCACCACGGTGGACTTCCGCGTAATTGTTGCGAAGGTCCAGGTCGCCGTCACTCAGCAAGCTGTTCATCATAATCAGATAATGTGGCTCATCTCCATAGTAAACTCGGGGCAATGTGCCATTGACGAGAGTTTCAGCGAGATACGGAACAAGCAGAACCAGTGCAATTCCGCTCAGTCCCAACATTCGAAGGCGCGACGGTTTCAACGTGTCACCTCGTCAATGATTGGGTCTCTCCTTAGCAGGCATCCAAGAATTCCAGCAATTCCTAAAAGAGCAAACCACTTTCCGATTTCAAATGAAGGGGGATCGTAAATAAATTCAACTCGGTGCTTTCCTGTACCCATCTTCACACAACGAAACACTTCATGCAGCGGAAGGATTGATATTTGGTGACCATCGATCTCACAATTCCATCCTGGAAAATAAGTGTCCCCGACACCGACGATTCCCGCTGTTGGGCAATCGACATTCAAAATCAGTCGCCCTGAGTCTTCATAGAGAACTTCGTACTTAAACCCTGTGTCTTTAGGAATGTTATTGAGGCGAATTTCTTCAATTGGGATCGAAGCGACTGGGGAATCATCCTCTGGAATAAAACGAATGCGGTCAATCGTGCCCGAGAGTTCCTCCCACTTTTGATTGGGATGAAGAATGAAACGGCAACTGGCGATTGGCAAGAGATCATCAGGTCTTCGTGCGATGGCTCGGTGAAGCCGTTGCATCGACTCCGGAAAGACACCCCCTTCGTTCGCTCCGAGCATTGGCGCAGATTGAGCGATTGCAGCAGAGACCATTTTGCTGTATCGCAACTGATTCTCGATTCCAAACGATTCATTGCTGGCATCAAAGAATCGATACTGAGTGATATTTTCTGTTACGTAACTAGGGAGGATTCTTGGTTGAGCTTCGGTGAGTTGTATGCTCGCGGCGGAACTATATTCCAAATCAACAACCAGTAAGGCGATCAACATGGTCGCCGGAATCCACTGATTCTTTTTACTCCGCGCGAATGACCATAGAACAAAGCACGATACAGCAATCAAGACGGCAGCGATCTGTACTTCCCGAAACCCACACATCCAGAAATGCTCCTTGTACTCACTGGAAAACAGCAGTTCCATGTCTTTGAGGATATACCAGCCGAGAACATTGCTTATGAGAAAGAGACAGATCGCAAGAGCGATTGCCCGGAGTCCTCCGGCGGGTTTTGTTTGATCAACCAGACGGTCCAAACCGCTCGCGGCAATTAAGGGGATCAAAATTGAGGTTAAAGCAAAGATACGACCAGGGCAGCGAAATAGAGAGAAACCTGGAATCCACGTTTTCGCTAAATTAAAAAATGGTGTTGAATCTCCCAGTGATATCAACATGGCGAAGAGAACGAACAGGCCCACCATCATCTCCCATGTTTTCGCTTTCTCTCTGCTGATCGCATACAGGAAAAGGAGAAGTGGAAGGATTCCAACATAAGGTGTTTCCTCGTGAAACGCATCGTTCGGATCAAACAAAAAAGAACTTGCAAACGGAAGTCCGTTGATTCTGGGGACGACGAATCTTGAAAGTTCAGTCGGATCTAGTGAGAAAGATGATGCAAAGTTGGAGGACTTCCTTACCGAGGTTTGCATTCCGTCTCTGAGCAGTTCGATAGTCGGGAAAGCCTGAACCGCGATTACGAGTAATGCAAGTACGATCCCAAACGTTAACCAGATGACATAACGCTTTCGTTGTAGTGACGACGGTATACTTCTCAAACTTGCAATCGCACACACAAAGCCTAGCAGCGCTGCGTAATAGGCAATTTGCGGATGCGAGAGCACGAGCATGATTGTGACAAGAGCAAGAACTGCGGCAGATCGTGGACTCGGCTGGCGAGACAAATTCAAGATAGCCACAATGAGCCAGGGCAACCAGCAGTAAGCAACGACAACTGTGATGTGTCCAACCATCAGGTGAGACGTAATGAACCCGCTTTGGGCCACCACGATGCCTGCAAAACAGCTAGCAAAAACACTGATTCCAAACTTTCGACACAGCAGGAATTGACCTGAATAGGCAATAAGCACGTGTAAGAAAATCGAAAATTTGATCCCGACGTTTGCTCCAAACAATACGACGAATGGAGTGAGCAACGGATACATGAGTGACGCCTGCTGTGAGGCATGCAACGGCATGCCACATCCCAGATACGGAATCCACAAAGGGAGACGACCAGCAAGAATTTCGCTGCGGAGAAATTCACGAAGAGGGAGTTGTAAGCTACCGTAATCTCCATAGAGTGACGGTGGAATGATCGACGAGGAGGACAGAAAAACGAAGTAAGGTCGAACAGCGAAGATCGCACACACAAAGATGCAAACACGCGAAACAAACTTGGAGTTTTGCCACAAAATCTGATGGCTCTCGGAGTATGACATCTTGTCGATCTATGTTCCTGTAACGATTGAGAACGGACAACGTGATTGCAAATCAACCATTACGGATCAATTGAAGACGCACGATCATAGAGCCGTAGAATCACTGCACCTTCAAAATGCAGCACTCCTTGTTGAGCGACTGTTGACTGTATGCTCCAATGTTCTCTGTGCAGTTTTTCAAAAGAACCAACGGGAGTTTGCGCAAAACCGGTCGTGTCAATCTCCCATACCCGGAGAGCGTCCATCTCAATTAAATCGTGACTTCCGATTTGATCACTCTCGTCGATCAATGCCGCGCCTGAGTAGCTTGCGATTGCTGAATTCCTAAGCAGCATGGGATTAAAATCTCTGTCTCGAAAGTAATACCGCGTGCTGAACAACATTGCTGGGTTCTTCACAATCACAGCATCACCATCGCGGAAATTGCTGCGGATATGCTCTGTAATCATTCGTATTCCTGGGCGAGATTCAACATCCAATTCTACTAGGTAACGGAAATGTAGATACAGACAGTCTGTCATCAGTAAAAGGACAATCCCTGTTCGCAATGATTGTAACTTAAGAGTACTTATCACGTACGAGGCAACGCAGATGAAAAACATCAGCGAAATTAAAAGGTGTTTGGGGTCAAGAATTGGAACAACCAGCAGCGACACGATGGACGCACCGATGACAGGGGACAAAAGCATGGTCGCCACAAGTCTTTCACCAACGGTTCTTGTGCGCATTAAAAAAATGATAAAAGTCACAGACGACCCCAATACCACCAGAGTAGTGAATTGACGATTCATGAATTGAGGTAAATGATTACTCGGACCAATCAATTGAGCCCAGATATTGGGTAGTGTCCAGGCATTCATCGGTTGAATCCAATACTCGGATTTCGCCCGTTGAGCCTGCGTCAGCAACACGTATCCCCAGGGAGCACAAGCAATACCAATGAATACATAGAGACCGCAAAACTGCCTTACTGTTGTGGCGCCGTTTGCTGAAACACTCTTTGCAGGAATGGCGGCGTGCAAAGAGTTCTCTTCAATGTGTTCCAGTTCTGTGATGCCAGAAACAGACTTGGAATACCATTGACTCAGCAGAAGAACAAAAACAAAACAAGCCTGTGCAAAAACGGTAAACACTCCGAAGGTGTGGGTGTACAGCAATGCGATTGCGGAGAAGGAATAGAGCATCTTCCAGGTAAGAGAACGAGATTTGGTCTCGATACAGTGAAAGAGAAGCCATGTCGACAGCACTGCCAGAAACGTTGTCTGTGTGTACATTCTAGTTTCGACTGACCACTGGAGATGAGCTGGACAAACAGCGACCAATGCCGCCGCAACCAGTCCGACTTCACTCCGGCTAGATTTTTCGAGTGCATCTTTTGAAAGCTCAACTTTGGTGAAGGCATCTCGACAAAGAAGATAGACAGCAACAATTGTTGCGACAGCGAAAACCGCAGAAAGTCCACGCTGCGAGACTTCTGTGTCACCAAATGCGAATATCCAGATCTTCAATACGATGTAATAAAGAGGCGGATTGAAGTCGTTTGCCGACCTGTAAAATATCTCACCAACTGAATACTGAGTCGCCATCGTCCAAGAGAACGCCTCATCAAGCCAAAAGCTGCGATCACCGATTCCATGTAGGCGAAGTGCTGCCCCCAACAGGCAAATGCAGACAAGCAAAAATACAGTTTTAGAAATCCCGACGTTGTTTCCAGATTTGTGAGAGCACATTCATCTACCAGAGAAAATTGAGACGCGTTCAGATACTGATGTTCGAAGTGAAACGCTCAAAAATCATTCCCAGACACATTCACTTGCCTTAGCGGAGTTCCTTCAAGCAGTAGACCTTGCGGACTAGCAAGGGCAGCGTAAACGGCTCCATCAATGTGTTCGGATAAAAACTTAGCATGACCATCGGCGTACGCCATGTTGACACCACCAGGGTGAAAACTGTTGGGAACGGGGGAGCGTCCTTCCTGACTCCACAGACCGCTGTTGATCTTATCTTCACATGCATTGCAAAGTGAATAATCTATGTTGCCAGACGAGCAATTCCCGTGACGACAAGGATTGCCAATGTAGAATGCACTTCGAAATGGATTTGGATCAGCGAAGTTTGCGATGGTCTCGTCTGGGTCGTATCCCGTTCGGACATTTTCTGTGACAAGAAACGTTTGCGATGTCCCATCGTGAATGTCCGCGATAGAATGGTTTCGCATTGTTCCACCACTTTTCCAATTCTCCATAAAGAACAGCCCAGTGTTTTTGAAAAGTTGGCGGTCTTCATCGTCAATCTTACTGTCACCCGTACATGCCTGACCATCGCCGTTGAGGTCGAGGAGACGCCCGTGTCTATCAATGGGACAATCACCGACTCCGCTGTTTGTACGAGTTGTGTACCCAAACCCGCCGTTGACCACGTAACTTAAATCGCCCTTCTTTTCGTTGTTACGACTCGAATCCATCGGGCAAACGTAAATCGGGATCTGCGATTGAGTGAGTGGGATGTTAACGGGATCTGTAATCGGCTTATCGAGATCCCACATCTCAAGCAGATTTGCTTGATCGATATGAGATAGAATCGAAACGGCCCAACTATGATGTGCTCCGACCGGACCATCTGAAGGGTCAGAATAGTACCCGGATGCAGGTAGACGGTCGTGGAAATGATCGTACTGTGTCAGGCCGAAAGTAATATTTCTCAAGTTGTTCAGGCATTGCGTTTTCCGAGCGACTCCGCGGGCTTGCATTATTGCTGGAAGAGAAATCCCCACGAGAATTCCGATCACCGCAATGACGATGATCAATTCGATCATTGAAAAACCAGATTTCGAACACGCAGGAGTTGTATCGATTCTTGGAGTGCGTCGTTTCATTGATCGCTCTTTAACTCTCACGGTTTGAAGAACTAACTTGCAGTTCAATGCAGTCTGTAACATTCAGAGTATTCCAAAATCACAAACGGACGTAATCAGGGACGAATGCACACGACCATTGAAAGTCTATTCAAGCAAGAGGAATGACGTCAAGTTAATGCGTTACAGGTTAAGCACTTACGCACGTGGTGTTGAAGAGCACTTACTCTTTTTCATTCCGCATTTCGTAAAGAAATCTCGAGGGCTGCGAGGGTTTAATCTTACCCCATTTTCGGCGAGTGGCGGCTCTGGTGAGGGTCAGCGCTTCCTGGGCGCGGGTGATGCCGACGTAAGCGAGGCGGCGCTCTTCGGCGATTTCGGATTCGGTGCCATCGATTGTTCGTTTATGCGGGAGCAGCCCTTCTTCCATACCGACCATGTACACGCGAGGGAACTCCAGCCCCTTCGCACTATGCAAGGTCATCAACTTTATTGCGTCAGAGTTCGCCTTGGCTTCTTTGTCGGGTTCTTCGTCACGACGTTCCAGCGCGATGCTATCGAGGTAATCGCCGAGCGATGGTTTTGGGCTCCTCTCGACGTACTCTGCGAGCGAGTTGATGTAGTCTTCCAGGACGGCTTTACGTGTGGCCTGTTGTTGTTCGTCTTTGTACTGCTTTTCAATTTCGTATTCGTAGCCAATCTCTTTAACAAGTTTGTGAGTGAGACTGTCAATTTGATTTGGATTGTGATGAAACTGTCCGCGCCAACGCTGAAACTGAGAATGTAGCTGTGTCACGGCATCTGCGGTCTTCTGATTGATTTCCCCTTCACGCACTGCATCAGGAACGGCATCCCAAATTGTTTGCCCGGTCCGAACGGCACGGGAGAGTAACTTTTGGACTGAGGTGGTTCCAATCCCTCGCGTTGGAGTATTGATGATTCGCAGTAGCGACTGTTCATCATTGTCCCTGGCAATGACCTTCATGTAGCAGAGCAAGTCGCGGATTTCTTTACGGTCGTAGAACGACTGGCTCCCCATGAGGACATACGGGATTTCCCTGCGACGCAGTTCGGATTCAAAAATTCTCGGCTGTTCGTTTGTCCGGAAAAGAATGGCGAAGTCTTTGAACGGAACTTCTCGAGTATGGTTCAGGTGTTTGATTTCGTGGACGACCCGTTCGGCTTCGGTTTGTTCATCTGGAAGTTCGAGATAGCGAACGTCTTCACGGGCAGGCTTGTTTGCTCGCAAGACTTTCTTGTGACGTTCCCGGTTGTTCTTCACTAACCGGTTCGCGATTTCGAGGATGCGGTCAGTGCAGCGGTAGTTCTCTTCAAGAAGAATCACTTTTGTGCCTGGGAAGTGTTGAGAGAAACCTAGAATGTGCTTCACCTCGGCACCGCGCCAACCGTAGATCGACTGGTCATCATCTCCCACAACACACAAATTGTGATGCTCCCTGACCAGGGATTCGATGATGCGGAATTGAATGCCGTTTGTGTCTTGGTATTCATCGATTTGAACGTGAGAAAATCGCTGCTGATGCTTTTTGAGGATCTCCGGATAATTCAGAAAGAGCCGTTCTGTGAGCAAAAGTAGATCGTCGAAATCGACGGCACCGCTCGCTTTCAGGTTCTGCTGATAGCGACGATACGCCAAGCCGCCGAGGTATTCTTTATCGTCAAGCGCCGCCTCCGTGGCTCTGTCTGCACCAATGCCAATCGACTTCCATTTACTGATCATCGAAAGCAAGTCGCCTGGCTTTACCGATTTTTCCGCAACGCGAATATCACGAAGAACCCGCCGCGCCATCGATTCCTGGTCACTGCGATCCATTATCGAAAATCTCTCCGGGTATCCCAGAGCCGAGATGTCCGACCGCAAGACGCCGACGCAGAGAGAGTGAAACGTGGAAATCCACGGCTTTTCCTTCATCCCCTTGCCAAGCAATTCCTTGGTCCGTTCAAGCATTTCTTTGGCGGCTTTGTTCGTGAATGTCACGGACAATATTTTGTCCGCCTTCACACCTGTCCGCAGTAGTTCTCCCATTCGGTACGTAATGACCCGGGTTTTTCCGGTCCCGGCGCCTGCCAGAATCAGCAGCGGCCCATTCACCGTCTTCACAGCCTCCCGCTGAGCAGGGTTCAAATGCGATAGATCCATCAATCCGTCGTTATCCGTTGTCGCTAAATATTGAACAGAGCGGGGATGATAGCAGCCTGGTCGCGTTCCTCAACACTTGACCGCGCAGCAAATGAAAGACAGGCACAGGAGCAAGTAAAAACCGTCTTTTCTTCAGGGTGAAACCTTTTTGTTTCAATTCGATGTGCGCCATACCCTGCGACATTCCAGCGGGAAATCTGTCAACATGCCATCAATCTTTGCGTCGCGAACTTGTCTCCATACATCCGGGTTTCGACGGCCATCACCTGGTCCGGCATAATTGAAGAGCACCTGCTTCTGGCTCTGATGCAGACGAACGACTTCGTCACGTGTTGGAGCAAACGTTAGCAGGAAGACGTCCAGAAAGTTTTCTTGAATCCGGTTGTCGATACTCTTGCGATTCACGTTTTGCCCGATACGAATCTTAGGATTCAGCTTCTTCAGGCGTCGACTGACTTCGACGTTCTGATCAAATGCAAACGATTCATTAAACAGACCATATTTTTCAACCAGCATGACTAACTTCGCTTCGCCTTGTAACGTGAGTTGCTTGACGTTGAGAGCGATGATTGTCGGACTACGTTTTCGGGATTTCACCATTGCGAATGTTTCCTCCAGGGTCGGGACACGCACACCAGTGAAAACCGGATCGAACCAACTTCCAGCGTCAAGTTTGCGGACCTCATTCAATGTCAGGTCACG
>DAOUPA010000303.1 GCA_030626405.1 Planctomicrobium sp.
CAGGGAGGATTGAAACGTTGAACTTTGAAGTGACCGATTTTCAGCTGTCAACAGCGCCGGAGCCATTTTTCCGTGTCACGAATTTTATCAGCGCAGACTGCGATCCCGGTTGACTGTCAATATTCAAGTAAAAGGAGGCTTCAAGCGGCCCGTCGCCAGTAGTGCTTTAGCAGTCCACCGAGTCGAGTTGAGCAGGCAACGTCCTTCAGCTTGATGGTCTGCACTTCTTCCGGTGGTTGTTCACACCAACTCGGTGGAAGATTCTCTCTCGCCGAATGACCGCGTTCATTATTGTACCAAGCCTGAGCTTCGCGGCAGATGTGGTTGAGATGCTTTTCGGAGACGACCACAAATTCATTTAAGACTTCATATTCAATGTTTGCACCACTCATTCGACATGTGCTTGCAAGTTTGGCGACATGTTGGGCGTCTGCTTAATCTCACAACCTGTGGATTCGATGATCTCATCGAACTTCTTCGTGAATTTCGTATCAAGGTCGTGCATCAGCAACTCCGGTTCAAGCCCCATGTCTTCAGCGTGCATGAGAAAGTTTCGCCCCTATTGAGCCACCCATTTTGAATTGGGGTTGGCTGTGCTTGGTGACACCCAGATTCTGCGAGTGCCTATGTGAATAAACACGATTATGAACACGTCAATGATGCCCTTCGATGTCCACATTGGTTTCGTCAGATACCCCTTCCCACAAGACAGGAGAAACGCAACTGGCCATTCCCGGTAGTATCGTCTCAAATTCTGGGATACTTCAGTCGTTTCGTCTCCGACTTGATCCGGGTACACGAGTCCAACTCGTAGGGGCCAAAAACTAAACCGACGTGGATATGATTCGAGTGAAGGTGGTTAGGATTGGCTACGACATCCGTGAATGCGATATTGCGTTGCAATTAGACCAGTTCACGAATCGGCTGAGTGTCTGTGATGATCCGTTTCAGTTCTTGGGTCACGCTGGGCAAGAGTCTGACTTCGCCGATGTCGAACAACGCGTGCATGATGGTTGCGGGTTCTTTTTCGGACATTGAGTTCGGCGCTTGGAGTGGAACAGACGCGAGTGGGTGATCCATCCGTGGAGACCTCCAATGGCCAAAGATCCATGTTCTCCATATTACGCATCACGCGCAAAGAGATACCGCGCCCGCATGATTCTGAGTTCTTCCCGTGTGGTAGGAGACCGCACCAGAGGATTCATCACTTCGAACGTTTCAGGTAGTGCATTGTCTGCAACGAATCCCTGGGGACGACCACCTGTGAATCCCTGCTGTGTTCCACAGGTTGGACATTCGAGCATATGATTCCCTGATCGTGATGTCAGACTGAATTTCCAGCGTGACATCCCTGGCGCTCTCCCGCCTGAAGAATGAGCAAAGGTTTTTCAAAACTTGTGAAACGAATTCAGCTATGCCAGCCCAAGATGAAATGTCATTAAAGAAAATCTTCTCGTACGCATTGATTGGCTCAGTCGCTGTCAGCGCTCTGTTTGGGATTCTGGCGATTCTCATGGGCAATTTCGGTGATATGGAAATCCGAATTCTGCTCACAAGTTTGACGATTTCTGCAACGAGTCTCTGTGGAATCAGTTGTGGTGCTTCATTGGAAGCCAAGCGAGCGAAAATTCTCCCGATTGCTGGAGTCGCCTTGGCACTCGTCTCTGCAGTCCTGGTCATCGCCGGGATTTGGGGAGTATTTTCATCTCAAGAGTACTGGAAATGTACAGCGACGGTGGTCATTTTTGCTGTGGCGTGTGCACACATGTCGTTGCTGCTTCTGGCAAGGTTGTCAGAGCGTTATCGCTGGTCGATTTGGGCTGCTTATGGTGCCATTTTTGGTGGAGCCATTGTTCTCTCCAGCATGTTTTGGGGCGATTTTGATCTTGAGTGGGTCGGTCGCCTGTTCGGAGTACTGGCGATCTTGGCGAGCGCGTTCTCAATCACGATTCCGATCTTTCATCGATTGAGTCGGGAAGAGATTCTCCTCAACGGACGTCATGAAGAGCCATTGCTCGCTGATGTGGAATGCGAGATTGCAGAGTTAAATGTTCGTCTGAACGATTTAGAGCAACTCAGGACAAGTTTACGTTCACGACAGGACGAGAATATTTCCAGCTGACCATGTTGGTCATCATGAGATCCCATGCTATTCCACGATTTGGCTTGGGGACTCGTCCAACGTGTCCAGTCCGAATCGTCGTCTGAAGTAAACAGCGCCGGAAATTTGGTGACAAGAAGTCACTGTGAATTCACTCATCTGCTCCAACGCGTTTACGCCATGCTTCGAATTGGCTTGCGAGTTGCTCCAGCCGTTCCGGTTCTTGAGTTGATTGGTCGGTTGTTTCTGTCCCGTCGGTATCAAGGTTGAAGAGTTGCCATGTTCCACCTTTGCGTGGTCTCACCGCTTTCCAGTTCCCCACACGAATTGCATGATGCCGAGGTACCATCCAGCAAAGCTGCTCGTGCTCTTCGCGATGCATCCCTTGAAAGATCGGCAACAGGCTTTTGCCCTCCACCGGTAGCGGTCGACGACCATTGAATTCAGTGGGGTAATCGGCATTGGCGACATCCAGGCAAGTCGCCATGAAGTCGATCACGTGCCCAGGTTGTCTGGTGAGTTTGTCACCATCGTGGATCACTGCAGGCCAACGAACGACCAGCGGCGTACGGATCCCACCTTCATATCCTTCCAATTTCGTTCCGCGCATCGGGGTGTTACTGGCATTGGCCCATGCGAGTCCATAGGCTGCAAACGTATCGTGAGGTCCGGGAAGATTGTCGGGACCGCTGCCTGGTCGGATCGCCTCACCATCCTTTCTCCAAGCAGTGTTGTTGCCACTGGGGCTGAAACCAAAGCCACTCTTTCCAGGAGCCAGCCCACCGTCTGGAGCAGCCCCATTGTCCGAAAGGAACATCACCAGCGTATTATCCACCTCGCCCGCATCCTTGAGAGCCTGAAGCAGTTGGCCGACCCCGCGATCAATCGCTGCAACCTGAGCCGCGTAGACTGCCATCCGTTCAGCTTGCCAGCTTTTGAATTTGTCAGCCCCCCAATCTCGAACTCCTGATGGTCGCGATGCAAGTTCCCATTCGGACGGAATCAGCCCAGTCTGTCTCTGGCTTTCGAACCGCCGCCGTCGAACTTCATCCCAGCCTAAGTTTCGATACTTTTCCCGATAGTGTGCCACATCGTCTTCGTGTGCATGAAGCGGCCAGTGCGGCGCGATGTGTGCAACATACAGAAAGAAAGGTTTCTTTTCAGTAACACTCGATTTCAGAAATTGTAAGGCATAATCATTGAGAGCATCGGTCAGGTAGAAATCATCCGGCAACTCGACGCGTTCACGATCAACAAAATAAGGATTGCTTTTCACTTCGTGAAAGTAACTGATCTTGGCCTGACACATCGGCCCGAAAAATTGATCAAACCCGCGATCCAGCGCCGAATCCCGTCCTTGCCATTTTCCAACCATTGCGGTGTTGTATCCGGCCTGCTGAAGCACCTCGCCGAGAGTGACGCACTTGCTAAAGTCTTTCGATTCGTTCCAACGATCACCACGATGTCCAATCTGCTGGCAGTACAGTCCTGTGAGCAAAGAGGCACGGGTCGGACCGCAGATTGCGTTGTTGTAAAATTGCGTGAATCGCAATCCGTCTCGGGCGAGCGAGTCAATGTGCGGAGTCTGAATTTCGCCTCCGTAAAAGCCGATGTCCGACCAGCCAAGATCATCCGCCATCACAAGAATGATGTTAGGACGGCGGTCCGTTGGTGTCTCGGCACCCTCCAATGAGAGCGGAATCGCAATCGTTAATAAGACAATTAGGAGATGTTTATTCATCAATTTTTCACCATTTCGTTTCATTCCTACATACGCCATTCATCTTCGCATCGCGAACTTGTTTCCAAAGCACCGAATGAGAAATGCACTCACCTCACCCACGAGCAGTATATGTTTCGAGGTTCTACTCAACCAGCAGCAGTTCTGGCGTAGACTGTGACCACATCTTTTTTTCGATCTACAGCAGATTCTGAATCATGTAGTAAGCGATCCCCTCACTCAGTTCGTAGGCAAGGTCGAAGGGAGATGGAGTCGTTGTGGAAGTCGTCTAAAACATGAGAATCCTCTCGTCAATCTGTGCCGTGCGCGAGACAGGTCCGTCTGTTTTGATCCCACACGGCAAGCGGTGAATGCTGAACCTGTCATTCCCCAAGATGAACACTCAATCTTATTCATAATGGAAAGAACGTAATTTCGAAATTCAGAGTGATTGAGAGGTAGAGAACATGATCGGTTCGGCACTTCATCACGATGTGGGTGACTCTTTTGATCAGCGCATTTAGGAACCTGCAGATCGCCCGATCGAATGCAGGTTCTTTATCATTCTGTTAGCATCGCTTCCTAATGGTTGAATCCGTCAGTCCGCCTCACAAGCGAAAACACCAGACCTATCATACTGGCTGGAAGCCAAACAACACCGTTCCAAACGGAGAAGAAGAGTTGACATGCAAGACGTTATCACGGACGAATCAGACACAGCTTCCAAAACGCGTTCGAAACTTTCGGACGATTGGCTGGCCATTGGTTGTGCGTGGTTGTTGCTCATTGTCTCATTCGTCGCGGTCCTCAGCTGTTCCAAAGTGCGTGAGCCCGACCTCGCGTCGATAGAATTTATTGCGGTGAATCCGCTGGCTGACTTCATCGGCAAACCATCGAAATGGACAAACAGGCCGGTCAATGCTTTTGTAAAAAAGACCGAGTCTGGCGCCCTGGACTGGGGATCGACCACTGGAGTGCTTGGTGCTTTCATAGTGTTAGCGACACTACTGGCCGCGGCGATCCGATACCGCGATGGCCAAGGAGGTGGTTTACGATTCCTGCTCGGTTTCGTAGGTGTCTTTGCACTAGCGACCCTCTCCTACACGCTCGCCGCTCAAAGTGTTGTGAAAGCATACAACCTTGAATACGCATTGTGGGCGTTGATGGTCGGACTCATTCTCTGCAACACGATTGGCACTCCGAAATGGGTGCAGCCTGCGGTTCGAACGGAATTTTTCATCAAAACGGGGTTAGTCT
This sequence comes from Planctomicrobium sp., assembly GCA_030626405.1. Classification (GTDB taxonomy): domain Bacteria; phylum Planctomycetota; class Planctomycetia; order Planctomycetales; family Planctomycetaceae; genus Thalassoglobus. The sequence continues at coordinate 5,079 of DAOUPA010000303.1, forward strand.
TACTGGGTGCGGAAGTGCTGATGTCGCGTCTCCTCGCCTTGGGACTTCCTGGTATTTTTGTCGCCTGGGTCGTGACGCCGATTGTCCTCATTAGTACATATGTTTTTGGCCAAAAAGTTCTGAAGATCGAGTCCCGGTCGCTGAATATGGTGATCTCTGCGGACATGTCGGTTTGCGGTGTTTCGGCTGCCATCGCCGCAGCGGCTGCGTGCAAGGCGAAGAAGGAAGAACTTTCGCTGGCAATTGGAATGTCCCTGTCGTTCACTGTCATCATGATGGTGGTACTCCCCGTGATCATTAAGGCGATCGGACTGAACGAGACGATCGGTGGTGCATGGATGGGTGGTACGATTGACTCGACGGGTGCCGTTGCTGCCGCGGGGGCAACGCTGGGTGATCGTGCTCTCGAAGTTGCAGCAACGGTCAAGATGATACAGAACATCTTGATCGGTGTTTCCGCATTCGGCATCGCGACGTATTGGGTTACATCTGTTGAAAAAGACCCAGACGCAGATCGTCCGCGTCTTGCAGAAATCTGGATTCGGTTTCCCAAATTTGTACTTGGGTTCATTGCCGCATCGATTTTGTTCTCGATCCTTCACGGCACTCTTACCGAAGGGCCAGAACTGGTCGACAGCATGATCAAAGGGTCGACAAAAACACTTCGTGGATGGTTCTTTTGCCTGGCTTTCGTCAGCATTGGACTGGAGACGAAATTCAGCGAGCTGACGCCATATCTTCGAGGCGGCAAACCGCTCATCCTTTACCTTTGCGGACAGACATTGAACTTAATCCTCACCCTGGCAATGGCTTACCTGATGTTCGGTGTTCTTTTCAGTGACTTCATCAAGTAACGAGGTGGAAACGCTGTCATGTCTGTGCCAAATTCGCCTCCATCTCGATCAATGAAATCGTTCGCCAGACTTTTTGTGGCGTCGCTCGTGGTTGTGCTTGTCTGGGGATGGTTTTTGCCGTGGGTCTCACATCATCGGTCAGTCAAACAGAGATTGGATTTTCTTGACGCACGCGGGATCGACCCGAGCGCGATGTTCTACACCGAACTGGATGTGATGGATGAGATCCTTGACGAGTTAGAAGGCCGGGCCAGCAACCCGAAGCAGTAGCCATTGAACCGTTTGCGAAACTGAGATCCACCTCAACAGCGCAGAAAAAAGCCACAGGAACCGGATGATTCCTGTGGCTGGAGAGTGCTGTCGTGCCCGCGGATCAGATTGTCGTATTCTTCACAGGATTACGCCGCGAGGCAGAAAGCGACATTTGTTTTCCAGTGGTGGCCTCTTCTCTCAATCGTTTCAGCGATCTGGTGAAATTGCAAAGCATGTCCGCCAACCGCCGTTGAGCGACTCGATGAGATCTCCTTCAATGCGGAAGAACTCACGGAGTTTTCAAGCCAGAAGGTTTTCCTGTTTCTGCAGCTTGCGGTGCGCGGCTCGACCACCAACCCGCCCATTGGCTGTGGAGATCAATGACACGCAGAGTCACTTATAGTCTGCTGTCGTCAGACTCTTCAGGACGGATTCCTGCCAATCTTGCAGTTGTGCCTGCATCTCGCTGGTGACGTTCGGTTTCTCGTCGATCAAGTTTGCGGTCTCTGCAGGATCGATGCGTACGTCGAACAGTTCCCGTTTCACCAAACCTCCACGCTTGCTGTTGACGATAAGTTTATATTGATTGTTCAGAAGAACTCGCGAACCGGAAAAATCGTCGGGTTCTATCTTCGGATGATGAAAGTTGCGGAAATTGCGCGTATGAATATCGCCCATCATTTTGACGAGCGGAGTTGTCCCACGCTGCAATTCCATGTCGATGTACGGCTCGTTATTGGACTCGTCTTTCGTATCGAAACTCCAGAACGCAATCGGCTTTGAGCGCTGCTTCATTTTGCCGTGAATCAACGGGGTCAAATCGATTCCATCGAGTGGTCGATCTGGCAAAGCTGTTTCCGTGATCCGGCACAGTGTGGGTAGTATGTCACTTGTCACTGTATTGACGTCTGAGACCATCGGCTCTGCGACTCGCGATGGCCATTCAATGAGCCCAGGAACCCGAATGCCGCCTTCGTACATGTTTCCTTTTTGACCACGAAATGGTGATGTGACGATGCCATCGCCAGGCGTCCCGTTATCACCGCAGTACCACAACAGAGTGTTGTCTCGCAAACCTTCGTCCTTCAGCCAGTTTCGAAGCTGCCCAATGGATCGATCCATTGCAGTAATTTCGGAGTAACGTTCACGCAGCACGTCCCGTAACGGGCGTTTCGTTGGCCGACCGGTTTTGTTTGATGTCAATCGAACTTCCTTGTCGGCATACTCTTCAGGAAGATCGTCATACAGTGCGAGGTCCTTACTCAAACCGCTGTATGGCTCGTGAGGCGAACCGAACCAAACGACGGCGAAGAACGGCTGCTTCTTTTCTCGGGCCGCTTTTAAAAATCGAATCGTCTCGGAGATCACGATTTCGGAACTCTCGCCTGAAAACATTTGAGGTGGTGCACCGTTTCGTGATAGCACCGGATTGAGTTCAAAGAAATTGTCATGTGACAACCATTCATTAAACCCCATCTCACCGGGACTCGTCGGAGACGCCTCTTTCACCGGACCAAGATGCCACTTTCCGAAATGACCGCACACATAGCCGGAATTTTTCAACCGTTGGGCAATCGTGATTTCTTCTGGTCGAATCGAATAGTTTGGGGCGAATGTTCCATAGCGATTGGGATGTCGGCCTGTCATTACGCTGGCGCGTGTCGGCGAGCACGACGGATGAGCCGAATAGAAACGATTAAGTCGCAGGCCAGTTGATGCCATTTCATCGAGCACGGGTGTCTTTAATTGCGGATGCCCATTGTACCCGGTTTCGTCCCAGCCATGGTCATCCCCCATCAACAGTACGATGTTGGGACGATCTGCAGCCAGAACTGTTTGAACAGCGAAAAGCAACAGCAGAGAACATGATTTCTTCAGTGGAATTCTCATTATTCTTTCCAGTGACCAGATTCAACAAGATCTTTTTTGCAGCATCATCCAGTGAATTGCTGAAACGGTGATGGGTGCATTCACTCAGCACAGGTGACGACTTGAGAGATCAGACTCATTCACTTTTTCATCCAGGGAGATCGAGCATTTGTTGTAATCTCTGCATCCGACTCTTCCATTCTTACTCGGAGCCTGTTCACGATTTCCGGATTGGACGCTGCCACATTGTTTTGCTCACCAACATCGACGCTGAGATCGAACAGGAGTTTCGTTGGTTCAGCGGTCGATGGACTCTTCTTTCTGGGGTCGCGTGGTTTCTTGATGAGCAACTTCCAATTCCCTTGGCGGATACCTTCAAGGTCTCCTCTGGATGTGTAGTACACGAATTCATCACGTGGAGAGTTCTCTGCCGTTCC
>DAOUPA010000647.1 GCA_030626405.1 Planctomicrobium sp.
GCTGCTCCATAACAATGAATGGCTCCGCTGTCGGTGCTGACAAACAATCGCCCGTCCGAAACCGCAAGACCGTAGGCAACGCCATCGACTTCGTCAGAGAAGATCAGCTTTCCGTCTTTCAGACTGGCTGTCGCAATGCGTTTGCCACCGCTTGAGACGATTGTTTCGCCAGCGACGATTAACGATGTTCCAGCCGGAATGCCTTTTACCTCCCAGAGGGATTCATGGGCAGGGACCTTGATTGGTTTTCCTTTGCGGTCGACTGCATCCTTCATGATAACTTTCAGGGATCGCAACTGATCAGCGTCGCCATGAACCACACCATCTGGAAACGCCGCAACTGCTCCACGGACTCGATCATTCAAAAGGGAGCCGTCACTCGTGTGATAAGCGTAGCCACCGTTGTAAATGAAATCCCCAGCCAGCAAGGCAGTCGTCCCGCCACGTTGTGTGTTTTCCTGTAATCGGTAGTAATCAAACGTTCCTGTCTCTCGTTGAAATGCAGCGGGAACTGCGCGTCCAGTTGGAACAAAGAGACGCTCATCATTTGCAAGCAGGTATCCTTGAGCAGTGACACCGCTTTTCGCGTTCGCGCCGCCATGAGGTTGCGGCATCTCGATGCCACCGGATTGATCATTGGTCCAGACGACTTTGCCTGTGTCGGGATTCAATGCGCGAATGAAAACAACTTCTGACTGCCAAATCCCAGCGGCCCAGTACAACAAGCCGCCGTGAATGACCGGTCCGCCGCGTGCGGGCCACTTGGAGATCATTCTTTCATTCCCAAAGACGAGGTCCGATGCCTTCCCGCCGAACCAGCGATTGACCAACGTACCATCGCTCAGTTTGAGGCAGTAGAGATATCCATCATCACTGACGACAAACAGTTGTTCTTTCCAAACGGTCGGTGCAAACCGGACTGGGCCACCGGTGTAGAATGTCCATTTGAGCGCTCCTGTTCTCGCATCCAGCGCGGTGACTGCTCCGTCCGCCGAACTCCCGAAGCAAACCAGTCCGCCAGCGATGACGACATGATGCGCCCTGTCAAAGCTCATTCGGTCGTCGCGCGGCCAAGCTGACTTGGGTGCATGGAGAGGATGCCAAGACCAGCGCCGAACCAACTCTGCAGCGAGCGAATCTGCGGTATATCCACTTCGCGCCGAATCAGCTCGCCACGTCGTCCAGTCAGAAGCACTGGCACTCGAAGTCGTTGTAGAAAGAATCGCCAATGCCACAATGATCATTTTCATAGCTGAACCCTGCGAATTTTCTCGCGTCCACTTGATAGATAGTATTGATTTGAGTTGAGACTCGCTCATTCCTTGCAAAGTCTCTGTGCCAAAAAAGTCATCGCTTTGGGGCCGAACATCCCGCGTTTCAATCTTACTTGGTTGTCCGTTCAGGATAGCGGATGCGGCAGTCGGAAAGAAACGTCACGTGACTCGCGAACGGGATCAGCTACACTCTGGGCTCGGCACCGGTTGGTCTTGCCGACACGCTTTCTCCATCAGTTTACAACTATCTCATTACTGGCATCAACTTTTCTTGAACCGAATCCTTCAAAATCCGCCGCGAGTTCTGTCTGTCATCCCGCCGATGACTCAGCTGAACACGCCATACCCGTCAACTGCGTACTTAACCGGATTTCTGCGCTCGCGCGGGATCGATGCCGTTCAGGAAGACTTGGCACTGGCGTTAGTTCTAAGGCTGTTGTCGTCGACCGGCTTGCAGAGCGTCTTCGATCAGATCGAGACAAATCCGAAACAAAAGCAATCTCCCATCGTCAGTAGATTCTGTGAACAACTCGGTGATTATCTAGCAACGATTGATCGCGTGATCTCTTTCCTGCAGGGGCGTGATTCCACACTGGCGCATCGAATCAACAGCCGCATGTTTCTCCCGGAAGGTTCTCGGTTTGATGCCTTGGAGGCCTATAACGACGGAGAAGACGATGGTGGGGACCCATTAGGATGGGCGTTTGGAGCATTGGGAGTTCAGGATCGAGCTAGACACTTTGCGACGCTATATCTGAGCGACCTCGCCGACGTTCTACGTGAAGCGATTGATCCACGATTTGAATTTGTTCGCTACGCAGAATCGCTAGCCGCCAGTCAGCCGACCTTTGACCCGCTTGCTAATGCCTTGACCGCACCAATGAATCTCGTCGACAGTAACCTGCGCGATCTGACGCTGGCTGCCACTGACCGACATCTGCCGAACATCGTTCTGATCTCGGTGCCGTTTCCAGGTTGCGTGTATGCGGCATTCCGTATCGCTCAGGCAATCAAAATCAAACACCCCGGTATCATCACTGTTCTGGGCGGCGGGTTCGTGAATACGGAATTGCGGGAGATGACCGAAACTCGCGTGTTCGACTATTTCGATTATGTCACGCTGGATGATGGCGAACGTCCGCTCCTCGCTTTGCTGGAGCAGCTTCGTGGCGAGCGACCACTGCATCAACTTGTGCGGACGTTTGTGCACACGGATGATTCAAAAACTGATCACTCTGGTACCGTGCAATACATCAATCACCCGGAACCCGATATCCCATTCGCTGAAGTTGGCACTCCGACATGGGACGGTCTGCCGATTGATCAATATCTTTCAACACTGGACATGCTCAACCCCATGCACCGATTGTGGTCTGACGGTCGCTGGAACAAACTGACGGTCGCTCATGGTTGCTATTGGAAAAAGTGCAGCTTTTGCGATGTAACGCTCGACTACATTGGTCGCTACGACGGTGTCGCCGCAAGCACTTTGGTGGATCGCATCGAAACGATCATCCAGGAAACAGGCCAGACAGGCTTTCACTTTGTGGACGAAGCCGCGCCACCGAAAGCACTCAAAACAATGGCGGAAGAGTTGTTGCGTCGCAAGGTCACAGTGTCCTGGTGGGGCAACATTCGGTTCGAAAAATCATTCACTCCAGAACTGTGCGAATTGCTGTCCGAAAGTGGCTGCATCGCGATTTCCGGTGGCCTGGAAGTTGCCTCGGACCGACTGCTGAATCTGATGAAGAAGGGCGTCTCGGTCGAACAAGTTGCGCGAGTGACGCGCGCATTCAGCGATGTCGGCATTCTTGTTCACGCTTACCTGATGTATGGGTTTCCGACACAAACTGTACAAGACACCATTGATGCATTGGAATACGTCCGGCAGTTGTTTGAGGAAGACTGCATCCAATCCGGCTTCTTCCATCGCTTCACTTGCACAGTACATTCACCAGTGGGAAAAAACCCGGAAGAGTACGGCATTCAACTGATCCCACTGCCTGCGGTTTCCTTCGCAAAGAACGACATCGACTTCATCGATCCAACTGGGGTCGATCACGATTCCCTCGGCGTGGGACTCAACAAAGCGTTGTACAATTTCATGCA
>DAOUPA010000298.1 GCA_030626405.1 Planctomicrobium sp.
ACAAAAAGAGATGATCGAGGCGGTCATGCTCTGCGAGCCATTTGAGATTGACATTTTTTCCTCTGTACTGAAGTTCTGTTGGCTCGCCGTACTTTTCAACATACTCTTCGCCGTACCACTTCCACCAATCTCGGTCAGCAACCATGAATGCTCTTGGCTGTGAGGCACCGTCTTCTGTTTGGGGTTCTTTTACTGTCGAGGGCGTGTTTACTGAAACCGAATACGTCGCCACGAATAATATCATTGCGATGATGAGCAATGCGGTACCGGAGGCGAGTTGGTGAGGGTTATTCGTCGGTGGTGGTGAAACGATTTGAAACATCGGGATTCACATTTGCATTGAATTCAGGGCATGTTAACCAAACAAAAATGCCCTCGGTTAATCAATGAATTCCTACGACACTCGATTCTACGTAACATCAATCCTCAAGCAATCACTTCCTCCACCACTTTTCCGGCCACATCGGTCAGTCGGAAATCTCTTCCAGCGAAGCGGTAGGTGAGTTGTTCGTGATTGAGGCCTAAGAGGTGCAGAATTGTGGCGTGAAGGTCGTGCATGTGGACGCGATCAATCGCGGCGTGGTAGCCGAAGTCGTCGGTTTCACCGTGCGAGAAACCACTCTTCACGCCGCCGCCTGCCATCCAGCTACAGAAGCCTTGGGGGTTGTGATCGCGACCGTTGCTGCCTTGTACAGTCGGCGTGCGACCGAATTCTCCGCTCCAGACAACGAGTGTGTCTTCCAAGAGACCACGCGCCTTGAGGTCGCTGAGCAATGCCGCAATCGGTTTGTCGGTTGCGAGTGAATTCTTCTCGTGACCGGACTTGAGGTTACCATGCTGGTCCCAAACATTGCCGGTGGAGAGTTCCACATAGCGGACACCGGACTCCAGCAGCCGCCGACCAAGCAAGCATTGACGACCGAAGTTGTCGGTTTCTTTTGTGCCGATGCCGTATGACTTTTGTGTTTCTTCTGTTTCTTGCGAGAGATCAAGAACACCCGGCGCAACACGCTGCATGCGACTGGCAAGATCGTAGGCTTCGATCATCCCCGAGATGTGTTTGTCGGGACCGAGTCGATTGAGATGTGATTTATTGAGAGATTGAATCAGCGAGAGACGCCGCTGTTGGCGGTCGCGTTGATCTTCTGGAGCATGAAGATGCTCGATTGTCGCATCGCCCAGTTTTCCCTGTCGACCAATTGTCGTTGCCTGATGCGCCGCTGGCAAAAACGCGGAGCCATAGTTGCGCGGACCACCGTGTCCGCTCGATGGACCAATCGAGACAAACGCCGGGAGGTCATTGTTCTCTTTGCCAAGTGCGTAAGAAATCCAGGCACCGACCGATGGGCGAGCGAGATTGTCGCTGCCGGTATGCAGCATCGAAACCGCCTGACCGTGCGATTGCCCGCGACTGTGCATCGATTTGATGAGGCAGATGTCATCGACTTTCTGAGCAATATGCGGCAAGAGTTCCGAGACCCACTGACCACATTCCCCATGCCGCTTGAATCGCCAGGGAGACTTCATCAGCACTCGTTTCGCATCAATGTTTGAGGGAGTTTCAAACGGAAGCTCACCACCATCGTGCTTTTGTAATTCGAGCTTGTAATCGAACAAATCGACGTGACTCGGGCCACCATGCATGAACAGAAAAATGACCCGCTTCGCCTTCGCAGCATGATGCGAAATCTGCGGGGGACTTGATGCCGCTTCGAGTGTCTGTCCGGTCAATCCTGTCATGGAGACCGCCGCGCTCCCGGCGAATAACTGTTTGAGATGTTGCCGTCGGTTGATAGTCATTGTGTCTTTCTCATCTTTTGTCCCCTCTCCCTCTGGGAGAGGGTTAGGGTGAGGGTTTTTACTACGCATTCAATTCCAAAACAAACCTTTCGAATCGCAATTGCAACGCCTTCCACATCCTCCAGAACATCCACATTGTTGAAACGGATCACTCGGTATCCCTTCGACTCTAAATACGCCTGCCGTCGCTGATCGGCAGGGTAAATATCATCGTGATGTTCTCCATCAATCTCGACAATCAGTTTCAAATCAAGGCAAACAAAATCTGCAATGTATGGTTCGATGGAATGTTGTCTGCGGAATTTTAATCCTTCCAGTTTTCGGCTGCGGAGCACCGTCCAGATGAGCGTTTCCGGCTTTGTGCTGTTTGCCGGAGAGAACGACGTCTGATTTTGGCTTGGTCGTTTTCCATTAGGTTCATTGTCTTGTGTTTGCCTCCTCACCCTGCCCCTCTCCCCCTCAGGGGAGAGGGACAGAAGGCAATTCAATTCATGTTCATTTATTTCTCGGAACAGTTCGCACACGTTTCAATTATCTCTAATCCAGCATTCGAAATGCTGATGAAGCGAATAGTGCGTGCGTGAGATCAGTCCAGGTTTCTTTTTGGTCACCTTCGTTTGCTGCAATGAATTCCACCGAGACTTCGGTTTCCAATTTCGTCGGTGGGCGTCCGAGTGTGAAGAGAAACAGCCGTTCAAGCTTTTCGCCATCGGTTGAAAGTTCTTGCTGCAACAGTCGGCCGGCGACTTTCTCTGCCTGTTCTCCGAGAAACGGACCGTTCAGCATCCACAGTGCCTGAGCCGGAACTGTTGTTTGTGTTCTTTGACCGAGCACGAAGTCAGGATCGGCAAAATCGAAGACGCGCATCAGCGATGGCAATTCGTTGCGAATGACCGGTTGATAGAGCGTTCGAATTGTTGTTTCCTTCAGTTGCACGCCTTTGTCGTCTGCATTGTTGACCGTAACGAGGGTGCCGAGGTTGGCGACTGGTGGTCCTCCAGGAGTGAAGTCAAGTTTACCGGCGGCAAGGAGCATCGTGTCGCGAATTGATTCGGCAGGCAGCGGTTTGCGATTCGCTCGCCAGAGCAAGCGGTTCTCCGGGTCGGCTTGCCAGCGATTTTCGTCGTACTGACTTGTTAACTGGTAGGTATGACTGGAAACGATTTCCCGTACGAGCCATTTCGTTGACCAGTCATGTTCGATGAATTCCACTGCGAGTTGATCGAGAAGAAGAGGATGCGTCGGGCGCTCGCCGAGTGTCCCGAAGTTGTCGACGCTGCGTACGAGGCCAGCTCCCATGAGGTGATGCCAAATTCGATTCACATAGACCCGCGCGGTGAGCGGATGTTGCGGGTCAGCGACCCATTTCGCCAAAGCGAGCCGACCGCTCTGGCCAACTTCAATCTCTGGGGCGCCTTCAAAATTTGCGACGCTGAGGAACCCGCGAGAAACTTTCGGGCCGAGGTTGCGATGTTCTCCACGAATGCAGACGAAGTAATCGCCCTGCTCCTTTGCTTCCCGAACGGCAAGTGCCAGAGGTGCTGGTGCGGGAGCGTTCGCTTCAATTTCTTTCAGCTTGACTTTCTGTTGAGCAATCTCCTTTTTGATTGCTTCCAGCTCTGCCAGAACTCCGGTGTCATCAGCGCCGGCGTCTTTCTCCAATTCTTCGATTGAAACAATCTGAACTGCATCGACAATCACATAGCCGTTTGCATTCTTGTTCGAAATCTCGATGACAGCCGGTTGATCTTTCGTGAAATTGAAACGTCCGAGCGGTTTGAGCATTGTCAGGATCGGCGCCTGTTTCGTCTGGTCGACGATGATGGAACTCACCCCGTCCGCATGAGTAATTGTCACCGGAACATTCGACGCCCGACCACCAGAGCCTGGAAAAGCGAAACGAACTTCGTACTCGCCATCCGCTGGGACATTCGTTTTGAAAATGACACGCTTCTTTCCTCGCTCCTGACGATCATCGTGAATGTAGCCTTTGCCTATGAAGTTTTTGGAGTAAACCGACGCCTTCCAGTTCCCAATCACTTCAGCTTCGGAATCGTCAATCACGATTCCCTGTTTGAGAATGTTCGACCGCGAAGATATCGTCTTCAGCGATTTTGCTTTCGCTTCGCTCTCTTTGATCTCCTTCTTGAGTTGGCTGGTTTTGTTTTTGTACTCCTGAAGAGCCGTAGCGTGCTCCGGCGTCATCGGGAGCGGTTGACGGGTCCAGTTGGAGACGTATTTCTGAATCTCGCCGTCGAGCGTTTGCGTGCTACGTAAAATTCCTGCCAGTGCATAGTAGTCCGCCGTCGGGATCGGATCAAATTTGTGATCGTGGCAGCGAGCACAGCCAAGCGTCATTCCCATGAAAGCTTTGCCGATGCTGGTGACCTGTTCGTCAACAATGTCCATCCGCAGCTTTTCTTTGTCGCGTTCGCTGAGCATCTTCGTGCCGAACATCAAAAAACCAGTCGCGACGACGTTACGCTCACGCTCTTTATGACTCGACGAATCGAGCAAATCGCCGGCGATTTGTTCGATGACGAATTGATTAAATGGTCGGTCCGCGTTGAAAGTCTCAATAACGTAATTTCGGTAGCGCCAGGCGTTGTGGAACGTTGCGTTGAAGTCGCCGCCGTTCGAGTCAGCATAGCGGGCGACATCGAGCCAGTGACGGCCCCAGTGTTCACCGAACTGTGGTGACGCGAGCAATCGGCCCATGTACTTCGTGACCGCTTGCGGATCATCACTGTAAAGAACCTTTTCCACTTCCTCCGGTCGAGGCGGCAGTCCAGTCAAGTCGTAAGCAAGACGCCGCAGAAGCGTCGCCCGCTCGGCGTTGGGCATTGGCTGCGTGTTGTTTTCTTCAAGTCGCTGCAAAATGAAATTGTCGACCCAGTTGTGAGGCCAGTCTGCGTCTTGCACTTTCGGAATAACATGAGACTCCGGTGGTTGGAACGCCCAGAACAGACGCCCGGCTTCGATGTCGATTCCCTTCGTTCCTTGCTTAGGAACAAGCAATTTTGTTCGCGGATCGGCAGCCCCCATTGCAATCCATTTTTCGAAATCAGCAATCACAGCATCAGAAAGTTTGCCTTCCGGAGGCATCTCAAACGATTCGTACTTGAGCGCTTCCAGCAGCAAGCTCTCGACCGGTTTTCCTTTTACAAGCGAGGTCCCTGAATCGCCCCCTTTCAACAGCCCCGGCGCGGAGTCAACCAGCAACCCACCTTTGAGTGATTCACTCTCGGCAGAATGACATTCATAACAATGCTTGACCAGAACAGGTCGGATCTTGCTCTCAAAGAAATCCAACTCCTCCCGCTCCGCACCCAGCAGAACGGCAGCCGAGGCCAAAAGAAAAGAAGTCGCTACCAACAATCGCACAACACACCGCCTCGAACAGACAGACTATATTTCAACACCTATTTATATCTGATCGATAGAGAGCGGGGAATAAAGAAATGTTGGTTTGCGGTGAATTGGGAGCCACGAAGAGGGCTCACAGGTCATCTGATCGATTCACTGCGTTTGATTCAGACCAAATCGTCAATAATCACGAGGAAAACGAACCACCAATCCACGCCCGTTCCCACACTTCACGTCTCTCAGGGAAATGTCTCTCAAGTACTATCGAACCGAGTCACTCCGCCCTCGCAAAATTGGAGAGAAGCTTGTCCTACGAAAACTGTTCCGCGTGGTCATGTTTTAAAACCATACTTCTTCCTCGTCCGTTCCAATAGAACCCAAAACGTGACGAGACCGAAGACGATTCCCAAATAAATTGGCCACATATTAAGCACGAAACCAAGCCAGTGGAGTGATAGCCAAAAGAAGACGAAGGGAGCCCATGGGGCGATGACGATTCCGCATGCAATCAGGATGGAAAATATGCCGGTCGCTGCGATCTTCATGGGAGGCATCCTCGTTACATTTCAGAGATCGCTCAAGCTATTCTTGTTGTGCATGAATGGCAAAACATATCTTACAAAATAAACTTGCTCAAATCATCGGTCTGTGTCACTTCGGCGAGTTTTTCGTTGACGTAATTGGCGTCGACTTTGACTGTTTGTCCTTTTAAGTCTGGGCCTTCGAAACTGACGTCTTCTAGCAGTCTTTCGAGGACAGTATGTAGTCGTCGGGCGCCGATGTTTTGGGAGGACTGGTTCAGTTGAAAGGCGATGTCGGCCAGCTTGGCAAGGCCGTCTTCGGCGAACTCAACCTTGACCCCTTCAGTCTCCAGCAAAGCGGCATACTGCTGCGTGAGAGAACTCGCTGGCTCGGTGAGGATTCGTAAGAAGTCGTCGCGCGTCAGGTCATGAAGTTCGACGCGAATCGGAAAACGTCCTTGAAGTTCTGGCATTAAGTCCGATGGGCGCGAGCGGTGAAACGCACCGGCAGCGATGAAGAGAATGTTGTCAGTCTTTACGTTTCCGTAACGAGTCTGCACGGTCGTCCCTTCGACGATCGGTAGCAGGTCGCGCTGGACTCCCTGTCGGCTGACGTCGGCGCTTTTGCTCCCCTCGGAGCCGCCCGCGACTTTATCGAGTTCATCAATGAAGATGATTCCGGTCTCTTCGGCAAGGAAGATTGATTCTTCATGAACCACATCTGGGTCCATGAGTGATTCGACTTCCTGTTCCAGCAACAGTTCGCGGGCATCTCGAACAGTCACCTTGCGATGAGATTGCTGCTTCGGCATCATCTTTTCAAACATGCTTTGCAAATTCTGATCCATCTGATCCATGCCCATGTTCGAGAAGACTTGAACCGGACTTTGCCGCTGTTCGAGATGAATATCGACTTCGCGGTCTTCGAGTTCCTTGGCTGCCAGCATTTCGCGGAACTTCTCGCGCGTCCGCTGATGGCGGGCTTCTGTTTCAGGATCTTCTTCCGCTGGCCATGTTTGTTCCATTGGAACAAGTAGATCAAGGATGCGTTCTTCGACTTGCTGCTGTGCCTTCTGGATGATCTCAACTCGTTTTTTTGCTTTCACGATTGTAATCGCCGATTCGACAAGATCACGGATCATGCTCTCAACATCGCGACCGTAGTAACCGACTTCGGTATATTTCGTCGCTTCAACTTTCACAAAAGGAGCACCAGTGAGCCGGGCGAGACGCCGGGTGATTTCTGTCTTGCCGACACCAGTCGGACCGACCATCAAGATGTTCTTGGGAGTGACCTCTTTACGCATTTCTTCCGGCAACTGCTTCCAACGCCAGCGATTTCGTAATGCGATCGCGGCAGCTCGCTTGGCATCTTTTTGGCCGATGATATACTCATCAAGCTTTGCAACAACTTCTTTAGGCGTCAGTTCTGACACGTGATTTCCTCAACAATGATGTTATCGTTTGTGTAAACGTCGATTTCCGATGCAATTTTCAGAGACTCTTTGATAATCTCACCAGCAGTCAAATTCGAATGACGCAACAGCGCTCGCGCCGCCGAAACGGCATACGGTCCGCCGGAACCAATTCCGAGCACACCATCGGTCGGGACAACAACATCACCCTGACCGGTAATCAAGAGTTGATGTTCAGCGTTGATCACAATCAGCATCGCTTCGAGCCTGCGAAGGATACGGTCCGTTCGCCAATCGCGAGCCAGCTCCGTCGCCGCTCTGGGGAGATTCCCTGGAAAGTCTTTAGCCTTCTCTTCGAAACGTTCCAACAAGGAAAAAGCATCTGCCGTTGACCCGGCGAATCCAACGATGACCGTGTCGTTCAATATCTTCCGAATCTTGCGAGTGTCTTGCTTCAGAACCATCTGCCCATATGTCACTTGTCCGTCGCCACCGATGGCGATTTTCCCCTTGTGACGAACCGCGAGGATCGTCGTAGAATGCGTTTCGATTTTTTTGCTCATGTTTCCATCCTGCGCGATCGTTGAGGTCGACAAGGGGTGAGGGATTGAAGGAGAAGGAAATGCACTTGCCATCTCGGCATCTACATTATTCGCTCGATAGAGTCCATTCTTAGCAGAATGTTAGCGAATGCGAAGCCAAAGAGGACCGCTTGTTACCAACCAATTCTTATTTGCCGTGATGGTCGTCAATGTCGATCATCATTGATGTGATGCCCCTCCTGTGTTCCGACTTGATCGTGCAAGTTGAGAAGACAACAAAAGGAGACGTCACTACGCTCATGCATTAAGGAACGCTTATGAGACGGCTGGTAACGAGAAGGCGGGGATTTAAAATTTACGAATGAACAGGAGATGTCAATTCAAGATAAAACAGGATGTCAACCTGCCTTGATATCCATCAGACAGATGCCAAGATGGCTGTTGCCCAAGGCGCATGCGATGGATTTGCCGTCTGGTGAGAGATCGAAATCGCGAACGTCGGAGGGCATTTTGAATTGATGGAATGTTTCTTTCTCTCCTGATTTCCAGAACAAAAGGTTTCCGCCTGATCCGCCAGTGCTACCGAGGATCAGGTTTTCGGGGTGCAAGGCAACATTCCAGGCAACGCCTTTGAGCGGTCCTTTCGAAAGGTGTTCAATTGTCTGTGTTCCCTTTTCGTAATCAAAGATCACAACGCTCGGATTCCCGATGCCGGCGAACGCATTCGACACATTCGTGATCCCTGAACAGGCAAGCTGCTTGCCATCCTTGCTGAATTTCATGCCGCGAAAACCACCGATCTGAGCATGGAATGTCTTGTCGTATTTAGTGAGCGTCTCCGCCTTCCAGGCACGTTTTTTCTCACCGCTGGTGAGATCCCAATCAAACAAATTGCCGTACAAATCCCCGGTGACCATCGTTTTGCCATTAGGGTGAAACGCGACGTTGTAGACGTACGATTCGTGCCCTTTTAATTC